>BNVF01000015.1 GCA_025997895.1 Spirochaetia bacterium
ATATTGTTTTAAAATATGAACCTTTTAGGTTCTTTTGGAGAAACAAATGATCATAGAAAAACGTAGTTTCATGAGAGCGGCGCTAACAGCGGTGGTACTGGCGCTGGTTTTAGCCGGGTGCGGAGAGGATCCGGTAAATGGCGGCAATATACAGGAATACACGGTAGACGGCACCGATTTTGGATCAACCCTGGCTAGTATCAGGAACACCCCCGGTGAGTATCTGGTCAAGGTGCAGGGGGATGTGATTGATTACCCCTATATTTATTTTGGTACACCTGGAGTCAAAATCACCTTGAAGGGAACCGGGTCCAATATGATCACCTGGAAACGGGTACAAGACCATCAACCTCTTTTTGTAATCGAGAATGCCGAACTTGTTCTTGAAGATATACAACTCCTCCGCTCAGAGTGGGAAGGAAGCGATCCGCTCATGGTCGTATTGGGCGGTGCGACTGTTGAAATAAAGTCCGGTGTAACCATAACGAACCGTATTGAAGATCAAGGTGTATGGATCGACGGGGGTACTTTCATCATGTCCGGCGGGACCATCAGTGGCAACAGGGCGGGGGTGAGTATGGGTACCGGTTCTTTTATCATGAAGAACGGCACCATCACCGGTAACGTGGCCGGCGCGGAAATAAATGGCGATGGCGCTTCTATCACCATGTCAGGGGGAAGTATCACCGGCAATACTGACTCCGGTGTGGGAATATGGTCGGAGAGTATAAACAGTTCCTTCACCATATCGGGGGGAAGTATCAATGATAATGCCATTCAAGGAGTGTATATAGCCGGTACGGACAATTCCTTCACCATGTCGGGAGGAAGCATCAATGGTAATACCAATCAAGGAGTGTTTATAGCCGGTACGGACAATTCCTTCAGTTTGCGGGGAGGAAGTATCAATGAAAGTAACTATGGAGTGTATATAAACGGCACCGACAGTTCCTTCAGTTTGCAGGGAGGAAGTATTAACGATAATAATTACCAGGGCGTGAGAATTACGGATACAACTACGGGTATCATCTTCACCATGACCAATGGAAATATCAGCAATAATCTGATTAACGGCGTACATATGAGTGGTACGAATAATTTATTTACCATTTCGGGGGGAAATATTCTTACGAACGGCTCCTATGGTGTATTAGTAAGAAATAGCAAAAACTCCACGTTTAACAAAACCGGCGGTACCATTTACGGCCAAAATGATGCGACGAATACCAATACTAACGGAGCGGTAAGGATTGACATCGACAGCAGCCTGCTTCTTCTCCAGCGTATAAACACCACCGGAACCAACGACAACCGTATGGCTAAAACCAATACCGCCGGGAATGGTATAACTGAACGGTCCGGAAATTGGGACTAAGTCCTTCAATCCGAACATAAATCAACCAACCCCGCCGCAGAGCGGACGGGGTATGGTTGTTTTGGTAAGGTATTTGTCCTCAGGGTACATACCCCGCCCCAGAGGGGCGGGGTATGTACCCTTCGCATACAATCAAAGATTTATGTATAAACGGTATATTTATTAAAACCATATTCTGTATATATTATTTTATTCAAATATTCTTTGGTATAAAAAACATTTATAAATATTCCATTGGGTTTTAATATTCTTTTGATCTCCGAAAAACATTTGTCCAATTCTTTCCAGAAATATATTGTATTTACTGTATATATTTCATCAAATGTATTTTCATTAAATGCTGTTTTACTAATTATTTTTATTTTGTCAATTGTTTTAGGTAACGCACCGGGTTAGGAATAATAACCCTTGCCGCCACCTATCAGTATGGTTACATGGTGCATGGGCAGGAAATACTGCATATTGATAATGGTATACGCCAAAAGCGCCATCATGACAGGCGTATATTGGTCTGTAAAGGTTACCATATATTTTGATGTTATTGTTATATTTTGCTCTGGACGACGAAGGTCTCAGCAGTTAAAATAGTAATATAATGATAACCTTAAAAAAGGAATCGAACATAAACCCCTCCGCAACGAATAAACGGTATATGTTTGCGTTTACCCTTCTCGTGTGGGCAGCCGCAGGGGTTTTTGCCCAGAGCGGGGACGGGTTTTCCCCCTTTGTGTCGGAAATCAGGGTCGAGACCCGGAACAACCTTATCCGCCTTACCTGGACAGATTCCCGGGATGTCCGGGGGCCGGTGTATATTTTCCGTTCCGCCAGGCCCTTTAACGGGGTAATCCCAAACAGCAAGCCGGTAGAACTGGCCTACGGCGCCCAGTCTTTTATTGACGAGACCGATGGCCTGGAAAGCATTCACTATTTTATCGCCGCCAGCGACACTTCGGGGCGGCGCTTTGACATTTTTATTCCCCAGGCCAATACTACCACGGTTTTTGCCGCCCAGGGCGAAGAAGCGCCGCCTGCCGCTGAAATTGCCCCTGAACCGGAAACATCCGGCCTTTGGGCGCAGGTGGACGGCGAGCAGGTAATTATCACCTACCGTTTGGTGGATACGGCGGAAGCGCCGAAGAACGCGGTGCTCTACCGGAGCGTGCACCCCATCAGGCAGCCCCAGGATTTACTCAACGCCGTTGTAGTGCAGTCAGGGATCAGTTTTCCCTTTGTGGATTATCCGGTGCCGGGCCTTTCCTGGTATTACGCGATCATTGCCGAAGATGATCTGACCGGCGGCCGCATGAACATTTACCCCGGCCGCAACGCTACTACCCAGGCGGCGGCAATTTCGGGCGGCGTTTCCCCGGTGCAGGCGATCCGTTCCATGCCCCTGCCCGCCATGACGGTGTACAATGCCGTGCCTGGCGGCGATTCGTGGTGGGATATTCCCAACCGCCTTCCCCTTAGCCCTGAAACCCAAAAAGCCCTGGAAAATGTGCAGATAACGCGCCCAAATCCGCTGCCTCCCAAAAACGCAAGAGTCTTCAGGCGGGATCTTGAAACACCCGCAGGCGGCGAGGAATCGGCGCTCATGCGTATTGTGCAGGGGTCTTTTTCAAAGCGGGACTGGGAAACCGCCCGGGAGGAATTGCTCAATTATCTTGCCCTACCCCATTCAGGTGATACTGAAAGCCGCGCCCGCTTCTACCTGGGCCAGACCTGGTATTTCGCCGGCAAATACCGGGAGGCGCTTATCGAATTTCTCTTTGTCCAGTCCCAACACCCGACGGAAGCCAATGAATGGATAGAGGCGACGCTGGGCGCACTGGTTCAGTAAGTGATGTATAATAACAACATGAAAGAGAACCGGCAGCTTCTTTTTGAGCGCGTCGTACACCAGTTCGCCATTTACGGGGAATTCGAAAGCGCCCAGCCCTTTGGTAAAGGCCATATCAACAACACCTACCGGTCGGTGTGGAACCAGGCCGGAGTACGGGTACAGTATACCCATCAGCGGATCAACGAGCAGGTTTTTATACATCCCGGCGAGGTGATGGAAAATATTGAGCGCGTAACGAGCCGCATCAGAAAAAAACTGACAGAGGCCGGCATGAAGGACGTCAGCCGCCGGGCGCTGACGGTGATCCCCGCGAAAGACGGCAAACCCTGGGCCCGTGATGACGAGGGCGGCTGGTGGCGAACATATCTCTTCATTGGGGGCTCCCACACCCTGGAGCAGACCTCTTCGCCAAAAGAGGCGCGGTTTCTGGGAGCAAGCATCGCCCGTTTCCAGAGCCAGCTTGCCGACCTGGGCGGAGAGCGGCTGCACGAGACGATCCCCGATTTTCACAACATGGAAAAACGTTATGCGCGTTTTTATGACGCCCTTTCCAAAGATTGCCGCAGCCGGGCAAAGGATGTCCAACCGGAAATTGATTTTATGCGAAAAAATGAGGAGCGGGGCGCCGTTTTGATTCGCGCCCTGCGGGATGGCTCTATCCCGGAACGTATTTGCCACAATGACACCAAAATAAACAATATCCTGGTAGATGACGAAAGTTCAGAAGCCCTGTGTGTGATAGACCTTGACACGGTGATGCCCGGAACCAGTCTCTTTGACGTGGGGGATCTTATCCGCACCGTTACCACCAGGGCCGCGGAAGACGAGCGGGATCTCTCCAGGGTTGAATTCGATCTGATCTTTCTTGAGGCCCTTTTGGACGGGTATTTATCAGAGGCCCTGAATTTTTTAATCCCTGCGGAACTGGCCTTGCTCTGCGAAGCGGGCCGGAATATCACCCAGATTATGGGCCTGCGCTTTTTAACGGATTACCTGGAAGGGGATCATTATTATCACACCACCAGACCGGATCACAACCTTGATCGCTGCAGGACACAGATTGCGTTGATTAAGTCGATGGATTCGCGGTGGAAGCAGGCGGAGGACATTGCTGCCGGACTTGCCGGCGTCGCCGACTCGCCGGCGTTTGACACGGGAAAAAGATTCGGCATAGTCTGAATCTTAAAGATAAATTGAGATTATGGAGGAAAGAAATGAAGCGTGGAATTCTTTTAATTGCGGTACTGGTGCTGGGCCTTGGCATGGTTTTTGCCGGCGGCGGCGGTGACAAGGGTAAAAGCAACACCCTGGTATACTGGACCATGTGGAACGAGGCGGAGCCCCAGGGGCAGGTTATTGCCCGTGCGGCGGAAGCCTTTACAAAGGAAACAGGTATCAAGGTTGACATCAACTTCAATGGGCGGGATATCCGCAAAACCCTGCAGCCGGCTCTGGATGCAGGCGAGGCCATCGACATCTTTGACGAGGACATTGAGCGGGTGTCCCAGACCTGGGGTAATTACCTCTTGCCTCTGGATTCCTATGTTGCCAAGTCGTATCCTACCACCGGAGGCCAGCCTTATAGCGCGGTAGTGAACAAAACCCTGCTTGACCTTGCCCGGCAGCTTGGCGGCGGCTCGATCAAGAATATCCCCTACCAGCCCATGACCTATGTAGTCATGTACAACAAGGATCTGTTTAACCAGGCCGGCATTACTTCCGCGCCCAAGACCTGGGACGAATTCCTTGCCGCCTGCGCCAAACTGAAAGCCATCGGTGTGGCGGGCATCACCGTTGACGACGCCTACATGGCCTGTCTTTTCGGTTATACCATCGACCGCATCGTTGGCCTTGACGCTGCCTTGAACATGGTGAAGAACAACGATTTCTCCGGGCCCCAGGTTCTCCGCTTCGGCCAGATCTGGGAAAACATGGCAAAGAACGGCTATATCCACCCCAATGCGGCAGCCAACGTATGGCCTTCAGGACAGATTAATGAATTCGCCGGCGGCAGGGCCGCTATGTACCTCAATGGCACCTGGCTGCCCAACGAGATCAAGGGCAACGCCCCCAATATGAAGTGGGGTTCCTTTGCCTTCCCGGCCATTGACGCTGCCGGTGACGGGCCGAATGCCAACAACTTCGGCGCCCAGAGCTTCGGGATCAATAAAAACTCCAAGAACGCCGACGCCGCATTCCAGTTCATCGCGTACCTTACCACCGGCCAGTGGGACATAACCCTGGCCCAGGAAAGCCTTGGTATCCCGGTGGCGAACGCCTCCCAGTGGCCCACCCAGCTTGCCGAGGCAAAGGCTGTGGTTGATTCTACCACCAAGCGGCTGCCCTGGGCGGTCGGCATGGAGGACAAGGCGGAGATCAACGCGAAGATCAAGGAAAATTTCGCCAGGCTTATCAAGGGCGATCTTAACGCCCAGCAGTTCGCCGATGCGATGAAGCGGTAAACTCGTTTAAGGGAACGTCCAACAAGGACCCCGCAGGGGTCCGCAGTTTCGAGGAGGAGTGGGATGCTGAAACCAAACAAGCCGATGATTATCGTTTTTCTGGGCCCTGCGGTACTGTGTTACGCGCTGGTTTTTCTGTATCCCACTCTCCGTACTACAGTGATGAGTTTTTTCGCCGTGGAAAGCGTTTCGGATTCAATTTCAAAATGGGCCTTTAACGGCATTGGTAATTACAAAAAATTGTTCCTTATGCCGTTTTTTTTGCAGTCCCTTAAAAATATCGGCAGGCTTTGGCTTGCCGGGGGCTGCGGTGTCATGTTCATGGCCATGATCTTCGCGGTGGCCCTTACCGGCGGGCTTAAGGGAACCAAATTTTTCCGCAGCGTGATCTACCTTCCCAATGTGGTGAGCGCGGTGGCAATGGGAACCATGTGGATCAACTATGTGTACAATTCGGAGTACGGCTTTCTGCACAATGTGCTCTCCGCAGTGGGCCTGAAAGCCCTGAGCGGTACACTGTGGACTTCGCCGGGGCTGCTGTTCTGGAGTATGCTCGCGGCCTACTGCTTCGGCATGGTGGGCTACCATATGCTGATATTTATCAGCGGTATTGAGCAGATTCCCAGGGATTATTACGAGGCCGCCCTGCTTGAAGGGGCCAATGTGTTCCAGCGTTTTGCGCACGTAACGCTTCCCAACATGAAGGGCGTTATCCGCACCAACGTGGTGATGTGGACGGTATTTACCGTGGGCTTCTTTGTGTGGGGCCAGCTTTTCAGCCCGGTTAACCTTTCCAACGATACGGTGGCTCCCATGAACTATATGTACGAAATAGTTTTCGGTTCGTCTTCGTCGGCGACCACCGTGCGGGACACCGGTTCCGGTGCGGCCATCGGCGTGATACTGATGCTCATCGTCATCGCCGTGTTCTTTGCCACTAACTTCATTGTGCGTAACGACGACGCGGAGGTGTAATATGACGGCGGGAAACAGCGTATTAAGCAAACGACATTTTTCTTCTATCTTTGGCTATGCCCTGGTAATTTTCTGGGTGGTATTTACTTTTGTGCTCATCGGCTGGGTCTTTTTCGCTTCCCTTTCAACCTCCAGCGAAATTTTCTCGGATCACATGTTCAAATTTGAAAGCGGGCTGCATTTTGAAAATTACGTGAAAGCCTGGAAAACCCAACGTGTTTCGGTGTTTTTCATGAATTCGCTCCTGTATACCGTGGTTTCCTGTACGGCGATTATCCTTATTGCCTCGCCTGCGGCCTATACCCTTTCGCGGGTTCGTTTTGCCGGTTCTACATTAATACAAAATATGTTCGCTGCGGCCCTGGGCATCCCGGTTATTATGATCATCATGCCCCTCTTTGGCATCATCTCGTCGCTGCGGCTCACCAACAACCGTATTATGCTCATGTTCCTGTACATAGCGATAAACGTGCCCTTTGGGGTTTTTTATATGCTGGCCTTTTTCAAAAATTTAAGTTTCACCTACGAAGAGGCGGCGTCAATCGACGGCTGTTCGCCTATCGGGACTTTCTGGAAAATCATGTTTCCCCTGGCCCAGCCGGGGCTGGTGACCCTCACGATTTTCAACTTTATCACTATCTGGAACGAGTACTTTATGTCCCTGATCTTCGCCAACCGGCAGAACGTGCGGCCCGTTGCAGTGGGCCTGTACAACATGATCCAGTCCATGCGCTACACCGGTGACTGGGGCGGAATGTTCGCCAGTGTGGTTATCGTGTTTCTGCCCACGTTCATCCTGTACATCTTCCTCTCTGACAAAATCATCAAGGGCGTAACCGCCGGGGCGATCAAGGGGTAGTATAGGCGCTTTCGTTATACGTCAAGAAAAGGGAGTAAATATGAACGCTTCTGTTATACGTCAGGAAAAACTGGCGCTGAAAGGCTCGCCCCTTGCCGGGCGTTTTGGCGCGGAAAATCCCCAGCCTTTTTTCAGGCAGCCTGATTTAGAGGTTGCAGGGGGCCAGAATTTTCCGGAAGACAAAAAATACAGTTTCGGCCGGGAGACCGGTTTCCGTGTGCTGCCCTATACCATGCAGGACCGTTACAGCCGGGAGCTGGTGGATCTGGAATTCGATTCAATTGTAATGGAGAACGATTTTCTGCGGGCCTGCTTTATCCCTGCCCTGGGGGGACGGCTCTGGTACTTGTTCGACAAAAAGCGGAACCGGGACATTCTGTATCGCAACCCGGTGTTCCGGCCCGCCAACCTCGCCATCAGAGACGCATGGTTTTCCGGCGGCATTGAGTGGAACATAGGACGGCTGGGCCACGCGGTACATACCTGCGCGCCGGTTTTTGCCGGTGTCTTTGAAGCAGGCGGTCTCAAAATACTGCGGCTTTGGGAATTTGAGCGCCAGACCAGGCTGTTCTGGCGGATCGAATTTACCCTTCCCGAAGATTCCGCCGCGTTATTCGCATATACCCGGATTGAAAACCCTGACGCGGCAGACAAGCCCCTGTACTGGTGGACAAACGCGGCGGTCCCTCAGACTCCCGGCGTGCGGGTTTTCAGCGCATCTGACGAAGTGATCTACATTGTTCCAGGTACGGAAAAAGTAAAAACCATGAGCGGCGGCCGCCTGCCGGATTTGCAGGTTCTGCCCGGCGTTGACGCGAGTTACCCTGCCTTATCTGATTATTCCAACGAGTATTTTTTTCAGAATGACAAGATTTGCGCTGGCGGTTCCCTGCCCTGGGAAAGCGTGGTCTACGAAGACGGTTACGCCTACGGGGAAATGTCAACCGCTCCCCTGCTCTACCGGAAAATGTTCTGCTGGGGTAGCGGCAGGGGCGGCAAACGCTGGCAGGATTTTCTTACCTTGCCACAAGCAAAACCTCTTTCCGGCGGGGAATACCTTGAAGTTCAGGCAGGACTGGCACCGACTCAACTGCACACCGCGGACATTGCCGGCGGCGGGGCCGTGGACTGGGTGCAGGCCTTTACCGCTTTTGAGGCGGAACCGGAAGCGGCTTTTCAAAAGCATTACCAAACGGCAGCGAAATATATCTCGAATCGTCTAACGCAGTCTATCAGGCCCGGGGTGTTACAGGCCACACTGGAACAGGCCCGCTCCCGTGCAGGCGCGGAGGTGGAAATCTTCTGCGCCGGAAGCGGCTGGGGCGCTCTGGAACGCCGCCGCCTTGAGCGATTTTCGCCCAACGCATCGTTAGCCGCCATGCCGCCGGGCTTCACCTTTCCCGATAATTCCATCGGCGAAGTGGAAAACCCTTGGCTGGAACTGTTGCAACCAGGCGCTCTGCCCCTGCGGCCGGCAGAGGCGGGGCCAGGCAGTTTTGTGGTTGACGAAAAATGGGAGGCCATCCTCGCGGCAAGCCCCATGCGGGAAGGCGATTGGCTTACACCCTATCACCTGGGAGTAATGGCCTTTGAGCGGGGAGATGCGGAAAAAGCGGCGGCCCATTGGGAAGAGTCCCTTAACAAAACAGAAAATCCCTGGGCCTGCCGGAACCTCGCCGTGGCGGCGCTGAAAGACGGAAACACCCAAACAGCGCTGGATTACTATAAACGCGCCCTTGCCCTGCCCGGAGGAGAAGATCAGTCCTTTGCGGAGGAGTATATTCCCCTGCTGCTCAAGGACGGAAACGAGGAGGAAGCCGCCGCCGAACTGGACGCCTGTATCCGCCGCGCCGGTTCCCTTGACGCCCTGTCTCTTCCCCTGATAGACGCAGCCGCCCGGCTTGCCCTGGGCTCATTTCCAAACGGGAAACACGGCGAACTGCTGGAAAAAATCTTTTCCCTGGAACCGGCCCATATCCGGGAGGGCAACACCACGCTGGTTGACTTGTGGATCGAGCGGGAGCGGCGCAGGGGGAATACGGGCGATCTTCTTCCCCCCAGGGAAATTGATTTTCGTATGTATACACGGCGATAATGCCGCTGGCGAAAAGCGCTTCCCTACCGCAATGTCCGCAACAGAGTCCGCAGCTCGGGATTGACCGCTGTTTCAGGCGGCGTCTTGTTGTCCTTCTCCGCCTGCAGAATGATCTCGTCCCCGACCTCAATGCGATCAAAGAAACCGTTCCTGGTTAAATTGCCGGAGGCCACTTCCTCGTCAACGCTGTCGATGGTAATTTTTCCTGCCAGGTCATCGGTGGTATAGAGCAGGGCGATGCCTTCGTTGGCGATTTGGGGCCTGCCTTTGTTCACCACATCAAAAACCATGCCGGTCTGTACGCCGTCTACCTTGCCTTTATCAATAAGGGCCTGGCCCTGTTTGCGCATAAGGAGCCTGCCCCGGAAAGGCAGGGATGACGCAAGCTGATCCGCAATGCCCCGCGAAGCGTTACGCAGCCGGTCCTGGCCGGTGCGATAGGCGGCAAAGGTTTCCGCAGGCGCGCCAGTTCTGCCCACAAAGAGCTCGCCCTGAAGGGAAATATCCCGTTCGTTTTCCGCGGTGGAAACAATAAGAAAATAATCCGCGCCTGCTTCACGGGCCTGCCTGAATGCCTGGGAGAACGACGGCTGCCGCAGTTCCAGATTCATGGGGGCGATATTGCGGTCATGTATCAAAAGCTCCCTGATATATGACGAGGCAACTGCCCCGGAGTCCACATGATAAAAACTGGACTGCCCCGCCAGGGAAAACACGGCGACTTTCCAGTGCCGCTCGGCCAGGTCCACCGGATTCACCTGCCAGCGCCTGAACAGCGCATTGGAAAGCAGGGAACCGTATGCCTCCACCGCGTCGTTCAGGCTTGGGTCGGCAATGCCCCGGTCTTGCAGGAAGCGGAGTTCCTCCAGATAGCGGGCGGGATAACCCTGCAGCCTGAGCAGCTCCGCGTACTCCCGCCGGTCTCCGGCGTAGGGGTTAAGCCGCAGCCCCCGGCGGTACTCAAAAAGGGCCTGATCTACCAGATTGCGGGAACGGTACTCTCTGGCGCGGTTAAAATGCCAGAAAGCCCAGCGTCCCCGGCGCGTGTCCTCAAGGCCCGTTACACTAATGAGGGTCTCTTCCAGAATGGCACGGATAAATTCATCTTCTCCATTCACGCTGATGGCGTTGGAAAGAACTGTCAGTGCATCGACATTCCGGTTCAGTCTGATAAAGGAAAGTCCTTTTAGATACCAGGCGCCCATGTCTTCCCGGTCGGCTGCAATGGTCTCGTCAGCCAGTCTGGCGGCCTCGTCGTACTGCCCGTTACGGTAGCGGAGATTCGCCATAAGCGAACGGGCCGGCCCGTAACCGGGTTTGTAATACAGCGCCTGTTGCGCATAACGGATTGCCTGGGACAGCCTGCCGCTCTGGGAATTGATATACGCGGCGTAATAAAACACCCGGTAATCATCGGGATGCTGGGCCAGCGCCCGGTCAATGTAAGAGAGCGCCGTCCCGGCGTCGCCCAGAGAGCCTGAGACCAATGCCAGTGAAATAAGGAGCCGCCTGTCGTCAGGATAACGGCGCACTGCCTCGCGATAACGGAGCAGGGCCTCGGCGGATCTGCCCCTGGCTATATCCAGTTCGCCTGCGGCGAAAAGAGCCTCCCGGTTATAGGGCTCCCTGGCAAGCACATCGGAGATCACCGCCGCCGCAGCGTCCAGCCGCCCCAGGGCAATCAGCGTAAACGCCTCCAGATTTGCCGCCGCCATATTGCCTCTGGCAAGAGCGCGCGCCTTCCGCGCCCAGACCAGGGCCTCGTCAAATTCACCTAACTCATAGTAACACTCAGAGAGAGCCGCAGTTCCCTCGGCATGGGCCGGATTGAGCCGCAAACACTCAATAAAAGCCTCAGCCGCCGCATACCAATCATCCAGCGACATAGCGGCCCTGCCCCGCTCATAATAAACCGCCGCCTCAGCCGCCCCATTTGCGCCGCCCACAACATCAGCCCCGCGAGCCTGTGCCGCCGCCCGCATAATTCCCAACCCGGCAAGCATCACACAAACCAGACAGAGCCCCCGCATACCCCGCATCCTTCCCCTATTCCGTATCACTTTCCCTTATTCCTTAACAATCTTCACCGAATTAATTTTATGTCCATCCATTTCCTGTATAATAAAATCATTCCCGTTATACGACGTTTTTTCATATTTCACCGGAATCTTCCCGAACAGATCAAACACAAAGCCGCCCAGGGTATCAAAATCTTCCACCGGCAGCTCAAGACCGATTTCCTCGGCAAGGTCTTTCAGGTTCACCCGGGCGTCGCAGAGCCAGGTCCCTTCACCAAGCTGAAGCACGTCTTCGGTTTCATGATCGAACTCGTCCTGGATGTCGCCAATGATTTCTTCGATGATATCTTCCATGCAGACAATGCCGGAAACCCCGCCGTATTCGTCTACCACCACGGCAATGTGCACCCGGCGGCGGCGTAGTTCGCGTAACAGATCGTCAATATGTTTTGACACCGGAACGAAAAATGGCTTGCGCGCCAGGACTTTGACGTCAAAGGAATCGCCCCGCACCAGGGCTTTGAGTACGTCTTTGACATAGAGAATGCCGATAACGTGATCGATGGTGTCCTGATACACCGGAAAGCGGGAATGTTCGCTTTCGGCAATGCAGGCAAGTATCTCCTCTTTGGAAGCATCGGCGGAAAGGAACACCGTATCGGTACGGGGAACCATTACCTCTTTGACGGTGGTGCCCGAAAGTTCCACCACCCCGCGAATCATCTCCTGTTGATCTTCCTCAAGATCTTTAATGGCCCTGGAATTTATCTGGAAGGGATTTTTCATCGATTCACTCCTTGCGGCCCTGCCGTCGGCCTTGCCGTCGGCCCTGCCGGGGGCAGAATGTGTTCCTTCTCAAATTTTGCCAATATGTTCTCCTGTAATGCGATCATGGGCTCGGCATCATCATTGCTTTGGTGATCCATGCCGTCCAAATGCAGGATACCATGAATCAAAAGCCGGCGTAACTCCTCATCTTCGGATATTGCAAAATACCGGGCGTTTTCCCGCAGGGTGTCAAGGGAGATGATTATGTCCCCGGGCAGGCAGCGGGTATTGCCTTCGCCGTCGGTCTCCTCTGCGCCCAATTCAAAAGAGAGCACATCGGTGGTCTCGTTTTTGCCCCGGTATTTTGTGTTGAGGGCCTTGATGGTTTCGTCGCCGCAGAGCAGTACCGAAAGATCCCAGTTATCCCGGCTGATCTCGTCAAGGACTTTCAGGGCAAAGCCGCCCAGAGCGCCGCTCCATGCAGGCAGGGGCACTTCCTCAGCGTTAACCGCCACCCGGTTCATTCGGTCTCTTCCTTTGAATCAGCGGCTTTGCTGTCGGTCTTGCCGTCGGCCTTGCTATCGGCTTTGCCGTCGGCTTTGCCGTCTTTTTTCTGATCAGGGTATTCGATACGGGAGTGGTAATAACCGGCCAGCACTTTGACAAAGGCGTTCTTGATGGTTTCCAAATCACGGAAGGTCAGTTCCGATTCGGCAAGCTGGCCATGCTCTATCTTGGCGTCAAAAAGCTGCTGTATGAATTTCTCGATTTTGGCGGCAGTGGGTTTGCTCAGGGTACGCACCGCAGCCTCGGTTACATCGGCGAGCATAACCACCGCCGATTCCCGTGAGCGGGGCGGATTGCCAGGGTAGGCAAAGTCCTCGGTATTGACCTGCTCTTCCTGCTGTGCGGCCTTGTTGTAAAACCAACTGATAAGCGAATTGCCGTGGTGCTCGGCGATAATATTGATCACGTCTTTGGGAAGGCCCAGGCTGCGGGCTTTTTCCACGCCCACTTTTACATGGCTGCGTATCACCGTGGCGGAAAGCCGGGGGGCTATATCATCGTGTTTGTTGTGGTCGGTTTGATTCTCCACAAAGTAGCCGGGGTTGTCCATTTTACCGATGTCGTGGTAATAGGCCCCCACCCTGGCAAGCAGGGCATTGGCACCTATGTCCTGGCAGGCCTGCTCAGCAAGGTTCGCCACCATGACAGAGTGGCTGTAGGTGCCGGGCGCGGTGGTAAAGAGCTTCCGCAAAATCGGCGCATTCAGATCAGAAAGTTCCATCAGCCTGAAACCGGTAACCGCGTTCAGGGCGTGTTCCAGAGGCGGCAGAAAGCCCAGGATCAGCATACCTGAGATAATACCGTTCAGGGCGGCCCAGAAAAGCATCATCGGGTAATCGCCCGGGCCGGCGCGGCGTATGAGGAGTATCACAATAACCGCCAGACAGTTTGCGGCGGCAATGGCAAGCCCCGCCTTGATAAGATCCATGCGCTTTTCGGCGTTTTTCAGCACCGTGGAAGCGGCCACCCCGGAGATAAGGGCAAAGATGTACGCGGGGGTATCAAAGGAGCCGGAAAGATATGCACCTAACGGAAGGGCAAGGGCCATGACCAGCGCGAGTCTGGTTCCCATAAAGACTGCGGGAATCATCACCATAAGCGCCGTGGGGAATACCAATGATATCGGGAAACCCTCAAAGCCCGGCGAGATATTTTTGATCAATACCGCACCGTTGATGTACAGGCCGAGCAGTACCGAAAGCAAATAACTTTCACTGTCGGAAAGTTCCCTGCCCAGGATAAGGCTGCTACGCAAAAATAAAAACAACCCATACACCAGCAACATGAGCAGCGCCAGGCCGATAACGCTGCGGGGATCCCTCCCCGGCATGGACATACGCAAGACCTGCAATTCCCGCATTTCCTCTGCGGTGATCACAAAGCCCTTCCGTATGATTCGTTTTCCGTTCTCTATCGTCTTGATAACCGGCGCTACCCGTTCCCTGGCTTCAAGCACCCGTTTTTGGGAATCTTCAAGGGAGAAAAACACATTCTCTTTGATAAAGGGATCGAGCAAATCCACGGCAATGGCTTTAAAAGCCGGGGACAGCTCTGTATTTCTTACAATCTCTCCAAGCGCTTCCCGTATGCCGGAAGCGGTAACAACGCTGTCAAAAAAAACCCGTTCCCTGCCGACGCCGGGAGCGTTTATCAACTCTGCCACATCGGGATTGTAGTCCGCAAGCTCCGCCCGGTTAATTGCAAAAACACCCTGGGCAAGCATCTTGTTCAGCACCTCGGTACCAAAAGCCCTGAACATAGCCCGTTCTTTGGCGGAGAAATAGGCATTAATGGTTTCGTTGGAAAAGCAGGAAGGATACTCGGCCTGAACCGCGAGTCTTGAGACAGCGGCTGAGGAAGCTCCCTGTATGAGTCTGTCGGCAAAGTCGGAGAAACCGTTCCAGGAATTGAGTATCTCTGTTTCCACACCCGCAGAATAACGGAATACTGCGGGAACCAGATGCTCCTGGGCCTCCATGCGTATCCTGGTCGCGTCCTCGTCAATATAGGAAACAGCATGAGCGGCTATCACGTCACGGTCAGCCACCTTGCCGGTTTCAAATTCACGCAGATCAGCGGCACGCCCCGCCCCGCCGCTCATATTACTGGCAACTACAATCACGGTAATGATGCAGATAACAAGGCTTACCAGACCGGGGCCAAGGCGAAATTTGGAAAGATTTAAAACCCTGCGCAGGGAATCCCGAAAATCTCCGGTAAAGGGGTTAAAAATCTTTTTCATTATATGCCTGTATTATCTTTTTGATGAGGGGATTCCGTACCACATCGGCGGTGTGCAAAAATGAAAAATGAATCCCCTCCACGGTCTTGAGAATATCCACGGCGTGGAGCAGTCCCGAATCTTTTCTTTTTGGCAGATCAATCTGGGTAGCGTCGCCAGTGATCACCGCCCGGGCGCCGGTTCCTATCCGTGTCAGAAACATCTTCATCTGCTCTTTGGTGGTATTCTGGGCCTCGTCAAGAATCACCGCGCAGTCGTTCAGGCTGCGGCCCCGCATATAGGCCAGGGGGGCGATCTCTATTACCCTGGAATCCTCCAAACGGCGGATTATCTCATAGGGGATGAGGGATTCCATAGCGTCATACAGGGGCCGTAAATAGGGATTGATCTTCTGGGCAAGATCGCCGGGCAGGAAACCCAAATTTTCGCCGGCCTCCACCACGGGCCTGGTAAGTACCAGTTTCCGCAATTTTTTGGAAAGCACCAGCCTGAGGGCTTCGGCAATGGCCAGGTAGGTTTTACCGGTTCCCGCAGGACCCACGCAAAAGGCAATGTCGCAGGATCGCATACCCTGAATATACGCAGCCTGATTTTTACCGCGGGGATACACCCGGTGAAAACCGTGGGGAATCTGTATCATCGCGTCCCGCATGGGCTCGGCCTCGCCGGGGGGTGCGCAAGCCGCCTCCGGTTCAATACCCTCAGGAACAAGGGTATGGGCCAGAGCCTGGACATACTCAGGGGAAGGAGCCTCCCCATCCCTGACTACCGCGATAAGATTATCCATCATGGTCTTAAAACGCCGGACACCGGCCTCATCAACCCCTTCAAAACGGATTTCATTCCCCCTGGCACTTATACGTCCCCCCAGGGAGCCTTCGATAAGCTTCAGATTTCTGTCATTGGCGCCACAAATCCCCGACAGCAGCTCCCCGCTGTCAAGTACAATAGTTATTCCGTCCTCCATTCAACCTCTATCAAATGAGTCTATAGCCCTATTTATGGCTGCGTCAAGCCTACTTTACTGTCCACAGATCATTTCGTTTTTCATATTTGATATCAGTTTTAATCTCGCTGATAGGCACCCATTGTACTAAAAAAGAAAAAGTGGTGTTGACACTATAGTAAGGGGTGGAAGAGGCATTCCGAACCAGATAAGGCGACATGGTAATACCCAAAACTGCATTCCAGTCCCCCAAATGGTGTGTTGCGGCAAGATTGAAACTTTTCATCTTAAAACCGGAACTTTTTCGCTTATCGATATCGTCAAAGCGGAAAGAATTGAATAAATCGATGAAAAAGTTGTTCTGCTCCCCATCAGGGTAGCTGACAGGAAGATCCGCGAACATGGGCAGATCTTTAAAGTACCGGAAAATAACCGTGTTTTCTGACGTGGTAGACAGGGATAAATCAACAAAATTGTTAATTCCAAGGGTAAAACCCAGGGAAAAATTGAAACTGGAGCTGGTATAACGCTGCAAATCAAAGAAAAGCCGTGAGTTAACATTTATAGAAAAATTCAGTCTTTTTTCCCAGAGTTCTTTTTTGGCGAAAGTCCGGGCATAACTCAGGGTTAAATCCCTGGATTGCAGGGCAAGATCACCATTCTGTACCCAGCCCCCATTTGGCAAGCCGGGAGATGGCGGCAGTAATTCATAGCCCTTCATCCTTGTTGCAGTATAGGCTATGCCGAAACCCCATAAATTCAAGGTTGAAGTAATGGTGGTAAATTTCTGTTCCTCCGAATCCAGCACCATGTAATGCACCAAAGAACCGGCACTTCCAAATCTGAGGGTTTCGGTGGTGTAGAAGGGCTCTATCTTCCGCTTGTCTTCTTCGGCGGGATTACGTACCTGTATACGGGCATTAGTTTCGGAAATCCACACCCTGAAAGTGGCGTTTGCCGAAATTACCGCTTCAAGGGGGGGTATAGTGGCGCTGATGGTAAGGTTCTGGGTTTTATCCATTATATTGGCGGCAAGATTTGCGGCAAACTGATGGGTATCAATTTTCTCTTTTTCCCATGCGCCGAATATGGTTTCCCATTCAGGATTATCTCCGGTTCCGGTGAAATTTGATTTTGCGAGCAATCCCTTAAAGCTGTACTGCAAATTGGACTGGCCCCATACACTGCTCCGGTACAAGGGCCGCAGCGTGTGGGTATAGGCATAGGAAGTGGAAAAAAATGACTGCCTGTACTGATCTTCCCTGGCCTTTGTTACCTTGGCCGGATCGGGAATTCCCGAAGTGGTTGTGGTAGTATAGTCCTCCGCTTCCTCATTGATATAACCGTACTGTCGCCAGGCGCCGTTACCGGAGAAAGTAAAGGTATTGGAATAAAAGCCATCGGAATGATTCAGATTGAAGGTAGTGCTGGCATCAGTGCCAAAGGTAGACAGGATGGACGATACTTCGCTCCAGTCAATTTCATTATACTCCTTCCATTTTTTGGATCTGAACAGCAATTCCGTGGAACTGGTAGGAGAGAGCCGGTAGTCAATACTGAACCGGGCGTTTCCGGTCCGTGGCAGATCAAAACGCTGATTCAAAACCGGCGGCGCAAGTTTGTCCGCTGTTCCCTTGTTTTGCGTTGTACTTTCGGCCGGGCTTTCCCAGGGTGAACGGGGAATACCTATATTTTTAAAGGGATCTTGAATTTCCCTGGGTTGCGGAATATTGGCGCTTAACTGACCTGGGCTGCCCGCCCCCAGACTTAAGGGGGCGCCAGAAATTGAGCCATTTATATTGTAAATGACATATTTATCCGGGGCAAAAAAGGCGCTACTCGGAGAATATCGCCTAATATCGCTATTTTGAAATTGAGATCTGTTATCTATGGTTTTAAACACCACAGTACTGGAAATACTGGAAATGGAAAGATTTGAAATATAGGGCGCTAATTTCGATAATGAAGGATTCACCTGTCCGCTTACTTGCCATTGATACTGCGAGAGTTCGCCCTGGGATGTGCCGGAAGCGGCGTCTTCCAGCCCCGCAGCGCCCTGCTGAACCATGTTGACCCAGTCCATTTCCTCGGCGCGGTTCAAAAAATCCTTGTCCACCAAGGGGTCGGAATAAAAAGGAATACTCCAGGTCAAACTGCCGTATTTGCCGCTGACTGAGCTGCTTGTTTTAAAGCGGTAACGGAAAGGCACGTCCTGGGAAAAGAGATTGGATCTGTTCCAGTCGCTGGATCCGTCATAATTGGGGGCAAAGGGGGTATAAGTACCGTTAGGCAACAGGGCTACGGTACGGGTAAAGCCGAAGCCGGCGCTTAAATCAATGGCATTGAAAATGCCGAGCTTTGGCGTAGTGAGATCAAGGCCCAAATAGGCCCCCATATTGGCGTAATAATCAATCATTGCCTTAAGACTTGTTGCATTCGGATCCTTTGCTTTTTTTCCGGTACTACGCAGAAATAATCCTTCCCGCTTTTTTTCCATATCGCTGCTGTTTCCCAATATTCTGGTGAGGGAACTCTGGGTCGTGGTATTTGCCTTTGGCCGCCCCAAAATATAGGTGGTAGTCTGGACAAAACTGCCTTCCCTGCTCCGGAATCCCAGTACCGGATGAAAGATAAGCTCATCGGCAGGATAATAGAAAAAGGGAATGTACATAACCGGAATTTCCCCAACCTTGAGAACCGCGTTAAAAATAGCAAAATCAGAACCGGGAAGGAGCCAAACCCTGCTCGCATTTATTGACCAAAGGGATTCTTCGTTTTTTGCGTTACTGATCGCCGCCTTGCTGAGAACCGTCACGTCCTCATCGTTACGCGAAATCACGGAACCTGCAAAACGGTAAGTTGTACCATCGCTTTCAAGACTCCGTTCCGAAATACCGCCCAAAAAAATACTTGACCAGTTATCAAGATTTACCGTGATACTTTCGCCCCGAAAGGTTTCTGCCGTACCTTCCTGCTCTTTTATATACTCCACTCCCCCGGAAGCAGAAAGAATATTTCTGGTACGGTTAAAGAGTATCTCACTGGCTCTGATACGGTGAATAGCATCCCCGTCTTTCAGGCTCAGCCGAACTTCTCCCCTGAGCCGGGCATATTCCTCATCTACCACTTCAATTTTAAAATATTCGGTACTTCTGGCAGCCTCAATAATAATGATTTTTCGTTTATCTTCCCCATTTTGGGCGGAAACAGGGAGCTGAAAATAATCCCTGAGCCGTTGGGCAAGTTCCGCCTTGCTGCCTCCTTCGGAAAGCCCAAGTCTCCGGCACCACGCGGCAAGTTCCCCTAAACCTGAGGTATTGATGTCCATCTCTGTACGCTGCTGCTCCGGGCTTAAAGGCAGAACCCCGGCGACTTCTTCAAACGTGCCAATTTCATCGCTTTTTTCTTCCGCAACGGCGGCTTCATCTTCCTCAGACGGAGTCTCCTGGGCATATTGAACCGCCGGAACAAGCAGGAGGAAAAAGAGTATGGCCGCTATTCTCCGGGCATTGTGTTTCATTTCCGTTTTAATGGAATTCCTTTCTGTCCTCCAGATTTTCTCCTGGCAGCGCTCTTGCCGCGCCGGGAATTCCGCTCCAGCATTTCTTTAATATACGCTCCTGTGTAAGAAGCCGCGCAGGCCGCCACCTCTTCAGGCGTACCGGTAACCACCACTTTGCCGCCCCGGTCGCCGCCTTCGGGCCCCAGGTCGATAATGTGATCCGCCTGCAGCAGCACATCAAGGTTATGTTCGATCATGATTACCGTGTTCCCCTGATCCACCAGCCGCTGGATCACCTCCATAAGCTGCTTCACATCGGCAAAGTGCAGCCCCGTGGTGGGCTCGTCCAGAATGTAGAGGGTCTTGCCGGTAGAGCGCTTGGAAAGTTCCAGCGCCAATTTAACCCGCTGTGCTTCGCCGCCGGAAAGGGTCAGCGCGGACTGGCCGAGTTTCACATAACCCAGGCCCACCGAAAGCAGGGTGTCCATTTTTCGCGCAACATGGGGAATGTACTCAAAAAATTTAGCCGCTTCCTCAATGGTCATATCCAGCACGTCGGCGATATTCTTGCCCTTGTAGCGAATCTCCAGGGTTTCCTTGTTAAAGCGCTGACCCTGGCACACATCGCAGATAATGTACACGTCAGGCAAAAAGTTCATTTCGATTTTGATAGTCCCGTCGCCCTGGCAATTTTCGCAGCGGCCTCCCTTCACGTTGAAGGAGAAACGCCCCGGCTTGTAGCCCCGGGCCTTTGCCTCCGGCAAGGTGGCAAATAGATCGCGTATGGCAGTAAAAACACCGACATAGGTGGCCGGGTTGGAGCGGGGCGTCCTGCCAATGGGACTCTGATCAATATCGATCACTTTGTCGATAAATTCGGCGCCCTCTATTTTTTTGTAATCCCCTTCAATACGATTGGAACCGTACACCTGATTTGCCAGCGCCGGGTAGAGCACATCAGAAAGCAGAGTCGATTTTCCCGAACCGGAAACCCCGGTAATGCAGGTAAAAATCCCCAGCGGAATTTCCACATTGATATTTTTGAGGTTATGCTCCGAGACCCCTTTCAGTTTAATACAATTACCATTTCCCTGCCGCCGCTTTTCGGGGATATCCATAACGAGGGTCCCCGCCAGATACTGGCCGGTCAAACTTTCGTTAATGCGCATAACTTCATCGGGGCTGCCCTGGGCAACCACCTTGCCGCCGTGCACACCTGCGCCGGGCCCCAGGTCTACGATGTAGTCTGCGGTACGCAGGGTCTGCTCGTCATGTTCCACCACGATGAGGGTGTTGCCCAGGTTGCGCAGGTACTTCAATGTATCGATAAGCCGCTGGTTGTCCCGCTGGTGCAGGCCGATTGAAGGCTCATCAAGGATGTACAGCACCCCCATCAGGCTTGAGCCAATTTGCGTCGCCAACCTGATACGCTGGGCCTCGCCGCCGGAAAGGGTCGCCGCCTTTCGTTCCAGACTGAGGTAATCAAGGCCCACATTCTGCATAAAGCCCAGCCGGGCGTTGATCTCTTTCAAAATCTGGTATGCGATCTTTTTTTCGTTCTTGTTGAATTTGACAGTTTCAAAAAACTTGAGAGAATCTGTTACCGAAAGACTCGCAAGCTCCCAGATGTTTTTCCCCGCCACCGTGACACCTAACACTTCCGGTTTGAGCCGCTTGCCGCCGCAGTCCTCGCAGGGCTTCTGGCTCATGAATTTTTCAAGCCATTCCTTGATTCCGGTTGACTGGGTTTCCAGATAGCGGCGTTTTAAATCTTCCAGCACGCCGGGGAATTTTGACTGGTATTCAAAACGGCCGGTCCCTTCCCGGTTCTCGTAACGCACTTTAATCTCGTCTTTGCTGCCGTACAGAATCGCATCCAGTATTTTTTTGGGCAGATCCTGTAGCGGTGTGTTCAGGCTGAACTTGTAATGTTTGGCGAGACTGTCAAAACGGCTGCGGTGCCAGGCACTGTCCGGATTATAGGGAACAACGCCGCCTTCGTTAAACGACAAGGAGCGGTCGGGGATCACCAGATCGGGATCGAATTCCAGCTTGGCCCCCAGGCCGGTACAGCCGGGACAGGCACCGAAGGGGTTATTAAACGAAAAAAGCCGGGGCTGCAATTCGGGAATGGAAACGCCGCAGTCCGGGCAGGCATTTTTCTGGGAGAAAAAATGCTCCGAGTCCTTGCCGTCTTTGTTTACCAGCACCATCATCAGCCCATCGGCGGTTTGCAAAGCGGCCTCCACGGATTCGGCAAGCCGGGAACGGATATCCGGCCCAATCACCAGGCGATCAACAATTATCTCGATAATATGCTTTTTCTGTTTATCAAGCTTAATGCTCTCGTCAAGGTTCACCGGCACCCCGTCGATCCGGGCACGGGCAAACCCCGCCTTTCGCGCGTCCTCAATTATTTTCTGATGCTCGCCCTTCTTCGCCCGGATCACCGGGGCCAGCAGTTGAACTTTAGTTCCTTCTCCCATCTGCATAATGGTCTCAATAATGGAATCCACCGGCTGCTCTTTAATCTCCCTGCCGCAGACCGGGCAGTGGGGAATGCCGATTCGCGCGTAGAGCAGCCGGTAGTAGTCGTAAATCTCGGTGACGGTTCCCACAGTGGAACGGGGGTTGCGGTGAGTAGTTTTCTGCTCAATGGAAATTGCCGGCGAAAGCCCTTCGATGTAGTCCAAATCGGGCTTGTCCATGCGGCCCAAAAACTGCCGCGCATAAGCGGAAAGGCTTTCCACATAACGCCGCTGCCCTTCGGCAAAAATCGTGTCAAAAGCCAAAGAACTTTTCCCTGACCCGGAAAGCCCCGAAATAACGATGAGTTTATCCCTGGGCAGCTCCAGATCGATATTTTTTAGATTATGCTCCCGCGCGCCCTTGATGATGAGTTTATCCATATATTACAAGCATAATGGGTTTTGGGCTTTGTGAGAAGGGTTTTTGCCCTATTGATTTGCTGAAAGCGACTCAGCTATCTTGACTATTTTTTGCGATTTTAGTAGTCTATATAAACCATTGGGGGCGTAGTGAAGTTGGTTTATCACGCTGGCCTGTCAAGCCGGAAATCGCGGGTTCAAGCCCCGTCGCTCCCGTCGTAAAGTTTGGCGACGCCAAACTTTTCAGTGGAGTTTTGACAAAGTCAAAACTCCATGGAACTAAGCTTTAGGGGGCTTGAACCGGAGCCCCCGCCGAAGGAAAAGGCGCCATGGAGGGCGCCGTCAGGGGGTGTAGGCGCCCGGAGTGAGCAAACAGGAAGTTTGCGAACGGAGGGCAAGCCCCGTCGCTCCCGTTGGAACTTCAGGACTGAAGAAGCCCGTCCAGCGGACGGGTTTTTTCTTTCACGGGTAGTAGCGCAGTTGGTAGCGCGCTTGGTTCGGGACCAAGAGGTCGCCGGTTCGACTCCGGCCTGCCCGATTGTATTTCGGTGCTATTAAAGCGCCCCCTACAATAAATGTGTATTTGCACTTATAATTACCCATGCGTTTTTTCTGCGCTCTTTTGCTGCTCTGGGCCCTTGCGGCCTGTTCCCGGTCAAAACCGCCTGCGCCAGAACTTCGGCCTGAATCCCCAATCGGCGGCGTCGAGCCTTCGGCTGGCTCTTCCCCGGCTGAAGAAATTCCCGGCGGCGAGCTCCCTGACCTGGCGGAAACCATTGCCCGCCTGGCCCAAGGTATTGCCGATACCGCCGAATTCGCCGACCGCTTACGCGTCGCCTTTACCGCCGCGGCTCTGCCCGAAGCCATGATGCAGCACATAACAGACTCAATGTCCGCAAGCCCCGCCTTTATCCTCGATCTGCTTGGCTGCCTTGAAGAGGAACCCTATCTCAGAATGTTGGTGGACAAGCAACACTCCCTGCCCCAGGGTTATGAACCGGCGGATCTGGTTGAACTGAAACCCGCCCCTCATGCGGGGCGGGACGGTTCCTACAAAGTGGGCAGGGCGGGGCTCATGCTCCGCAGAGAAGCCGCCGAGTCGTTAGACGAAATGGCGGAAGCCGCCCAAACCCAGGGTGTAACACTTGTGGCTTCATCAGCCTATCGTTCGTACAATTATCAGGTGGAAGTGTATAACCGCAATGTCAGGGAAATGGGGCAGGAATCGGCGGACAGAGAATCCGCCCGCCCCGGTTACAGCCAGCATCAGACCGGCCTTGTGGTAGACTTTGGTTCCATAGACGACTCTTTTGCGGAAACCGCCGCAGGCCGGTGGATTGCAGCTAACGCATCGCGCTTTGGCTGGTCAATCTCCTTCCCCCAGGGTTACGAGGCCGTTACCGGCTACCGCTGGGAAAGCTGGCACTACCGTTATGTGGGCCGGGAACTCGCCGGCTTTATCGACAATTACTTTGACGGCATACAGCAGTACGCCCTGCGCTTTTTGTATGAATGGGAAACGCCATGAGTCAAGGGATCATGCAAATATGAAAAATATTGCCAAAATGGGCCGGGCCGAAGCTGCCGGTATCCGTTATGTGCTTATGGACATTGACGACACTATTACCAGGCAGGGGAAACTTCTGGCCTCGTCATATACGGCGCTCTGGAAGCTGAAAGAAGCGGGCTTCAGGGTTATCCCTGTAACCGGCCGGCCTGCGGGCTGGTGCGATTGCATTGCCCGTGAATGGCCGGTAGACGGCGTAATTGGCGAGAACGGCGCCCTTGCCTTTTGGGAAGAGTCCGCATCGCCGCAGGGAACTGAAATCGCCCAAAGGCTGCCTATCCTCAAAACAATGTACCACCCGGATGCAATCAAAAACGATCACCCCATCCTTGCCCGAATCCGCGAGCGGGCCTTCGCCCAGGTACCCGGTATTCGTGACGCCAAAGATCAATTTGCCCGGCTCTTTGACATTGCCCTGGACTTTGCCGAAGAAGAGCCGGTACTTCCCCTCAGCGCCGCTGAACAGGTAAAAACCATAGCCCTGGGGGAAGGCGCCAGGGTAAAAATTTCTTCGATACACGTTAACATCTGGATGGGAAGTTACGACAAGCTCTCAATGACTGAACTTTTTTTAAAAGAGCGATTCAACTGGCAAGGCGATTTGGCGGAAATGATCTTTGTAGGCGACTCCCCCAATGACGAACCCATGTTTGCCCGTTTCCCCCTGGCCTGCGCCGTAGCCAATATCCGCCGCTACGAGGGCCTCATCAAAAACCTGCCCGCCTATGTTGCCACCCAGGAATGCGGTGACGGCTTCGCGGAAATAGCGCAAACACTGTTGGATATGAATTGAATACCTTATCTCGTTTTGTATATTAGCATATACTGTAACAGGAGGTGCGCCATGAGTTCATGTTTTGACCCTGAAGCAATAAACGAATTCGCCCGTTATTACGGTTTTCATTACGATAACTGGGATCCACTGGCCCTGGTTGAGGACGTACTCATCGATATGGAGCGGGGCCTTAAGGGGCTGAGTTCCAGTCTGCCCATGATTCCTTCATATATTACGCCGGTGGCCCAGGTTCCGCCGGGAAAGACCGTGCTCGCCCTGGACGCGGGCGGTACCAATCTGCGGGCCAGCCTGGTGCATTTTGACGCGCAGGGCAAGGCCATAGCCGAAGGAACCACCAAGACTCCCATGCCCGGTACCAGGGGCAAGGTAAACGCTGAGCAGTTTTTTGATCAGATCGCCGATGCGGCGCTGCCCCTGCTTTCAAATACTTCGGGTATCGAAGGCATAGGTTTTACCTTTTCCTATCCTATGGAAATGACTGCCGATGCCGACGGGATACTTATGGCGTTCAGCAAGGAAGTAGATGCCCCGGAGGTGATTGGAAAAGCCATAGGCGCAGGCCTGCGGGAAGCCCTGGCGCGGAAAGGTCATAAGTACAGCGGCCCTATTGCGCTGCTTAACGACACGGTGGCGACTCTGCTTTCCGGTCTGGCGGCCATACCCATCGATGGCGAAGCGGAGCGTACCAAAAACGCCTACGGTTTTACCGGCGGGCCGGTGATCGGCTTTATTCTGGGAACCGGTTTTAACACGGCCTACCCCGAACGGAGCATACCAAAAATCGGTTTTGAATCCGCCGCCGCGCCCCAGATAGTGGTATGTGAAACCGGTACCTTCAAGCTGCGCTACCGGGGCCAGTTGGATCAGGAGTACGACAATACCACCAAGAACCCCGGCGCTTATACACTGGAAAAAGCATCCGCCGGCGCTTACCTTGGCCCGCTGACTCTGCACATTCTCAAGCAGGCAGTCAAAGACAAGCTGATCCGTTTTAAAAAATCAGAGGAACTCCTTGCCATGCCCCACCTGGAAACCAGAACCCTCAATGAATTTTCCCACGCGCCCCTTGCCGCCGAGGGCCCCCTGGGATCGCTCTTTGGCCTTGACGAGGGTGATGCTTTGGCTGCAGTGCAGTATATCACCTCCATAATCACCGAACGGGGCGCATTGTTCTCGTCGGCGGTGTTAGCCGCTACTGTGGCGCGTATAAACGCCTGCGACGGTCTCGGCTACGAGCCTTACGCCCCTGTCCGTATCGCCGTGGAGGGAACCACCTACCTTATTTACAAAGGTATGCGCCGTTCCCTTGAGTCCTGGCTGCACCTCATGCTGTACAGCAGAAAACCCCGGCCCTATATCATTGCGCCGGTTGAGCAGGCCAGTCTCTTCGGCGCCGCAGTGGCAGCAATGATCAAGAAATAGAAACCAAAACGTTATTTTTGCATAACACATTAAGGAGACTTTAATGTCACATAACGAGACAAGCATTCCCGCCCGTTCAGAAGCCGCCATAGGGGACACCTGGGATCTCTCAAAATTGTTCGCCAATGACGCGGCCTGGAATGAAGGACTCGTCGCCTATGAAAAAACGGCGGAAAAAATTCCCTCCTTTCAGGGTACCCTGGGAAAATCCGCTGAGAGTCTCGCCGCTTACCTTGACTTTATCAAAGACCTCACCCTCCTTGAGGAGCGGCTTTACTATTACGCCGATCTCAGACAGACCGAAGACGAGGGCGCAGGCGACGCCCGTACCATGTGCGGAAAAATCACTATGGCTGCCGCAAAGGCCCACGCCTCGGGCGCATGGGAAAGCCCGGAGATACTCGCCATCCCTGACAAGGACATGGAATCCTTCCTGGCCCATCCCCGTATCGCCGATTACCGCGTCTATTTGCAGCGTACCCTGCGCTACAAACCCCACATCCTGAGCGACAAGGAAGAGCGCATTATCGCCCTGCACGCCGAGGGAGAGGGAACGGCAAGCGACGCCTTCTCGGTATTGACCAATGTTGATTTTGACTTCGGCCTTATTGACACCCCTGAGGGCAAACGCCCCCTTTCGCAGTCCACCTGGTCTGTGTTTATGGAAAGCCCGGACCGTGAATTCCGCCGCAGGGCTTATGAAACTTTTTACAAATGCTTTGAGACCCACAAGACCACCCTGGCAAGCCTTTATTCAGGATCGGTTAAGCAGGACGTGATAAAGGCCCGCATCCGGGGTTATTCCTCGGCACGGGCCGCCGCGCTCTATCCTGACAATGTACAAGAGGCGGTCTACGACAATCTGATCGCCACAGTGAGTGATAACCTCGATTCCCTGCATCGTTACTACAGTCTGCGCAAGCGGGCCCTCAAGCTGTCAGAACTGCGGCATTACGATGTCTATACCCCGCTGGTTCCCACCGCAAAAAAGAAAACCCCCTGGAACGAGGCCGTGGATACTATCTCCGCCGCTCTGTCTCCGTTAGGTGACGAATATGTCTCCACCCTGCGGGGCGGACTCCTGGGACGCTGGGCCGACCGTTACGAGAACAAAGGCAAACGCTCAGGCGCTTTTTCCGCAGGCAGTTATTCAGGCGAGCCCTATATTCTGATGAACTACAAAGAAGACAGTATCCGGGACGTCTTCACCCTGGCCCACGAAGGCGGCCACTCAATGCACTCCTGGTACTCGGCGCGTTCCAATCCCTTCATGCATTACAATTACACGATCTTTGAAGCCGAAGTAGCCAGTACCTTTAACGAGGAACTGCTCTTTCGCCATTTGGAAAAAAGCGCCGACAGCAAGGAGCTGCGGCTCTACCTGGTCAACAAACACGCCGATGATCTGCTTGCAACCCTGTACCGCCAAACCATGTTCGCCGAGTTTGAGAAAATCACCCACGCCCTTGAGGAAGGCGGCACGCCCCTCACGGTGGAACTGCTCCGCGCCGAATACCGCAAACTGCTGACAAAATATTTCGGCCCTGAAATGATTTTGGAAGAAGCGAGCGATCTTGAGGGACTGCGCATCCCCCACTTTTACCGCGCCTTCTATGTGTACAAATACGCCACCGGCATCTCCGCCGCTCTTGCCCTTGCCGAACGGGTTCTTGCAGGCGGCGCGCAGGAGCGGGAAGATTATTTCGCCTTCTTAAAATCCGGCGGTTCCCGCTTCCCCATTGAGTCACTCAAAGTCGCGGGGGTGGACATGAGTTCTCCGGAACCGGTGCAGGCCGCGTGCCGGTCATTTGGGCGGCTGGTGGATGAGTTGGAGAAATTGCTGTAGAAATAGCATTCGCCCGGTTTCATTTCCACCAGCACAAACGCCGTTCCCTAATCCCTGCGGTATTCCTTTTTCACCTTCTACCCTTGCCCAAGCGCCCATCATTTGCGATAATGAGCGACACGTTATTATTACACTATTTTGTTTCAATGTAAGGAGTACGCAATGAAGAAGAAAATAGTCCTCGCTTACTCAGGCGGTTTGGACACAACGGTTATTATCCCCTGGCTCAAAGAAAATTATGACTGCGATATTATCGCGGTCTGCGTTGATGTGGGTCAGGCTGCCGACTGGAAGGCCATCGGGAAGCGCGCTATGGAGACCGGCGCCGCTGCCTGTTATGTAGCGGATGTAAAAAAAGAATATGTTGAGGAATACATTTGGCCTGCCCTCAAGGCCAATGCCGTTTACGAGGACAAGTACCTGTTGGGTACTTCCACGGCACGGCCCCTTATCGCCAAGGTGCTGGTGGAATATGCCCGCAAGGAAAAAGCCTCCGCCATTGCCCACGGCGCAACCGGCAAGGGAAACGATCAGGTTCGATTCGACCTTGGCATCATGGCCCTTGCGCCGGATCTGGAAATTATCGCACCCTGGCGCATCTGGAAACTGAAAAGCCGGGAAGATGAGATGCGGTATCTGGCAAGAAGGAAACTGCCCGTGCCGATGAAGAAAAAAAATTCCTATAGCATGGATGACAATATCTGGCACATTTCCCACGAGGGTCTTGAACTTGAAGACCCGGCAGCCGAGCCGCTCTATAGGAAAATGCTCGCCATCACCGTTACGCCGGAAAGAGCGCCTAATAAGAGCGAGTATGTGGAGATTGAATTTGAAAAGGGAATACCCGTCTCGGTGAACAATAAAAAAATGGAAGGTGCGGAACTTATCAAGTACCTCAACAAAATTGGCGGCGCCCACGGCATAGGTATTGCGGATCTGGTTGAAAACCGGGTGGTAGGCATGAAGAGCCGGGGCGTGTACGAAACTCCCGGCGGCAGCATACTCTACTATGCGCACCAGGAGCTGGAGCATATTTGCCTTGACCGGCAGACCTACGCCTTTAAACAGCAGGCGGCGCAGAAAATGGGTGAGCTTATCTACGGCGGTCTCTGGTTTACGCCGTTACGCGAAGCCCTTTCCGCTTTTGTGGACTCTACCCAAAAAACTGTGAGCGGCAAAGTACGACTTAAACTCTACAAGGGTTCCATCAGCGCCGCCGGGGTCAGTTCCCCCAATTCACTGTACAACGCCAGCATCGCCAGTTTCACCACCGGCGACTTGTACAACCACGCCGACGCGAAGGGCTTTATCAGACTCTACGGCCTGCCGGTGCTGGTGCGCTCCCTCATGGAGCAGTCAAAGAAAGGCGGCGCAAAGGCCCTTGCTGCGGCAGCTGCTGCTGCTTCCGGCAAGAGCGCCGCAAAACCTGCGAGAAAATCCGCCGCCAGCAAGGGTGCGGCGCCGGTAAAAGCGGCGCCAGGCAGACCAAAGAAAAAGTGAAGCAGGCAGTCGATTGAACAAAAAGAATGCGGCACAAAATACAGACGGAAAGTCCACAGGGAAGGCGGCGTCTCAAACGGGCACAAAGCGTGTCGAATCTCTGATTCGTACTTCCCCTTCTGTACTGTGGGCCGGACGGCTTGCGGAAAAACCGGCGGCTGAAGCCTTTGCGTTTCAGGCGTCGATTTCCGTGGACAAGCGCCTTGCCTTTGACGACATCGCCGGGAGCAAGGCGCACGTTGCCATGCTGGGTAAGCAGGGGATCATCCCCAGGGACATTGCCGCGAAAATCGGCAGGGAGCTTGACCGCATAAGCGCTGAACTCAGGGCCGGCAAACTCACCATTGATGAAAATGCCGAAGACATTCATTCGTTTATCGAAGGGGTGCTTACCGAACGGCTGGGCGACGCGGGCCGTATGGTGCACGCCGGGCGCAGCCGTAACGATCAGGTGGCCCTTGATTTCCGGCTCTACCTTAAACGGGTAGTGCCGGAACTCCGCGCTGAGTTAGCTGAAACTATCGGCGTTTTGCTGGATCAGGCGGAACAACACGCCGCAAGTATTATGCCCGGTTATACGCATTTACAGCGGGCGCAGCCGGTAACTCTGGGGCATCACCTGACGGCCTGGTGCGCGGCGCTTGAGCGCGATTTTTCCCGCTTTGCCGACGCCCTCGCACGGCTGGACGAGTGTCCCCTGGGTTCCGGCGCGTTGGCGGGCTCCGGCCTTCCCCTGGACCGCAAGGCCGTCGCCGGGGCCCTGGGTTTTAGCCGTATAACGCTCAACTCAATGGACTCTGTGGCGGATCGCGACTTTGCGCTGGAACTTTCCTCGGCCTGCGCCATCACTATGGTGCATCTTTCACGCTTCTGCGAAGACGTGGTTCTCTGGGCCAGCGAAGAATTCAAATTTATCGATTTGGCCGAGGCGTGGAGCACCGGCTCTTCCATTATGCCGCAGAAAAAAAACCCTGATTTTGCCGAACTTATCCGGGGCAAGGCGGGCCGGACTGCGGGGAATCTGGTAACCCTCCTTACGCTGCTCAAGGGACTGCCCTACGCCTACGACAAGGATTTACAGGAAGACAAGGAAAGTCTCTTTGACAGTCTGGACACGTTATGCTCCTGCTTGCGTATGTTCCGCGGCATGATGCGTGACGCGCAATTCAACCTCAAGCGGATGAAGGCGGCCTGCGGCGGTGGCTTTCTGGAAGCAACCGATGCGGCGGAGTACCTGGTGCGCAAGGGACTGCCCTTCCGCAATGCCCACGAAACCGCCGCCCTCATAGTCCGGGACTGTATTGCTGCAGGCCAGCGGCACATCACTGACCGCAGCCTTGCGGAGCTTAAAGTCAGATCGAAACTTTTTGAGGAAGATATTTACCGGGCGCTGACTCCCGCCGCCTGCGTAAAAGCCCGCAGTCTCCCCGGCGGAAGCGCGCCAAAAGAAGTGCGGCGGCAGATAAGGGCGCTGCGGAAAAAGATACGCTGAGTGTAACACTGTTCAGGAAACTTCGGGAACGCCAAGCAAATATTTTCGCAGCCGCTTGATAAGCTCTTCAAAGTCCAGGGGCTTGCCCAGGTGCTCGTTCATTCCCGCAGCCAGACAGCGTTCCACATCTTCCTTGAAGACGTTAGCTGTCATGGCGATAATGGGAACTGTTGCCCCTTCACCACCCAGGGCGCGGATACTTCTGGTCGCTCCGTAGCCGTCCATTTCGGGCATATGGATATCCATCAGGATAAGCTGGTATTTGCCGGGGTTTTCGCTGAACAGTTTCAGCGCTTCAAGTCCGTTTTCGGCGCAGTCAATGGTTATTGCGGTTTCTTCCAGCAGCGAAAGGACAATCTCACGGTTTATCTCCACATCCTCGGCCAGAAGAATTGATTTGTCTGCAAAGATATTTTCCAGGGTGTCTTCGGCAGGCACTTCTTCGGCCTTGCCGGTTTGGCTCAGGTTTTCCCGGTTTATCAGACGGAGCTTATCCCCGGCCGGGGCTTTTCCCCGCTCCAGGGAAATTTCAATGGTAAAGTTGGATCCCTTGCCCGATTCGGATTCGATCCAAATCTTGCCCCCCATGAGCTCCACAATATTTTTCGATATGGCAAGCCCCAGGCCGGTACCACCAAATCTGCGGGCAATGCTGCCATCGGCCTGCTCAAAGGGCGTAAAGAGCCGGCTTATTTGATCCTCGCTGATGCCTATCCCCGAATCGATCACATCAAAGCGGATGGTACACAGATTGTCTTTGCTGCCCGCCATCCGTACCGAAAGGATGATGTTCCCTTCCTCGGGGGTGAATTTAACCGCATTGGACAATAAATTGGTAAGCACCTGGGCAAGGCGCTGCTCATCGGCGATGACCCTTGCAGGTATGAGCGGATCCATGCGGATGATAAAATCCTGGTGTTTCTCATTCACCTTGAATTCGATCATGTCCGTTACGCGCTTTAACATACGTCCAAAATCGAATTCAGCGCTGGAAAGATCAAATTTCCCCGCCTCAATTTTTGACATATCAAGGATGTCGTTGATAACCCCCAAAAGGTGCAGCGACGCTTCGTTTATTTTACCAAGGCAGTAGGTCATTTTTTCCATGTCATGGGAATTCTGGGCAATGGTGGTCATGCCAATGACGGCGTTCATGGGTGTGCGCATTTCGTGGCTCATACGGGAAAGGAAGTTGGTCTTTGCCTGATTGGAAAGTTCCGCCAGTTCCTTTGCCTTTACCAGGGCCTCCTCGGCCTCGGCCCTGATAAGGAGACTCGTAATGGCGCTTGCGGCCAGTTTTAACATCTGGCTATCGCTCTCTTTCCAGTCCCGCCCGCCGGTATGCTGCTCTATTCCCATAACGCCCCAAAACTGCCCATACACCGTGATAGGCGCAAAAATACAGGCCTTGACTCCCGGGGAACCCAGGGTTTCGGCGATACGGGGATCCTCTTCAGGGTTATTGCTGGCCAGATACACATCGCCGCGGGTAATAAAAGTATCGTAAAAAATGTCCCCGGCGATAAACCTGGCGCCGATCCGGGGCAGGGGATCAAGCTGCTGTTTGGGATCGCTCCATTCATATTCAAAGGCGATAGTATTGGTTTCGCTGTTCAGCCGCGCCAGGGATGCCCGGATTACCTTCATGGACATAACCAGCATCATCAGGGCGTTGCGGATGAGCACGCCCGTATCGTCTGAGGAGATGAAACTCTGGGTAAGGGCGGCCAGAAGCTCCTGCTGGAGCAGCCGTTTTTCCAGCGCCGCAGCCGTTGCCCGGGCCTGCCGCAGGGGTTCCCGAAAATGCCTGAAGGTGAGGAAATATACGCAGCCAATGACAGCAATACTTATGCCAATCACTACAAGAATGACAAAAGTCAACAGAACTCCTTTAAAACCCCGTTAATTACTATATCAAAATTTTGTAAAATTGTATATAATAAACTGTATGGGGAATCTTTCAGCAGGAATCCGCCGGCTTTTCTACAACCTGGGGTTTTTTACCCGGACCCTGAAGGGCGTAGGAACCTTTATCCAGCGCGGGCACGCCTCGTACCGTATCCTGACCATGCAGATACTCTTTACCTTTGTACAGGCTATGGGTATTTCCACCCTTCTGGCTCTGGGCATAGGCGCGGCGGTCAATGCCATAGGCGTCCCTATGCTGACCAGGCTTTCCCAGCAGCAGCTTATTTACTCCCTGCTCATTCTGATTATCACCAGGGAACTGGGTCCGTTGCTTACCGCCTTTATCGTTATCGCCCGTTCCGCCACGGCCATCGCCACCGAAATCGCCGGCATGGTCATTTCCCACGAGGTGGAAGCCTATGTTTCAGTCGGCGTTGACCCCATAGAGCATCTGGCGGTTCCCCGATTTCTGGGAGTTACCATTTCTCTGGTGCTGCTGAACATCTATTTTTCGGTTTTCGGGCTGGCGGGCTCCTTTGCGGTGGCCCAGATATTCAACGCCATGCCAGCGGACTACTATTTCAGCAACCTTTTACAAAACCTGACGTTTCAGGATATCCTTATTTCAATAATCAAAAGCGTGGCATTCGGCATGATCATTTCCATTGTCGCGGTAACCGAAGGGCTTGCGGTGGAGCGGGCTACTACCGAGGTGCCCATAGCGGGACTGCGGGCGGTAAGCAACGCCTTTGCGGGCTGTATAGTGGTGGATATTCTTTTATCCGCCATGTATTATATTGTGTTGGCATAATGGCAGGAATTATTGAATTGAAAAACATCAGTTTCACAGCCCAGAACCGGAGAATATGCCGGGACCTGTTTTATGAATTTGACACCGGAAAAACCACCGCCCTGGTAGGGCCCGCAGGCGGGGGTAAAAGTACAATGCTGAAACTCGCCGCAGGACTGGCGGTGCCGGATTCGGGGGAAATTTTATACAAGGGTAAAAATGTGGCCCTTATGACCCGGAAGGAGAATCTTGAGTTCCGCCGGGAAGGGGCTTTTGTCTTTCAGGATTCCGCCCTTTGGGCCAATCAGAACCTGTATCAAATTCTGGACCTTCCCCTGAGGATTCACTTTCCTGCTATGGGCAAAAAAGAACGGGAATATCGTATTGAGGCGGTGGCTGCGGAGGTGGGTTATAAAAAGGATATGAGCGTCAGACCCTCGCGGCTTTCCATGGGGGAGCAGAAACTCATCGCTTTTGCCCGTGCCCTGCTCTGCCGTCCCAGCCTGCTTTACCTTGACGAGTGGACTGAGTCTCTGGACGAAACCGCCGCCCAGCGGCTTATCAGACTGGTACGCCGCCGCCGGGACGAGGGAGTCTCGATCATTCTGGTGAGTCACGATATGCGCATAGTGCGGGAACTGGCCGATGTGGTGGTGATGGTTCTGGGTGGGCAGATTTTTTTGCGTCTAACCAGGGAACAGATGGACGAGGATGAGGATCTCCGGCGTTATGTGGAAATGGGGATGGCTTCATGAAACTCACCATACGTTTTGCCGATCAGATTGTGGGCGGTCTCATTATCCTTGCCCTGGGAATTCTGATTTTTGTGATCTTTATGCTGGGGTCAAGCCAGCGCTGGTTTTCCAAAGATTACCGTTTTAAAACCTATTTCAGTTCCGCATCGGGCCTGAGCCGGAATATGCCTATCCAGTACAAGGGTTTTACTATCGGACACATAAAATCTTTTGATATTTCCGAGGATGACCGGGTGGAGGTACACTTCACTATTTTTGATACCTATATAGACCGGGTCAGGGAAGGTTCCCTGGTGGAAGTATTGGTAAGCCCTATAGGTTTGGGGAATCAATTTATGTTTTATCCCGGTATCGGGACTGAGCTGGTAAAAGAAGGGGAAATCATTCCTGCAGTCAACTCAAGCGAAGGAAAGCGGCTGCTTGCCACCGGCCTTGCGGTACGGCCCGAACGGGATGACAGCATCAACAATATCATGAACCAGGCTGGTACGCTGCTGGCTTCCTTGAACGATACCATCCTGGATATTCAGGAATCCATTACCGGAACCGACCGGACCGATTTGGGCCGTATTTTAGGCAATGTGGAAAAGACCACTGCAGCGCTGTCGGCAGTGGTGGAAACAGTTCCCCGTGAACTTGTAGATACTCTAAATGATCTCATGGTTCAACTTGACCCCATTCTGGTGAATCTCCGTGTGGTTACCGACCAACTTGCCGATCCTGATGGTACGATCATGACGATTCTGGATTCCGAAGGTACGGTATATACCGATATAGCTGCGTCATTAGACTCTATTTCCGGTATCTTGCGGAATCTGGAAAAAACCAGCGAGTTTATACCCACCCAGCTTCCCCAGGTGGCGGCGTTGCTTTCGGATCTGCATACAGCCCTCAAAACCGCCGAGGATGTGCTTATCGCCCTGACCAACAATCCCCTGCTCAAGCGGGGAATTCCGGAGCGCAAGGAAACCAGTGCCGGCGGCGCCCGCCCCAGGGACCTGGAATTTTAAGCCTGATAGTGAGGTGATATGAAAAGCAGACTGAATTTGCACATAACGATAACCATGCCTCTCCTGCTGATTGTATGCGAAGGGTACATACTCCGCCCCTTTAGGGCGTTAAAAAGGGTATGTACCCTGAGACAAATACCTTACCAAAACAACCATACCCCATCCGCTCTGCGGTGGGGTTGGTTGATTGCCCCGCTTTTTTTCGCCGCCTGTTCTACGCCGCCAAAAAATCCCGGCGAGGTGTACGATCTGCGGACCCAAGCCGAATCCCAGCTTGACCTGGGCAACAAGCAGGCCGATCGCGGCGATTACGATACTGCCCTGATTTTGCTTAACGAGGCCCGGCGCCTTGCAATAATAAGCGACGATCCCGGCCTTCTGATCCGCACCGGTCTTTCCCGGGGCAATGTGCTCTTTGCCCTGGGCCGTGCCGATGAAGCCTTTGCCGGCTGGGAAAACGCCCTTGCAGAGGCGGAAAAGCGGGGAACCCCTGAACTTGCCGCAGTAAGCCGTGTCCACATAGCCCGGGGCAATCTCCTTTCCGCCGGCGCTTCCCGGGCTCAAGCTATCCGCAATGAAGTAAACCATGAACTGGATGCGATAAAATCGGATAAGCTCTACATCGCCTTTTCCTGGGTAGTGATCGGCCTTTGCGAACGTGAGCTGGGACGCTACCAAGAAGCCGAAGCCGCTGTCAAACGCAGCCTGGACATACATGAAAAAGACCGCTCACTGGAACAGGCCGCCTACGACTGGTTCCTTATCGCCTCCATCCGTTCCCTTGCCGCCAACTACAGCGGCGCCCTGCAAGCCCTTGAATCGGCCATAGCCCTTGACCGCCGCGTGGAAAATTCCTGGGGCCTCGCCGCCGACTGGCGCGCCCTGGGCGATGTCCACAAAAAAGCCGGCAAGACCGCCGAAGCCCGGGAAGCGTATCTTCGCGCCGTGGATATATTCCGTTCCCTTGGGGATGATGCTGCAGCGGCGGAAACGGAAAAGCGCATTGAGTAAATAAACGGTAATTTGTCGCACAGCGTAGCATTCTCTCGCTCATCAAATCGGGGTGGGCGGGGCAGTGCCGGGCATTCCGTTTGCTCCAAAACATTGGATACACACCTTCGTGCACTCGCCTACGGCTCGCTCGACACGAAGGCGGGGTCGGTTACCCCTTTTTCTGGCTTGTCGCAAAAAGTCATGCCCGGCACTGCCCCGCCCACCCCGATTTGCAGTTGTGGTTTGGTTACACTGTTCAATAAATCACCATTTCCTTCGCAGAGAGGGAATGTGCCATTCGCTACGAGCAAAAAATAACTCACAAGCCCTCCCCGCTGCTGCATTAGCGAGTATTTCTTACTCGTAGCGGGCGATACATTCCACCTTACGGAGCAAAACTCCCCATTCCCCCTCAGCGAAAGGAAATGGTAATTGGCTGCTGTATACATTAACGGGCAAATGCAAGCGAAGGAGCCCTGAATCCCGGGGGTGAATCGGGAGCGCACTTTGAAAAAATGTTAAAGGGCGGTCTGGGGCGGAAATCACCTCTTGAGCCGAGTTATTTTCGAGGTGAAAGGGGTGAGTTTCCGCCCCAGACCGCCAAGTAAATTTTCTGTGCGCTCCCGGGGACAAATCAGGATTCAGGGCTCCTTCGCTTGTGATAGTACGATAACGTAACAACGCGACAAATTACCGTTTAGTCTCTATTTCCCCAAACCGCGAGAGCCGCGCCAGAAATGCCTTGGTGCGCTCCAGCCGAGGGTTGTCGATGAGCTCTGCTGCGGGTCCCTCCTCGATAAAAGCGCCGCCGTCCATAAAGAGTACCCGGTCGGCTACTTCACGGGCAAAAGGGATTTCATGGGTTACAATCACCATCGTCATTTTTTCAGAGGCAAGATCGCGTATGACTTTGAGAATGTCGCCGGTGAGTTCAGGATCCAGGGCGCTGGTGGGCTCGTCAAAAAAGAGCACTTCGGGATCAAGGGCGAGGGCCCTGGCAATGGAGACCCGTTGCTGCTGCCCACCGGAAAGTTCAAAGGGGTAGGAAGCGGCCTTGTCGGAAAGGCCCATTTTTTCAAGCAGGACTTTTGCGCGGCCCGCAGCGTCTTCTTTTGATCTGCGGAGTACATGAACCTGGGCCTCGGTGATATTTCGTTCCACTGAAAAATGGGGGAAAAGGTTGAAATTTTGAAACACCAGTCCGATTTTAAGGCAGATTTCCCGTAACGCTTCAGGTGGCGCGTAAACTCCGTCTTTTACCATGTCCCTGCCGGCAAGGGTGATACTGCCGCCGTTGACCAGCTCCAGATGGGTGATGCAGCGGAGCAGGGTTGATTTTCCCGAACCCGATGGCCCGATAATGGCAACCACTTCACCGCGATTAACCGAAAAAGAAATATTCTTTAAAACATCCAGTTTACCAAAGGATTTTGAAAGTTCCTCAACTTTGATTATTTCCATGCCGGTTCCTGCATTACGCATAATACGAAAGCTTTTTTTCGCACTGGGTAAAAGTGACAGAAACCGCCCAGTTCATGACAAGGTAGAAAAGGCCGGCTATGAAAATCGGCGTAGTGGAAAACTCCCTGGCGGCGGCGTTCTGGGCGGCGTGAAAAAGTTCCGCCACGCCGATAATCTGGGCCAGGGCGGTGTCCTTGACCAGGGTGATCACCTCGTTGCCGGTGGCGGGCAGTATGCGCTTGACCACCTGGGGCAGGATGATCCTGCTGAACGTCTGCCCATTGGTAAAACCCAGCACCTTGGCGGCCTCGTACTGCCCCTGTGAAATGGACTGGATGCCGCCCCGGTAGATTTCCGCAAAGTAGGCGGCATAATTCAGCGCAAAGGCGATGATGACTGCAGTAAAGCGATTGTAGGAAAGTATAAACTTGATGGTATCCCAGAATCCGCGGGATATAATTATTTCTGAAAAGCTGTTATGCAAAAACGCATAAAGATACTTGGGCGCAAAGTAAATAAAAATAAGCTGCAAAATAAGCGGCGTTCCGCGCATTACCAAAAGATAGAATTTGACAATACCCCGGATCAATCCGTTATGCGACATTCTTCCAAAAGCAATAGGCAATGCCAGGGGCAGCGAGAACAGCAGGGTAAGGAAGAATACCTCTAAAGATATTCCCGCCCCCTTGGACATTATGCCTATCATTCGGATCATGGGTTATGTAATTATTTCCCGATGATGGATATGTCGGCGCCCATCCACTTGTTGGTGATTTGGGCTACGGTACCGTCTTTGACCATTTCCAGCAGCGTCGCCCACACTTTTTCTTGCAAAGCCCGGTCGTTTTTACGGAAACCGATACCGAACTCTTCCTCGCCCAGAGTTTCCTTTAGAATACGGAAGGGCTTGCCGGAGCGGTTGATATTATCGTTGGCGACTACCAGATCGATAACCACCGCATCAGTTCCGCCCACGTCCAGATCCATCAGGGCAGTGAGAAAGTCCTTGTATTCGATAACATTTTTCAGGCTTGCCTTAAAGTCCGGGGCGTCGTCAATGGCCTCAACCGAAGAAGAACCCGCCTGGGTTCCCGCAGTTTTTCCCGCCAGATCCTTCAGGCTGTTTACCGGCGAATTACCCTTAACCACGATTACCTGGGCGTTTTTCAGATACGGGGGAGTAAAGAGCAGATTCTGCTTCCGTTCGTCGGTAATGGTAAAACCGTTCCATATACAGTCGATCTCGCCGGTATTGAGTTCCTGCTCCTTTGCGTTCCAGTCGATGGGCTGCAGCACCAGTTCAACACCCATGCGTCTGGTTACCTCTTTGGCAAGATCCACATCGTAGCCAACGATTTCGTTATTCTCGTTGCGGAAGCCCATAGGCGGAAATGAGTCATCCAGGCCAAGGACGAATTTTTTCCTGCTCAAAATGTTCTCAAGGGATTTATCCCCGCCGGATACATTCCCGGTACTTCCGGTGTTCCGCTTGCAGCCGACAAAAACCGTTCCGGCAGCCATAAGTACACATACAAGTGCGATTGTGATTCGTTTCAATTTTTTCCTCCAGGGTTAGTGATATAAACCTGTTTAAAAATACCGGAATTTGCCCTGCTAATCAAGCGGAATGCGGTATCTCAACTTGAAGATAGCCGCATTTTTGGTGAATTTTTCAAAAAAAACACTTGACATATTGTACTAGTGCATTTATTATTGTACTAGATGAATAGTACAAATACGATAATAAGAAAAACGGCTCCAAAAACTGATAAACCCTCTGGACAGGCCGGATTTATCAACTTTTCGCTGGATCCGGCAAACGGGGTGCCGATTTACCGGCAGATCATTCAGCAGATAGAATACGCGATTCTGTCCGGGCGGATGCGGCCCGGCGACCGCTTGCCCACGATCCGGTCCCTGGCGGTGGATTTGAAGACCAACCCCAATACCATCGCCAAGGCTTACGGCGAACTGGAAATCCGGGGGATTCTGGCGACCCAGGTGGGGAGCGGCACTTACATCTCCGACAAAAAGCCGGTGATAGAGGACGACAGCCTGAACCGGAAGATTCAGGAAGTTCTGGTCAGGTTTGTGCAGGAAATGCGGGACCTGGGTGTGGAGAAGCGGGAATTGGTAAAACTTGTTGGGGAATGTAGCAAGTAATTGATAGTTGGTAGTTAGCAAGAAGGAGATATAAATGGCGAAGATTTTTAGTGTTGCGGAGAATAAAGTACAGCCGTCGTCTGCTAGGCAGCCGTCGTCTGCTAGGCAGCCGTCGTCTGTTATACAGCCGTTGGTTAAAAACACATCCCGGCGGCAGAAACCGGATTTTACCCTGGCCCTGCTGCGGCTCATTCTGCTGGCGATTACGGCGGGGGTGATCCTGACATTCGGCCCCGCTTTGGATCGGCCCTATGACCCGGCGGCGGGGGTATTGATGCCGGCAGGGATAGGGATTAGCTATGCTATTTTTCTCATCGTCCTGCTGTTGGTTTTCTGTATCCGCAAGGCCGATGAGTGGGAGCGGGCTATTGTGCTGCGTTGGGGCAAGTTCCACAAGGTGCGTGGGCCGGGGCTCTTTTTCCTGCTGCCCCTGGCGGACCGGATCGCCCAGATCGTGGACATCCGCATTCGCGTAACGGACTTTTCGGCACAGGAAACCTTGACGCAGGATTCGGTGACGGTCACCGTGGACGCCCTTTGTTTCTGGCTGGTCTGGGATCCCCAGAAGGCGATCCTTGAGGTGGAAGATTACGAGGATGCAGTGGTTCTTTCTTCAAAAACAGCTTTGCGTAATGCTGTTAGCAGTCATGATCTTTCTACCTTTCTTGAACGGGGCGATTTAATCGAAAAGCAGATTCAGGAAGAGGTGGACAAGAAGACCACCGAGTGGGGAATTACGGTGCAGTTTGTGGAGATCACCGACATTCAAATCCCCGAGGAATTGCAGGATTCCCTTTCGCGGGTGGCCCAGGCTGAACGGGAAAAGAAGGCCCGTACCCTGTTAGCTGAAGCTGAAATCGAAATTGCCCGCAAGCTTGAGGAAGCGGTGAGAATTTATGCGAATAACGAACCGGCGATGAAGCTGAAAATACTTTCGATACTGAACGAGGGCCTTAAGGCGGGGAACTCCATGATGCTGGTGCCAAACTCAATCGCCGAGGAGCTTAAAACGAAAGATGTTTTCGGATTGGAAGCGTTGAATGAGTTACAAAGAGAGAAAAAATAAAAACCGCAAAGGCGCCGAAGGCGACAAAGGAAGAGGAGAAAGAAGAGTTCCAACAAATCCTTCTTCCCCTTAGTCGCCTTCGGCGCCTTTGCGGTTAACTATTCTTCATTCTTCGATTTTGTATTTAAAGGAGGCAGTATATGACAGTTGTAAAAGCTGAGAACGTGATAAAAGATTATGGCCTTAACGGAACAACGGTACACGCCCTGCGGGGGGTGAACCTTGAATTTCAGGGCGGCGAATTTGCCGCCATCGCCGGGCCTTCGGGAAGCGGCAAATCTACCTTTTTGCACCTAACGGGCTGCCTGGACACGATTTCAGGCGGCGCTATGCTGGTAGGCGGTTCAGATACCAGCAAGATGTCCCATAAGCAGTTGGCTCTTTTGCGGCGACACAGCATCGGGTTTATCTTTCAGGCGTACAACCTTATCCCTGTGCTTTCGGTAGAGGAAAACATCGGTTTCCCCCTCACACTGCTTGGTGTTGATAAAAGCGAAGTGAAAGAGCGCACCGCCCAGGCCCTTGCGGATGTGGGCCTGGAGGGCATGGCAAAAAGGCGGCCCAAGGAAATGTCCGGCGGTCAGCAGCAGCGGGTGGCTATCGCCCGGGCGCTGGTGAAGAAGCCGGCCCTTATCCTCGCCGATGAGCCCACGGCAAACCTGGACTCCACCATTGGCCGGGAAATTCTTGAATTGATGCTGGCCCTGAATAAATCCGTGGGGACCACTTTTATATTCTCTACACATGATCAAATGGTCATGGACTATGCCCGCCGTGTAGTACACATCCGTGACGGGCAGGTTGAAAGTGATGAGGTTAAATAATGACCCTATCAAGCGTTAGTGAACTTGCCCACATAGCCTTCCGCAACCTGGCCCGGCACAAGGTAAAGACAACACTGTCAATCCTGGCGATAGCGGTCAGCGTGACGGTGTATATCTTTATGGATAGCTGGCTCGTGGGGATGAATGTGGAATCCCGGCGGAATATCGTGAGTTACGAAACCGGAGCGGCGAAGATGCAAACAAAAATGTACTTTGAAAAAATCGACGACCGGCCCATGTACGAAAATTTCGATAATTGGGAGCGTTACGCGACGGCGCTGGAACATGCCGGCTACGATGCAGCTCCCCGCTTTGTGTTTACCGGGACTCTGTACAGCGAGACCGGGTCCGCACCGGTGGAATTTAACGCCATTGATCCGTCGTTAGACGCAAAGGTGCTGCGGGTATCAAGCGCCGTTGAAAGCGGCCGGTATTTGCGTAGCGGTGAATTCGGCATACTGCTGGGGGCCATGACTGCGGATAAACTCAAGACAGGTATCCCCATCAGGCCTACTCTTTTCGAACTGGAGAATGAAATCCTCCCTGCGCTTCCCGAAAGCGAACACGGCTTTGTGCGGGGACTTTACGAAACCGCGGCGGCTAAATCCGGCGGTATGTTTGCCCCCAAGCAGGTTGAACTGGAAGAGGGGAACACACGGTATATACTTCGCAGGGATGTTAGCGCCGAGGAGATGAACCGTTATTGGGCGATGTTGGAGGAATCAGGCAGGATGAGTGTCCGCATCTCCACGGTGATCGATATAAAGGCAGCGCCGGATTCGGTGCGGCAGGACAAGTACGAGACGGACCTGCTGCCCCGGTTCAGCGCCGAAGAGCGCGCTCTTTTTGAAAGTGCCTATACCTTTGATGAATTGCTTGACGCATGGCTGCTTGATACCGATGCCCCCCACACCCTGGACGCGATACTGCAAGCTATGGTACGGGCGGACTACTCCGGCGCGATTAGACACGTAAACCAACTTATTTCCGCCGTGGTGGTGGGTATTGTCAACGCGCCGAACCCCAAACTCAACAATAACACCGCCTTTATTCCGTTAGACGCATTGCAAGATGAGACCGGCCTTATGCTGGAGGGGCATGTGACCGAGCTTGTTATACGCAAACACAATGCCAGCGATACGGCCCTGCCCAGGGCCGATGAATCGGCGGCGCAGATCAGAAGGGCTCTTGAGACCACGGCTCTTGAAACGGCAGCGGGACCTCTCCCGAATGACCTGGCCATAGAAGGCTGGGAAGGCTACGCCAGGGACTATCTTGCCGCCTCCGCCGGGGACAACTGGAGTTCCTACATTATAATCATCATCCTTTTCATTCTCTCTTTTCTGGGGATCGCCAATACCATGCTGCTGGCAATTCTGGAACGCACCCGCGAAATCGGTATGATGCGCGCCCAGGGCATGACCGACAGCCAACTCCTGTTTACCCTGATGATGGAAGCGGGAATGGTGGGGCTGATTGGTTCGGTCGCAGGTCTTGTCATCGGCTGTCTCCTTAACATCCCTATGGTGGAACACGGTGTGGACTTTAGCGCCATGACTTCCAGTATGGGCGGTGACATTGGCTACCGGGTCAACGGCGTGTTCCGCTCGGCATGGAATCCGCCGGTCATCGTCCTTACCGGCATTGCCGCCACGATCCTTTCTGCAGTGATGGCATTCTTCCCCACCCGGCGGGCGCTCAAAATGCCCATCACCGAAAGTTTACGGTTTGATTAGGAGAAAAAAATGACGTATAACACTATCGGGGGATTTTGGTCCCTTGTTACCATAGCCCGGCGGAACATTCTGCGGAATGTGCGGCGGACAGTTATGTGTCTTGTGGCGGTAGCCATAGCGGTATTTTTTACCATCATCATGCAGTCCATGATGGGTGGGATGATGAAAGGCATGGAAGACGTGATCCAGATTTTCGACACCGGACACGTCAGCATCGCATCGGCTGAGTACGAGGCGGACAAGGAGTATATGCCCGTGCAGTATCCCGTTGCCGGAGGGAGGAGCGCGGCGGAACTGGAAGCGGCGGTCAGAAAAATCCCCGGCGTAAAGGCGGTGTTCCCCCGGATCAGCGCCTTTGCCACTTTGCAGGACAGCACGATTAAACACGCCCTGCTCTGGGGTATCAGGGCCGAAGGGGAAATGGCGGTGAACCATTTCAACATGACTGACCGTAACAACGGCCTTGTAACCGGACGCTTCCCCGAGCCGAGCAAACGGGAATGTGCCATCGGCGTATCTATGGCGGAAAAAGCGGCTCTGGGCATAGGCGACGAGGTCTCTTTCAAAACTGTGTCCGCCCAGTTCTCGGATAAGTTCTACAGCCCCCGGGTTGTGGGCATCTACAAATTCGACTATCTCAAATTTGACGAGGACGTGATCCTGCTGGACTACGACAGCCTCTCCCGGCTCCTGGTGATGGAAGACACAGTGCAGCAACTTTTCATCTTTGCCGATGATCCCCGGCAAAGCAAAACCATCGCCGCCGCCCTTTCTTCCCTGTTGGGCAGAACCGACGTGGTGCGGGAATGGCGGGATAATTATTTTATGGTAATGATGCAGCAGAGCATGGCTATTTTTTACGTGATCGAGCTGATGTTCCTCATCGTGGCGAGCTTCCTTATCATCAACACGGTGGTGATGATCATCCACGAACGGATCAAGGAGATAGGCATGATGGGGAGCCTGGGCATGACCCGCCGGGAAATCGTGCAGGTCTTCTTTTTCGAAGCCCTGTTCCTGAGTATCCTTGGTTCTCTGGCCGGGGTATTTTTCGGATGTCTCCTGACTTTTATCGGCTCCCGCTTCCCCCTGGACTTCAACGCCATGACCGGCGGCGGCATGAAGGAGTTCCCCTCGGCGGGTACCATGTTCCTGGAGTTCTCCCCGGGCATACTGGCAGGCAGTTTCTGTTTCGGCGTAGTGATCGCGGCAATCTGCACGCTCATTCCGTCACTGAAGAGCGCCTTTGTGGAACCGGTTGAGGCGCTGAGGAGATAGTATGGAGGTTTATATGTGCAGGAAAATGTTATTGGTTGTGTTAATGTTTGTCGTAGCCGGTCTCGCTTTTGCCCAGACGCCAACGGCTGCGGAACTGCTGCGGAGGATCGATGAAAACGAAGTCTACGCTACGATTGAGTACGAAGGCGAGATGATTATTGAGTATCAGAACCGGCGTTATGTGAAAGTGATGAAGGCATGGGCAAAGGGCGATACGGACAGCTTCATCGAATTTACCAATCCCGAGGACAGGGGAACCAAGTATCTCAAGAAAGGGGCAAGGCTTTATGTGTATTCTCCTGACACCGAGGGGGTAATACTCATTTCCGGCCATATGCTTAAAGAGAGCATGATGGGGTCTGACCTTTCATACGAGGACACGATCAACAACGATAGCCTTTCCAGCCGTTACACGCCGATCATTTCCGGCAGCGAGGTATGGAACGGGAACGGCGCAAGCCGGGATTGTTGGGTATTGGACCTGACCGCAAAGAAGCGTACCGAAAGTTACCCCAAACAGAAACTTTGGATCGATAAGGAAAACGGAGACCTTCTGCATTATGAGCTTTTCGCTCTTTCCGGGGCAAAGCTCAAGGACTTTACCGTGATTAAAATTGAGGTGATTGGAGGTCGCCGTTTCCCTGTGGAATACGAGATGCGCGACCTCTTGCGCAAAAACAGCAAGACAACTTTTGTGATGAAGAATGTTGTTTTAGACAAGCCCATTGCGGACTCGGTGTTCAGTCAGCGGAATCTGGAGCGATAAATGAAGATACATAGATGCGTTCTCTTGCTGCTTATGGTTGCTGCGGTCAGCGATGTGCTCTGTGCACAGGGGCTCAATTTTTCGGGAACCCTGGATAGTCGTGTTCTTGCCTCTGTGGGGAAAACCGCGTCTGACTTTTCTATGGGCTTTGAAACCTGGGCCAATCTTCGTTTTCAGACTCAGCTGCGGGACTATGCGACGATCTACGGCGCAGTCAATCTTATCGCCGCTTCGGGTAGTATCGCCGCAGCACAGAGCCTTCCCCCAACGGCCTTTGTTGCCGGGGAAAACTTTGCCGCGGCTCTTGAACTGGAACGGCTCTATTTTAGAATAAAAGGAGAAAAGGCGCAGCTTGACACAGGGCTTTTACGAATCCCCCTGGGGTATAGCCTTGTCTGGGGGCCGACGGATTTTCTGTGTCCCCCTAATCCCTTTCTTCCTGATGCCCGTCCGCGCGGCCTTCTGGGAACATCCTTTTCGGCCTATCCCACCGATGCCTTGAAAATCTTTGCCTTTGCCTCGGCCCCGAAAGATCCCCTGAATGTCCAGGGAGATGGTTACATTACGGGCATTGGCGTAGAGGGTCATGGAGAAGCGGCCAGCCTTCAGGGTTTTTATGCTTACGAAACTCCTTTAGGGGACTATCGCTATGGGCGGCACCGCGGCGGATTTTCCCTCAAGGCGGATATCGAAGTCGGCCTTACCCTGGGCGCTCTCTACACCTATGATCCTGAGACGAATACCAGCATAGAAGGTCTATCCGGAGCTCTCGGTCTTGATTATTCCTTCTTCAAGGGTGATCTTACCCTCTTGACCGAATATCTTTACGCCGGCAACCGTTCTTCGGCAGCGGAAAATTTGGAGCTTAGTCACAACCATTATCTGGATCTTACGGCCCTGTACCGGTTAAACGATTACACCCGTCTCAATTTTTCCTGTATAGCCGACATGGAGGATGTTTTCTTTTTGCCCATCCTCGGAGCAGAGTGGGAAGCCTTTCAGGGTATGACCTTAAGTCTCTCCACCCAGGTTCCTCTGTACCGTGATTTATTTAGCAGCGCCCTTATAACGATAAAGGCCAGGCTCAGGTTCTGACATTTACCGCTTTATCCAACTAACAGTGGGTTTGACACTATCGATGTTATCCAACTCTACCGAAATAGACATCATTGTCCCTGCCGAAAATGCAAGTAACCAAAGCTTTCTATGAGGTTTGTCTCTACCCGCTCACGATCATCATAGCTGTTCTCCGGTTTGGAGCATTCCTGCTCTTTTTTATTGTTTTCTGAATTCACTATATTTTCTGTACAAAACAATTATTCCCCTCACTTTACCAGCAGCCCCGTAATTGCCGGAATCGAGATAAAATTTCCAATGGCTCCGCCCAGAGTTGAAAGAAAGAAAACCAGTAAAGCCCTGGAAATCCGGTTACGGTAGATGCCTTTTATAGTGGTTACATCTTCAGAAATGGTTTGGGTGTCCGAGACCCGGGGCTTGCGCAGGGCGGCTTGCATAAGCCCGGAAAAAAGGCCCACGCTCAGAACGGGGCTTATGGTTCCTATGGGGGCGCATACAAAGGAAGTGAGAATTGAGAGGGGGTGACCCAGGGCGATAAGTGCCCCCAGTGCGGACAGGGAGCCGTTCCAAAGTACCCAGCGGAGCAGCATGGAGAGACTGACGCCGGCGCCGGCGCGAAAAAAGCCTGCGACGATAAGGGCGAGGATCAGAGCCGGAAATATCCATGCTACGGCTTTGGACAACAGGCCTGGCGGGGGAATGAGATCAAATTCGCTGACATCCGGGGATTCTTCTTTGGCGGCGAGTTTTTCCAGATGGGCTTTAATGCCCTGCATGTGCCCTGCGCCCACTACTGCCACTGCCCGGCAGCCGGGCGCGGTGGCGCTCCATATTTTTGCCGCAAGGTAGCGGTCGCGTTCATCAATAAGGGTTGCCTTAACCGCGGGAAGATACTCCGCAAGTTCGGACATCATACCGTCAAGCTCGCTGCGGTTTTTGAGGGCTTCAATTTCCTCTGCACTGAGTTTTTCCGTGGTAAAGGCACCGGCAAGCAGCGAGGCCAGAAGCTTGCATCTGCTCCAAAGGCCGCAGCGGGCCCAGGCGCGGCGCAGGGTGGTTTGCACCTCACGGTCGCAGAGACTGTAGTTTATGCCCAGCTCTACTGCGGTTTCAATGGCGGTCTTCATCTCCTCGCCGGGTTTTACGCCAAGTTCGTTGCCCAGGCGGCGCTGAAACCCGGCAAGCACCAGATTGGCAATCAGGAGAAAGCCTTTGCCTTCTTTAAACACCTTGGCTATGTTCAGGCTTTCCCAGTTTTCTTTTTGGGAAATTGAATTGTAGCGTCCCTGGTCAAGCTCTACGCAGACCATATCGGGCTTTTCCTCGCGGATAACCCGGGACACTTCTTCAATGCTTTCCCTGGAGACATGGGCGGTTCCAATCAGATTGATGTCTTTGCCGTCTACCGTTATGTGCAAATTATTACTGTTCATTGTACTTCCTTAAAATGCCTTAATGCCCCGTTCCTCAAGGAACCATTCGTTTATGCGCCATTCCGGAATCCATGCCCGGTCAAGCTCCTGTACCTGTAAAAAATATTTATCCGCCAGGGTTTTATTTCCCCGTACATCGTAATAATTGGCCAAATAAAAAATCATCCGTGCCTTGGTATCAAGATTTTTTTCCCGATCGGCTTTTATAGAGGCATCCAGATCGCCGTTCATGTCGTGAAAGAGCCTGAGTATGGAATATTCCAGCGAGTCTCTGGGGGCGGTACGCAGCACCTGTGCCAGAAACTGTTTGGGATCGCTGGGTCTTCCGGCGCGAATCCAGTTTACCGCTGCGAGCAGGGCATAGGCGTATTCTTTGGGCGCCTGCTTGTAAGCCTCAAGAAAAGCGTCCCGTGCTTCGGCCCATTGATGGTTGCGCATTTTAATTATCCCCAGGCCCTCAAAGGCGAAATAATATTCGGGCTTGAGTTTTGTCAGTACCGCGTAATCGCGTTCGGCGCCGGCATAGTCGCCGCTTTCATCCTTAATGCCGGCGCTGTACACGTAGGCCAGAAAATTATTTGGATCCATAGCAATGGCTCTGGTGAATTCCTCCAGCGCCTCGCTTTTGCGGTTCAGCTCGACCAGGGCTGCGCCCCGATCCACCGAGATCCAGTAGTTATCAGGGTCCAGTTGTTTCGCCGCGTTTAGATCTTCCAGCGCTTCCTTGTTGAAGCCGGCGCCCTTGTAGAGCCGTGCCCGCTCGTGCCGGGGACTGGCCCACTGGGGGTAGAGACTCACTGCCCGGTTTAGAAGCTGCTCCGCCTTTTTCGGCTCCTTGTTGTAGCGGTACACAATGGCCCGTCCAATCAGGGCTTCGCCGTAACCGGAGTCCGCAGCCAGAGCCTGATCAAAATAATTTGCCGCAGTTCGCAAAGACTGGGCGCGAAGGGCGATATTGCCAAGATCCGTAAAGGCTCTGGCATTTTTTGGATCTATTTTGATCACCCGCTCAAGCAGAGCCCGCCTGTCCCTTTCTTTGGCTTCCAGGGCGGCGGCGTCCGCCAGTATCATCAAGGCGTCGATGTTATCCGGCTCTTTGGCGTTAATCGGCGCGGCTATAGCCCTGGCTTCGGCTGGCCTGCCTGCGGTATTCAGTACCGAAGCCCGCAGTATTTGAATCTCCGTTTTTTCAGCTTCAACAGGATCGATACGGTCGAACAGCGCCAGCGCGGCGGGAAAATCTCTGCGGGCCAAAAGTTCCGCAACACGGGTGAGTATTGCCTGGGTATCATTAAGGTCTACCACAGCGGGCGGCGGGGCGGCGGGCACTACTATGGGCGCTGCTGCGGGCTGCCCGGACTCAGTTATAACAGGTGTATCCTGCACCGCGCTTTTTGCGGAGGAGCAGGAGGAAAACGTCAGGGCGATCAGGCCGAGACAAAAACAGATTTTACGCAAAGGGGCTCCTGATGAACTGGTAATCATGCTTATATATAGTATACAATAATTATTAAACCGGCAAGTTGAGACATTGTTACAGTGCCGGAAAATCTGATAATAAGGCGTCAAATTGATGAGAAAACCTGTGGTGCCCCGGATTTTGGGCCTCCTTGCGCTGTACTGCGCAGTCTTTTTCGTACTGGTACTACTTCAGTTTTCTAAAAAAGGGAATTTTACCCAACTCATTGGCAGCATGGTGGTAAGCGGTCATTACCGTCTTGACGCCGGGGTCCCTGCGGATTCAAACGAACACTTTCTTACCGGAGACGTTAAAATCTTTTTCGGCGGGCTTGAGTTTGAACTTGAGCCTGAATATCTGATACGGTCAGATGATACGGCACAATTTATTTTACCTGGCGGAACCGAGCTGGCCTTTACAACCCTGTCTGCAGGGAGCCGCCCGGAGCTGCATATAGACGCCGTTTTTGCCGAGGGGCAGCACGAAGTAAAAATCCCCATTCAGCCCCGCCGTTCCTCGGTGGTACGTGACGGTGCCGATGGACAGTTTACCATTCTGCACAATGGCATTCAGTATCAGTTTAGCCGGACAGCGTATGCGCTGGAAAATGGCCAACTGCTTCTAACGCCTGATGATGCGTTTGTCTCCTACCGGGTCAAGCCCGAACACCGGCCTTTTAGTCCCGGCGATTATATTCTTGCCCAGGCTCGGAATTCTCAAACCTTTAACGAGGCAATGACTCGCTGGCGGGATCAGAATTTTTCTTACTGGAGCCAGACTATTTCCCTGAGGGCCGATGATGATACAGTCATTGCATACAGCGGAGAGGCGCTGCGGCGCGGTACTTACAAAGCTGCGGTGGCTGCGGCATCTCCTGATTTTCTCGCAGGCCCCCGGCGTACTTACGAGTCTTCGGTGTTCCTGGGCGGCATGGACAGGGCGCTCCGTTCCTTTACTGCCGCAGAACGCGAAAAGATCGGCCGTATCTCCCGTATGATCAACGAAAAGTCCCTTGATTTCCTCAAGGAAAGTCATGTGTTGGACTTCTTCAGCGTCAGAGGTTACGCGAACCTGGTGAATGACGGATTGGGATTGATCCGGGGGATGGATCCTGCGGCGCTGAGTATGGAATTAATTCCCGGCATATTTGAGGGTTATATTGATTTCAGGCAGTTGCGCATTCAGGGGGACAATCCCTTTGAGCAGCTCATAAATCAGGCATGCTTCCTTGTTTCTGAAGAGATTATGCGGGATACCGAAAAAGACCTGGTCTTGGTGTCGCATAACGGCCGCATCGATATGGAGTTTAACTTCCACCTGGGTAAGACTCTGTGGGTCTGGGCGGAAAGCGCCGGTAACGCCGACTGGGCTGCCCTGGGCCGCTCGCTCATGCTCTCGGTTCTGGCCCTGCGGGACAATACCGGCGCCGCCCCCGCTTTTCTTGAGCTTGCTGAAAATGGCGTAATGACCGAAGCCTCAGGCGGCGCCGCAAACCATACCCCTGGCGCCAGGATCAGCTCCGCAAAGATATACCGTATACTCAACCCCGGCGAATACTATCCCCACGCGGCGAATCTGGGTCCGGCCTCAAACGGTATCTGGGCGTGGACCGCCTCGCCTTTGGTCAGCGCTGTTCAGGAAGAAGGGGCCCTCAATATTTCGGTTTCCTTCCCTATAAACGAAATTCACTATGTTATGATACGGGGGGTGCGGCCTTTTGGAAAGATACAGCTTTACAACATCGATTACCGCACAGATCCCCAGTTTGAGCGTTACGATTCTTCCGGCTGGGTATACAATGCCCAGGATCAGATTCTGGTTCTCAAGATGAAGCACCGCCAAACGGTTGAGCATATCAAAATAATTTTTGATATACCCGATAGTATTGATACGCCTGATGAAACCAACGCGGCCAATGAAACTGAGGAGGCAAGTGGAATCAATGAAGGCTAATTGGAAGGCCTGCCTGTTCATCTGCCTTATCCTGGGCGGCTGCAAGACAAAGACCCCCCCCCCCGCCGCTCCGCCAATCCGGGCGGAACAGCCGGAACTTACGCAGGAGGAGCCCCCGGAGCCTGCGCCTGTCGCGCCTGAATCGTCACCTGACAGCATTTCCGTTTCGTACCAGCCCCAGCGTTCTTTAAGCGATTTCAGCGGAAAGCTGCCTGCCATTAAAAGCGGGCCCGCTTTTGGGGTTAATATCGGTGAGATTAATCCGGTAAATTATCAGAAAGCCGATCCCGCTGTCTTGCGGCAGATGGGCGTTGATCAGTACCTTATCTCGTTTTTTTCCGCAGAGCAGCAGTATCGGGCCGGCGACTACGATACGGCAATCGCCGAGTACAACCGTTCCATCAGCCTGAAGGCCGATTTTTCCGAGGCGTTTATCTCCAGGGGCAACTCCTGGCTGAAAAAAGGTGATGCCGGCCGGGCCATCGAAGATTATACCCGTTCCCTTAAAATCAACAATGACCGCGCCGAGGTGTACAATTACCGGGGTTACGCCCATGCCGAGCGGGGCGAAACGAGCCGCGCCATAGAGGATTATTCCCAGGCCATCAAGCTCAAGGCCGATTACACCGACGCCCTGATTAACCGGGCATGGGCATTTTACGAATCAGGCGACTGGGACCGTGTCATAGAGGACTGTACCAGGATCATCAGGCTGGAACCCCGTAACGCCGCAGCCCTGAACCGGCGCGGCAGTGCATGGTACCGCAAAGAAGATGATGACAAAGCCATTGCAGATTTTTCCGAAGCCATCAAAATCAAACCCGATTACGCCCTGGCTTATCACAACCGGGGAAACGCCTGGTTCAACAAAGGCGACTTTGACAAAGCCCTGGCGGATCTTAACCGCGCCCTTGCGCTGGATCCCACCTTTGCCGGTGCCTATATCAGCAGGGGAAACATTTTGCAGCTCCTGGGGAACGGCGAAAGCGCCGCCGCAGACTTTGCCGCAGCGGAACAGATTAAGGCCCGCTGATTTCGCATAATAGATGTTATGTGCCATTGGGCTAAAATGGTCGAAAATAAGCTAAAACGTATAAAAAGTATACATTTTTGACCTTGACAATATAAAATTAAGTAGTAAAATAAAGTATATTCATTTTTGGAGAAAAAAATGTTTGAAACACTAACCTTGGATAGAAAGACTATGATAATAAAATCTGATATTGAGACAGATTTTACTGAAATTATTAGTTTTATAAATAAAGAGGATAAAACTAATAATATAAAATCTTTTTTAGAATTTGCTGCAAAAAACAGAGTCGTGAATAGAGAATTCAAATTTAAACGAGAGGATTGTTATGACAGATAGAATATTTGTAGATAGCAATGTCTGGGTTTATTTCTTTGTGCAGGATGAATACAGTAAATATAAAATCGCCGAGGAATATTTTTCAAAAAAGGCAATTGATTCTGTATTCATTATAACATACCAGAAAAAATATTTTTAAATGAATATAAGAATGAAATAAAGTACGCCCAACGGAACCTAACTATACTTCGCCAATGCCAAAATCAACCCTGCTATTCTACTGTATCACCTTGTCCAGCCCTTCTTTTCCAAGGGCGTCAACCTCGTTCCGTATCTGGGCCTTAACGCTGTTTGGCACTGAAGGCAGATTCATAAAGAGCCGCAGCAGGTAGATTCCGTCAGCCGCCAGGGGAGGGCCCACATAGCGGCAGAGATTGGCAATGGATGATGCGGCGGATACTATTATCTGCGGGTCGCGGTTTGGGTTATTCGCGGCAAGCAGGTAAGTGTACGATTGAAAAGTTCTGCCGTCGGGGTCTATGCCGATGATGCCGATGGCTTCGGCGCAGGCGGCTTTGATTGCCGGTTCACGGTCACGGTCAAAGATGTTCCACAAAAAGGCGACTGTTTCACGGGAGCCGATTTGCGCCAAAAGGCGGATGAGCTTGATGCGCTGCGGAGGTTTGACCGCCGGGCGGGCAGGTGAATAATGAGGGTCGTTCAGGAAGAAGCCGATCATTTCCATAAGATAGGCGACATAGTCCGGTTCGTTTTCACCCAACTCACCGCTGCGAATGGTTTTTTCAATTATGGCGTACATCTCGTCCTGTTGATCGTCCTGATAGCGGCGGCTGTCGCTTGACCAGGGGGAAGGAGGAGGGTTGCCCATGCCGTAGCTGCCCTCCGGATAAGGGCCGTAATATTTGGAGCGGGGGATGGTCCGGGGTTTACTGTCCAATTTGTAGGCATACAGTTTTTTGTCTTTCCCGCAGACATAGAGCAGCCCTTCGTCGCTCAAGCCCGGAATGCCGCTTGCCTCGGCGGCGTATTTGAGGATAAAGCGGCGGCGTCCATTGGCAGCGAATCCGCTTGCGCCTCTGGCAGAAATCGAGTAAATCCCCCGTTCGTCAAAGAGCATTCCGGCCTGGGTCAGATTGCCTGCGCCTTTTTCCGCTGTGGTCTCGTGGCTGTTGCCTGTCCACTGAGTGCGGCCGGCGCCGTCAATGCAGAGCACCCTTCCGTCCCGCAGGGTTACGGCGAACTGGTTTTCCCTGCCAGCCGCTGCGGCAGGCGCCGCCGGTAAAGATATAAAGCGGGAACGGGAGAGTTTATTCCCTTTCGGCGCATTATTATCAAAATTGATTTTTTCGGTTTCTCCTGATTGATAAAAGAGCACGTAACTATTTTGGTCTCCGTCTTTCAGCGGAACGATCAAAACCGGGGCACGGTCAAGGCTGATCCGCTCTGTGGAACTGAATTGATTGATCCTGACAAAATCCCGGTTTTGCAAAACAGTGGCGATACTTCCGGTATGATCCAGAACCGGCGCAACAGTCATGGCACTGCCAAGATCGATATTCCACAACGAGCGTCCCGATGCGGTACGGCAGCTTATTTTGGAGTCCACCGGAATAAAGACCCTGCCGTCCCATCCGACTTCCGGCGGGAAAGTAATGGGCTTCCCCAGATCAAGCCGCCACAGTTCCCTGCCGATCCGGTTTATCGCCGAAAAACTGCCGGCATTATTGCACACATAAGAGATTCCCTCATAGGAACGCGCAACAAAAGGAGTCGCCCGATCACGGGGATCAAAATTCCACAGGCTGGTTCCGCTCATAAACCATGATTTAATACTCCCGCTGTCGCAGGCTACCACCACGGAACTGGCCTGCAAAAAGGGCGTGCCGGTAGCTATGTCGCCCAGGTCCCGGGACCAAATAGGGGCGGCGCTTACCGGCGGGACATCGGCCTTATTGGCGTCCGGTGATGCGCTTGCCGGCGGCGGCGGGGCGGAAGTTTTGGTGAACCGGGTATAGGCTACCGATTCGGAGGGATAGACCGAGGCCCCGTCAAAATTACGTCCGCAGGGAAGGCCGCCGCTGACAAATTCAAAAGCACTTTTCTCATCATTAAAAAGCAGGCGCAGCCCGCCCAAATTGACATTCGTCTGCTCCGGCAGAGTTTCCTCAATTTTTAAATTGAGACCCGCAGTGGCGTCTGCCATCGCCCCGGGCGCGCGCTGTTGCACATTACCCTGAGCGTCCCGAATGGTTATGTTCCGCCGCAGATAGCCCGCGTAAGAATAGGTTCCGGTTCCGTAGCCTTCGTAGGTAAGCGCATTGTTCTGCTTGTGTTCCCAGGTATCGTACCGCTCAACAACCACGGTTCTATCGGACTTGAATTCGATAATGCAGCTTATCGGCCCATCAGGCAGATCAATTGTAGACTGCCATTTTCCCAACAGGTAATTGGGGAAAGGGACATTCTCCACCACCTGGGCACAAAAGGAAACAATGGAAATGCTACCAAGAGCCGCCCCTTGTTCCTTTGCCTCGTTCAGCGTTTTTCCGTCTCTTGCCTGGGTAGTGGCGGACAATATCAGCATATTACCCTGTTTTGCCAGTTTGCCCCGGACAATATATTCCGCGTTTTGAGCCTGGGCGCCTTCAAGTACGGTGATGGTTCCCCAGGAGCCAAGTTCGGCAATCACCTGCCCGGTAGCGCTTGCCGCATCGCCGGGACTAACCCCTTCGGCAGCCTCAAAGGGCAGGATTCCGACTGAGGAAAGCCTTTGGGCAAAAAGATCCGCACCCGGTACGAGGGTGGCGCTGAGAAGCAGTAAAGCCAACACGGTTTTTTTCATAGACAATCCTTCCGGTTCGTACTAGCAACATATTAGTTTCTATGATGATAGTATACTGCCATTCAGCAAAGCTGATCTATATTGAGCCGGTTTCAAACTTTCCCAGAAAGGCACCGATTTTAATGGCGTTGTTGAGCTCAGTTATTGCAGTGTAGGACTTCAAATTGAGGGATAATACTTCCTCGATTCGTTTAAGCCGATAGCGCAGGGTATTTTCGTGAATAAAAAGTTCCTTTGCGGCTATATTTAAATTGCAATCACTACGTAGATAACAGATCAGGGTATCAAGCAGATCTGAATTATTTTCTCTGGTATAACAGGTAAGTGCGGATAGAATATCCTCATAATATTCTTCAAGGATTTTCTTGTTGCTGAAATGAAAGAGCAGGTGAGAAAAACCAAGCTCCGCATAACTGCATACCGGCAATTCTCTTGCCTGGGCAAATTCGGCGGCCCTCCGCGCTTCCAGATATTTATCCCGGATCAGATGGATATCCTGGGATTGTCTGCTCAGGCCGATAAAATAGGATAGAAGCCCGTTGAATTTTTGCATATGCCCGATAAAGGCCGAAAAAGCAGGAGCTTTGCCGTGGTACTGAACGGGAATGAACAGAACAACGGCGGTATCAATAAAGGACAGTTTTACCGGGTATTGCTTTGCTTCAAACCATTTTTCAGCGTTTCGCAGCATATAGAGTTTAAAGGACCCAATATCCGATTCGTGGAGAATTTTATTTTCTTTAAAATAAATCTCCAGGTTTTTTATCCCCATATACACAATTTGATAAGTTTCGTTTTCTTTGTTAAATTCCCGAAGTATTTCAGGCTGCGCCGTATTATTTAAAAGCAGATCCCTTAAAATATTGTAGGAAGCAGTCGCACTCAGTTGGCGGCTCATGACGAATTGGGAAATCTGTTTGGTAAGATGGATTACTTTTGTTTCCCAGGGGACTTCAAAAAGGGGCAAGGAAAGTTTGTCACAGAGCACCAATATATCCGGATCAATTTTACTGATGTGATTTTCGTGAACAAAGACCAGGAGGCCAGAGGCACTTACCCGGATACATTCGCTTACCAGACGCTCCAGATGCTGTCTCGGTTCGACAAGGCTAATGCCCGAAAAAATGATAAGCTCACCGCCAGTCAGCCATGATCCGAATTCAATTAATTCAGAATAATACGGCCAGGTAACAAGGCGATCGAGACCTTTTTCACCGGCGACGAGTTTACAGTTCTTCATCACCGATAGTTGAAGTAGACTGCGGCATGAGGTGGACAATAAATAACCGCTCCTTTCAGCGAAGGCTCAATAGGCAATTACCATATATAAGAGATTCGAGAAAGAATGTAAAGGGGATTGTATTCTTTTACAAAAAAAAGTGAAATCTTTTGTTTCCGACGACAATGACATAAGTCCGTTATTGTTCTAAAAGAGATAACGTAAACTATAAAATTCTTTTAGAAAGCAGGTTAAATATGGGGAAACCAGTTAATAGCGACGGGCAAAGAATACAGGAACTTTGTAAAAAATACAGTATGTATACCTGGAACGTCCAGAAGGATGTTGACCCCATGCCGGTGGCCAGGACCGATGGGCTTTATTTTTGGGATTATGATGGAAACCGTTATATGGATTTGACTTCCCAGTTGGTAAATGTAAATATCGGTTTTAACCATCCCAAAGTGGTAAAGGCCATTCAGGAGCAGGCTGAAACGATGCCTTTTATCGCCCCAAAATACGCCTATAAAGCACGGGCGGAGTTGTCCCGGCTCCTCATTGAGGAGATTGCCCCGGATAATATGGGCAAAGTGCTGTTTTCCCTTGCCGGGGCGGACGCAAATGAATTTGCCCTCCGTATTGCCAAGGCTTATACGGGTAGGGAGAAAATTTTCTCAAAATACTGGGATTATCACGGCTCGACCTACGGAGCGGCGATGATGAACGGTGAGGCAATCAAGCCTTCTCCTTCTCCCGAAATTGGCGGATTCGTCAAGTTTTTTGCGCCTTTTCCCTTTCACGAGGAAATTCCTTTTCCCTCAGAACAAGCTCTAAGCGCCTATTATCTCAACAACCTGCGAAAGCATTTGATTTTTGAGGGTCCCGACCGGGTTGCGGCAATTTTTATCGAGCCTGTTACCGGCAGTAATGGCGTTATCATCCCGCCGGATGGTTATTTGCAGGGCCTTCGCTCCCTTTGCGATGAATTTGGTATATTGCTGGTGTTTGACGAGGTTATGATGGGCTTTGGCAGGACCGGACATTGGTTCGCCGCCGACTATTTTGGAGTAAAGCCGGATATCATCACCTTTGCCAAAGGGGTAACGTGCGGTTACGCTCCTCTGGGAGGGGTGCTGATAGACAAAAAAATTGCCGACTATTTTGAAACCAAGCGTTTGAGTTGCGGCCTTACCTATAACGCCCATCCCCTGGGTTGCGCTGCCGCTATTGCAACAATCAATGTGTATAAAGAAGAAAAAATCCTTGAGAACACCCAACGACTAAGTAAGGTATTTGCGAAGGGTCTGGATGAGATTAAGGCCAAGCATCCTCAGGTGGGGGATGTACGGTGTATTGGCTTGATGGGAGGTATTGAGTTTGTGAAAAATGCCAAAACACGGGAACCTCTGGTTCCTTACGGTATAACTTCCACAAGCCCGGTGATGGATTTTTTTGTTAACGCCATGAAAGGCAAGGGTTTTTCCCTTTTCGGCAGGGGCAGTATCGCGGTGATTGCGCCGCCCCTTATTATCAAAGAGGCGGAACTGTTGGACGCACTCAGGGCTGTTGATGAATCTCTGACGCTTCTGGAAAACAGCCCCTCTTAATAGGAAGATTGTCATGGTTAAATATATTACCAAGCGCGTCTTAACCGGCATACTTACCTTGTATATTCTGGTGACGATTACTTTTTTCCTGGTTAGGTTAATGCCCGGTAATCCCTTTGCAGGGGAAAATATTACCCAAAGCACGATGGACGCGCTGAAAAAAGCTTATAATCTTGATGCCCCTCTTTTGGTACAGTACCAGACCTACCTGTTGAACCTGCTGCATGGCGACATGGGGATTTCCTTTAAGAAGCCAGGGGTAACCGTGAATAACCTGATTGCAGGGGCCCTTCCCGCAACCATGTCGGTGGGGATTATTGCTTTTGTTTTTTCTTTTGTCTTCGGTACGATTGTGGGGATATGGCAAGCCTCAGTAAAAAACAATGCAATTAAGGGGATACTGTTAAGCGTAGTTACCTTCGGGATCAGTATGCCGAACTTCATTGTGGCTTTACTGCTACTCATGCTCTTTGGGATAGTACTGGGGTTACTGCCCGTAGTAGGGCTGATGAGACCAGCAAGTTACATCCTGCCGGTGCTGTCCCTTTCTTTTTATCCTATTGCAACCACGGCGAAGCTGGTTAATTCAACCTATACCGAGGCGATGAACCAGGACTTTGTTACCCTGGCCCGCGCGAAGGGACTTAAGCCGCCGATCATTGCCTTTCGCCATATTCTGAGAAACGCGATGATACCGGTTATCACCTATATGGGTCCCACTATTGCTTTTCTGCTTACCGGTAGTTTTGTGGTTGAAAATATCTTTACTATTCCGGGACTTGGTATGGAATTTGTCAAATCTATTTCAAACCGTGATTATACGGTGATATTGGGGCTGACGGTATTCATGGGGGCGGTAGTAATTGCCGCAAACCTCATGGTTGATATTATCTGCTGCATTGTTGATCCGCGGATCAAGTTGAGCGATTAGGGAGATTGAAGAGTATGCAGTATATGTCAATAGATGCATGGTTTGAAAAGCTTGATGAATCGGAAAAAGCGCAGGAGACAACTTCTTTTTCGGGAGAGAGTTTTCTCCGCAGCGCTGTGCGGCGGTTCTACAAAAACAAGCTGGCCGTCTTTGGACTGGTGTCTCTGGCGGCGATCATCCTGCTTGCCCTGTTTGTCCCGATTTTTTCCCGTTACAGTTTTGATACGCAGGATATTACATCGCGGAATCAAATGCCCTCCGGTACTCATTGGTTCGGTACGGATAAATTCGGCCGGGATATGTTTGTCCGGGTATGGTGTGGTGCGCGGATCAGCCTAATGGTCGGCTTTGTCAGCACCCTTATTAATCTGATCATCGGTGTTGTTTATGGCGGCATATCCGGTTTTATGGGTGGTAAAACCGATTTGTTAATGATGCGTCTTACGGATATTATCGCCTCTATTCCTTCCCTTATCTACGTCATTTTGATCATGCTGGTGTTTGGGTCAAATATCAACAGCATATTGATAGGTATCTGCATATCAAGCTGGATCGGCATGGCTCGTATTGTCCGAAGCGAGACTCTCCGGCTGAAACAGCAGGAATTCTGTTTAGCCGCCAAGGTCATGGGGGCAAGTTCCGCCCGAATCCTTTTCAAGAATATTTTGGTAAATGCTATCGGGCCTATCATCGTCAATGTGACCATGATGGTTCCCCAGGCTATTTTTACCGAAGCCTTTTTAAGTTTTGTCGGAGTGGGCATTTCCGCTCCTATGGCAAGCTGGGGAACCCTTGCTCAGGATGCACGTACCCAGATAGAGCTTTTCCCTTTGCAGATTGTGTTCCCCCTGCTGGCGATCTGTATAACGATCTTTGCCCTTAATTTTGTTGGCGACGGGCTTGGAAAAGCCCTGGACCCGAAAAATCGGAAGGAGTAATCCGTTGTGAAAGTATTGGAAATCAGCGGGCTTACGACAGAATTTAAAACCCGGCAGGGAACGGTTAAGGCGGTGAACAATGTCTCCTTTGGCGTAGAAAAAGGTGAGATTCTGGGCATTGTAGGGGAATCGGGTTCGGGTAAAAGTGTTGGGATGCTTTCGATGATGGGGCTTTTGGCCGACAACGGCCGCGTAAGTTCCGGTAAAATCATTTTTAATGGAATCGATATTTCATGGCCCGCAAACCCCACCAAAAGTCGTCTGCGGCAGTACCAGAAAAAAATGCATTCCTTTCGGGGCAATAAAATGGCCATGATTTTTCAAGACCCTATGACCGCGTTGAATCCGGTGTTAAAAGTGGGTATACAAATTACCGAAGCTATTCAGGCCCATATTATAATGAGTAATAGGGATGCGAAAAAGCGCGCTGTGGAACTGATGGAATTGGTGGGTATTCCCAATCCGCAGAAGCGAATGGAACAGTACCCCTTTGAATTCTCAGGAGGTATGCGGCAGCGGATTATTATTGCTATCGCCCTTGCCTGCGATCCGGATCTTTTAATCGCCGATGAACCAACAACGGCTCTGGACGTTACCATCCAGGCGCAGATTTTAGAGTTACTGCAGGAAATTTGCCGCGCCAAAAACATGGCGGTTATCATGATTACCCATGACTTGGGTGTTGTGGCATCCCTCTGCAATCGGGTTATCATTATGTATGGTGGTGCGGTTGCCGAGGAAGGGTTAACCGATGAAATCTATTATAGCCCCCGGCATCCCTATACCGTTGGTCTTTTGACCAGTGTCAGCAGCGGGGAATCCGGTGAAGCACTGATACCCATAGCGGGGACACCGCCGGATCTGCTCCGGCTGCCCAAGGGCTGTGCCTTTATGAGCCGCTGTCCTAATGCTATGCGGATATGCAAGGAATTCCGTCCTCCCCGCTCAGAGTTCAGTGAAACCCATCAGTGTAGATGCTGGCTGCACAGCCGCACCCTTGCGCTTCCGATTATCGAAGGGGGGGTGTAAGATGGAAAAACCGCTGGTTGAAATTAAATTCCTGAAAAAATATTTTCCCGTTTCCGGCCCTTCACTCCGCAAGAATTCTTATGTTAAGGCTGTAAATGATGTTTCCTTTTCCATTGGGCAGGGTGAAACTCTGGGGCTTGTGGGGGAATCGGGCTGCGGAAAAAGTACTTTGGGGAGGACTATCGTCGGGCTTTATCAGCCGGATAGCGGACAGATTTTATTCGAGGGAACTGAAATTTCGGCTCTGGCCCGAAAAAAAATGAATCTGTACCGCAAAAATATTCAGATGATATTTCAAGACCCTTACTCTTCGCTGAATCCGAGATTTACTGTTGGGGACATCATTGAGGAGCCCCTAATCGTCCATAAGATGTATACTCCAAAGGAGCGGACTGAAATTGTCCGGGATATTTTGGCCCTTATCGGGCTTAAGCCGGATCATGTTCGCCGTTATCCCCATGAATTTTCAGGGGGGCAGCGGCAGCGTATCGGCATTGCCCGTACTCTGGTACTCAATCCAAAATTTATTGTATGCGATGAGCCTATTTCCGCTCTTGATGTTTCAATTCAGGCTCAGATAGTAAATCTATTGGAAAAAATACAGCAGGAACGAGGTATATCATATCTCTTTATTGCCCATGATCTGGGCATGGTGCGTCATGTCAGTCATAAGGTAGCAGTAATGTACCTGGGGCGGCTGGTAGAGTACGGTCCCACCGATGAGGTGTATAAAGATCCCTGGCATCCCTATACCCAGGCGCTTTTATCCGCCGCACCTATCCCCGATCCTATAAGCGCCCGGAACAGTAAACGTATTTTGCTGGAGGGGGAAATACCTAACCCCATTGATATTCCTGATATCTGCCCATTCGCCGGGCGTTGCCGTTATGTCAATATTGAATGCAGTAACTTTATGCCGAAGATGGTTGAATCCGGTCAGCGTAAAGTTGCCTGTTTTCTATATTATAACAAGTTCCGTAAAAGGAACTCCGAGGACAAGGATAAGCTGTTCTCACAAATCAAAGAGGAGGAACCAAAATGATTACCTTAAAAAAAATGGTCCACGTTTGCGGCGTACTCCTGTTGCTTTTTATTGCAGCGGGATGTTCAAAAAAAGAGACAGAAAAAACAGTATCGGCAAAAGCCATCACTGTTGCTACCACCAGTGAATCGGGTTCTCTGGATCCGGCGGGGGTGATTGCCAATACCTATCTTGCCTATTCCGTATCTGCCCTGGATGAACTGTTGACCTTTGACGGCAGCGGAAATATTCTGTACCGGGGTGCAGAATCTCATGAACAGAGCAGCGATGCCCTGGTTTGGACTTTTCATCTGCGCAGGAATGCCAAATGGTCCGATGGCTCCCCGGTAACCGCAAAAGATTATATCAATACCGCTCAACGCGCCCTGAATCCAAAGTGCGGAAACGGCTATTCGGATTATCTTTTTTATATTGAAAACGCGCGGAAAATTTATCGGGGCGAAGCGGCTTTAAATACACTGGGTATCGAAGCCCCTGATGATTATACATTGGTGTTCAAACTTGAAACCCCTTGCGTGTTTTTTCTTGATTTGCTCCGTCTTCCGGTTTATACCCCCTCTTACAGTAAATATGCAACCGATACCGGAACTGGCTGGGACACGAATCCCGCTACCAGCGTGGCAAATGGTCCCTTTTATCTGAGTGAATATGTATCAAACCAATATTTTATCCTTAAAAAGAACGAGCATTATTGGGACAAAGATCGGATTAAGCTGGATCAAATAACGTATCGTTTCCTTAATGATCAGCAGGCAACAGCGAATGCCTATAAAACCAACGAGGTTGACATTGCCCCCCTGGTGCAGGCTTATATCATTGAGCAATACAAGGGGAAGCCCGATCTGGTTATGAACCCGATGATCGCTACCCGTTATTTTTATCCAAACCTTAAGGTGGCAGCGTTGCAGGACGTGCGGGTCCGCAAGGCTATTGCCCTGGCAATTAACCGCAAGGAGCTTTGCGAGATCGTTGGTGCCGACACGGTTCCTACCTATAATCATGTAGCAAAGTTCATGAGGGATAAAACCACAGGCAATTTTTTTGTAGATGATGTAGATCCCATGTTTAAGGAAAGCGTGGAAGAGGCGAAGCGACTTTTGGCGGAGGCCGGATATCCTGACGGCGCGGGATTCCCCAACATAACCTACAATTATCCTTCCATCGAGATGGATTCGGATACGGCCCAGGTTTTGCAGGCCCAGCTTAAAGAAAATCTGAACATCAATGTCACCTTAAATGCCCAGGAGTTACAGGTAAATTATTCTGAACGCCGTCAGGGTAACTTTCAGTTGTGCCGGATGAACTGGACTGCGGACTTTGCGGATCCCAGTACTTATCTTTCCATGCTGGCAACTGGCGGAACCTATAACTGCTCCGGTGTAAGCAATGCCGAATATGACTCGCTCCTGGCGCAGTCTGATGCGGAAACTGATCCGGTTAAGCGGGCCGCACTGCTGCACAGGGCAGAAAAGATTTCGGTGGGGGACAATTTTTATATTATCCCACTCTTTGCCATGACAAGCGTCAATCTGGTTAATCCCAGAATTACCGGCATTAATACAATAGCCGCAAGCGGTGTGATGGAGTATCGTTATGCGGATATTAACGGATCAAAATAAGGTGTTCTACGGCTGGATAATCGTTGGGGTTATCTGGCTGGTTTATTTTTCCAATGTAGGGCTTCTCCTCTACGGCGCGCCGGTGATTAATGCGGGCATGATGGCGGTTACGGGCTTCAGCGAAGCAACTATCGGTGCTGCCGTGGCGGTTTGTACTGCGTGTCAGGGTATTTTTAGTCCCGTTACCGGAATAATTACCCGC
>BNVF01000016.1 GCA_025997895.1 Spirochaetia bacterium
GTTTGTAATCGCCGTGTCTATTTCTTACCTGGAGTGTGTCGTGTTCCGTTTTATTGCCCCCTTTGGCTCCTTCGCATGCGCCGCAAAGTCGTTAATGTGCAGGGCGGCGCGGCCGTCTGTGAAGGTAATTATCCAAGCGTCGCCCGTGGGGGCAATAAAACGGAAACCGTCCCATTCCAGTTTAGCAGGAAGCCCGGCTTTTACAAGCCCGCTCCGGTGGAACACATTGCCATTTGCCTTTGCCAGGGTATCCGGCAGCACCGCCTCTATCAAATTGGAGGCGTCCAAAAAGGCGTCCCGTTCAATAAAGGTAAGGCCCTCCGGCAGGATTATAGAACCAAGGTTCGCCCGGTTACGGAAGGCATTCCTCCCCAATTCGGTCAAACCCCGGGATTCCGATAAATCAAGCCGGACAAGCTGATTCTTGTTTTCCGCCTTAATCAGGGCGCCGGATATGTCAGCAATTTGTTCGTTGGCAATTTTACCGTTTATCTTTATATTCGATTTTCCCTGTTCAATGAGTTCCGGCGCCTTTTCCGCAGTTGTTACCGTAACTTCGGAGGACCAAAAGAGCATTCCCCGTTTAGCCGCCGGTTTGAGCGCCTCCACCAATGCGGGGTCGGGGGCCGCGTACAAATCAAAAGCCGCAAAGAGTACCATAACTAATAATGCGGAAAACTGCAGACGACCGGAACTCAACATACATTTCTCCTACTGCTGAACAGAAAGCCAGTAATCAGACACATCCATATAGTTTGCATACAGATAGTCAAGGTCAAACTTAAACAGGGGAACATCCGCCCACTTGGGCTGGTTTGCAAAGGGCTCGGCGCCTTTGAATGCCGGATAAGAACCGGCGCTCTTAAAGGGCTCAAGGCCCTTGCCTTTATGTCCCGCCTCGCCGCAGAGGTAGCGCACAAAAAGCTTTGCGGCATTCGGATGCGGCGCCTGGTCGGCAATCTGGGCAACGAGGAGACCGACAACCGAAGTCGGGGTGGGGAACTTGTTGGGATGCACCCCAAGCCGCCAGCCCTGCTTGTCACGCTCCCGAAGTTTTGAGGAAACGCCGTAACCCAGGGGCGGGTCTTTCATACCGGCGTCGCTGCCGACTGCGTCAACAATGTCGGTGTTAGAGGTTACGAGGATGATACCATTGCGGGCAATCCGTTTAATCCATGCATGGGCAGCGTCGGGTTCATCTTTGTCCAGCACAATCGGCTTGCCAAACACCCGCTGATACTCCTTCACCATCATATCATTATTTTGTACCATCGCAGCAAAGAGTGCGGGCAGGGAAGGTTCGGTGGTGGGGTCCAGAAATACATACTTACCCTTCCACTCGGGCTTGGTAATATCCCACCAGGAATCAATCGGCAAATCACTATATTTTTCGGTATTGAAATTCCACCACTCCAGTTCAAGAACAAAGGGAGTGAGCGCGAGGTATGCGGGGTCTACAATATCACCAAAGATATCAGAGGGATGGTAGTTGTGCAGGAGACCGGTCTTAACATACTCGTTATATACGTTGCCAACCTCATCCTTGGGATTGAGGATGTCCGCCGTGCGGACACCGGCTGCGTATTCACGGGAGAATTTCTCCAGCATATCGTTGATGGTAAGATCATAAAAGTTGACGGTGATGCCCGGATAGTCGGCCATAAAGCTCTTGGCCACATCCGCGATACGGCCGGTACAGCCGTAAATGTTCATCACTCCCTCTTTCTTGGCCTTTTCGTACAGTTCGGCAACGGTCTCCGTTTTATTGAGCCCGTTATCCTCTGCCCATTTTTTCCGTGCCGCCAGTTCGCTTGAGACACCGGTTTTCTGATCCGGCTGACTGCCCCCGGCATAGAGGTTTGTAAAAACCATTACCATTGCTAAAAACACAAACAGAAACTTTTTCATTTTTGCTCCTTCCTCCGATAAAATATTCAAACACCAAAGTATATTTAACGGCTCTGCAACGCAAAACCGTAAAACCCTAATCTAAAATTGCCTTTTTAATCAGTCTGCCCGATGCTTTTGAAAAAACGATAATTTTGTTTATATCCGTCTTAATCCAGATTTTTTCATCCGAGGAATATGTTTTAATGCCGATTTCCTTTACCAAAAGCCGGCTTTTTCCGGCGGTAACATGGACAGTGGTCTCTGAACCTGCGGGCTGGGTAGCGTAAATCACGCCGGGAATACCGCCTTCCGACGCCGTGGTATCTATTTCAAGCTTTTCAGGCCGTACACCTATGATGCAGTCAAATTCGTTTTCCTGGGGCATATCACCGGTAAAGAGTTCCCCGGGAAAAGTTTGAAATCCGATGTCGGAGTTTACCTGCAAGCCCTCATTGATTTTTTTGGCGCGGCCCTCCACAAAATTGATCCGCGGGTTGCCGATAAAATCCGCCGCCCGGAATGAAACCGGATTTTGGTACAGTTCCATGGGAGGCGCCACCTGTTCCAGAATCCCGTCAAAAAACAGGGCGATCCTGGTTGACATGGTGAGGGCTTCCACTTGATCGTGGGTAACGTACAGTATGGTGGTACCCAAGTCGTGGTGCAGCCGCTTTATTTCGGTGCGCATTTCGACCCGGAGTTTTGCGTCAAGGTTTGACAGTGGCTCGTCCAGGAGCAAGACCTTGGGCTCAGATACAATGGCTCGGGCAATAGCAACCCGCTGCTGCTGGCCGCCTGAAAGTTCTGAAGGGTAGCGTCCTGAAAATTCACCTATCTGCATACGTTCCAGGGCGCCGGCTACCATTGTTTTTGTCCGCTCCCGGCTTTCCTTTTTGACCTTGAGACCAAAGGCGACGTTATCAAAAACCGTCATGTGGGGCCAGAGGGCATAGGACTGAAAAACCAGGTCCAGGCCGCGCTTCCCCGGGTCTTCAAAGAACAAATTTTTAGTATTCACCACTTCCTTTCCGTCCATGGTAATGATTCCATTCTGCGGCTTTTCAAGGCCCGCCACCACCCGAAGGGTCGTTGTCTTCCCGCAGCCCGAGGGCCCCAAAAGGGTCATAAACTCGCCATCGGCAATGCTCAGGTTGAGGTTTTTTAAAACATGGTTCTTATCATAATATTTATCAACATTCGTCAATTCGATATTGCTCATACTTGCTCCCTTAAAAAGACGGCCAACGTTAAAAGCCCTTGCTTATGTCGGCATCAAAAAACTTATTGGCGATGAAGTAGATCAGGAACACCACCAAAAACATAATTATCGCAATCGCGTCGGCAAACTGTTCCATACCGTTGCCGGAATAAGAATATGCCAGGATGGGCAGGGTTTGGGTCGCCGGAGATACGAGGATTACCAGGAGGTCCAGTTCCTTCATCACTGCCATAAAGATGAGCATAAAGCCGCTCATAAAGCCGTTTTTTGAAAGCGGAAATACGACCCGCATAAAACGCTGTATAAAGCCTGCCCCCTGAATATGAGCAGCCTCCTCCAGTTCCTTTCCAATCTGCAGCATATTCGCAGCGCCGGCCCGGCTGGAGAAGGGCAGGTTCTTGACCACCGTTACCAGCACCAGCAGGGTGAAGGTGCCGTAGAGGGAGGGGAAGAAGGTAACAGCCTGTCCCGCAAAGGTAAAGGTTTTCGCCGCCGCAAACATGGAAAGGTACATGGCGCCGAAGGCAATGGAAGGAATCAGGTAAGGAATAAACACCAACTGTTCAACCAGTTTGCCGGATTTAAGGTTCCGGCCCCGGGAAATAATATACCCCGAAAGCTGCCCGCAGATGGTCGCCAAAAAGGAGGCGGCAAAAACCAACTTAATGGAATTCCACAGGGTTTGATAGAAAACGGGATTACGCAATATGCCGGAATAGTTATTGTAAATATCCGGGTGCCCCTCACTTATCCAGAAATGGAGGGTCAAATTGGAAAGGCTGTAATCACCCAGGCGCAGCATAAAGGTCTGGAGGATCAGTATCATTATGGGGAGAATTACCGCGATACCGAGAAAGGCCAGCAGAATGATGACGATAAAAGGCTTTGCGGTACGGAGGGGTATCACGTTGGAACGTCCCCCTTTGCCGCCTATGGTGGTGTAGGAACGCCGGGAACCGATGGCAAGCTGATTGAGGAAGATAACTATGGCGGCGATTGAAATCAGTATAAGACTTATGGCAAAGGTGATTGCGGTCTGCTGCTGCCTGATGCTGGCGTACAGCATGGTTGATATGGTGTAGTAACCGACCTTGAGACCCAAAAAGGCAGGTACCCCGAAGGTGCCGATTGCCTTGGAAAAAATCAGGATAAACGAGGAGAGTATCGCGGGCAAAACCAGGGGGAAGGTGATTTTACTCAGCATAAAGAATTTTCCCGCCCCCTTGATTTCTCCCATCTCCTCCAGTTCCGAGTTTATGGAACGGAGGCTCGCGGAAATAAGAAGGTAGGCGTAGGCGTAGTAGTGTATGGTGAGTACGCAGATGATGGCCACCGGTCCATAAGCCAGCCAGTCCGGCGGTTCCAGGCCCAAAAAAGAGATGAACCCCGCAGCTCCGCCAATGCGGTTGGTCTTGAATACGGCGAGCCATGCCATGGATTTACACCAGGATGGAATCATGTAGGGGATAATCACCGCCAGGGAGAAGAAGGATTTAAAGGGCAGATCGCTCCTGACCATGAGCCAGGCCACCACGCCGCCAATCAGGATACTGAATACGGAGACAAAGCCGGCTATCATCAAGGAGTGAACCAATGGCCGGTAGAGCATATTCCGGGAAACATTGCTGTTCAGCAAGCGGTTCCAATAGTAGGAAGTCCATTCACCGGCAATACCCCCGGGGACCCGGCGCACATCGGAAGACGAAAGATGAAGGGTGGCAAAAATCATCTGTAAAAGCGGCCACACCACCAGACAACCAAGAAAGATAACCGCCAGTGTTACTAAAAGGTTATAGGGCTCGCTTACAAGATTGTGAATCCGGTTGGCCATCCGCCCTTTTTTAGAATAATCTTGCATGGTTTGAGGATAAACCCGCTTTTCCGGGCCGTCTATTCAAAAAAAGTGTATCGACATATAAAAATGTTGCATTTTAAAAAAAAGGCATTATAATCAATGTATGAAAAGCCGGGAGTATAAATTCTCGTATAAAATAAAACTCCATAACATGGCTTCCCTTTCGGTGTACCGTACCGGGTATGAGCAGGAACACCGGGCCCAGGTGAGGGGACCGGAGAAGCGGGATTTTTATTATCTTACCCTGGTCCATAAGGGCCGGGGCATTTACTCCGCCGACGGCAAACGGCATCACATAGAAAAGGATCACGCCTATTTAATTTACCCTCACACCACCATTCAATTATGGGCGGATGAAAAAACTCCCTGGCAAAATTGCTGGGTTGGGTTTAATGGGACCGACGCCCGTTTACTGCTGGATGCTGCGGGCTTTACCCCAAGCCTGCCGGTAATAAGCCTGCATTCCCCGAAACTCGTCTATAAGCTGATAATGGATATTTATAAAAGCCGCGGGCAAAAGACCTACGGATTGATCTCCATGACCGCCCGTCTGTATACCCTTTTGGCGCATTTAATAGAAAACGCAGCCCTAACCGATACGCTTCCCCTGGTCCGTTCCGGGGTTATTCACGTACAGCGCGCCTGTGAGTATATCGCCGACAACTATACCCGAAGAATAACCATTGACGAAGTTGCTGAATTTATCAATCTTAGCCGAAGCCAGTTGTACCGGGTATTCATGCGGCATCTTTCCCAATCCCCCCACCACTACCTCACTGAATTCCGCATGCGTGAAGCCTGTACCCTCATGGAAAAAAAAACGTCCTCAATAAAGGAAATTGCCTATGCCGTCGGTGTTGATAATCCCCTCTACTTTTCAGCGTGTTTTAAGCGTTTTATCGGTCAGACGCCGACGGAGTATATCAGGGCGAATTCAAGGTGAAGAGTATCATCAGGATCGCGCCTTTACCTGCTCAAACACGAATTGTGAATCGACCACAAGCCGCCTACTGGCCTCCCCCGAAGCGGGCTCTTCCACACAGACTCTTGTTTGAGCGCAGGAGTGCCTGACACCGAATTGGATTTATTTTCCTAATTTTTTTAATATAACTTTTACCATTTTGTTTCCGATTTCACTGTGCCGGGGGACAGACACTTTCTTTCCCGTTTTTTCATTGATATAAATGTCATGGCCTCCCCCATGTCGAAATAATACAACGTCCTGCTGCGCTAAAATTTTTAATAAATCATTACGTTTCACCCGGCAACCTCTAATACCGGATGCTTTTCAACTTCCAGGGTTCCATCCTTTATCCAGCCGTAAATTTCGGTAAGATGATCTTCCAGGTCTTTTACATCTATCCCCTGTGTTGGGTGTTCCGGGTAGTCCAATAACCAGCCGAATAAAAATTTCCCATCCGGTTCATAGGTATATTGTAATTTCATTTTGCTAACATCTCCCCTATACTCAATAATAATAGAAATGGGGTTTCCGGTCTATGGGATACATGAATGTATACGGCATACGGCACGGAGAAATATTACTCTGCCCACTTTTTGAGCATCTCGTCCAGGCGGTCGATGTCTATGGGTTTGGAGATGAAGCCGTTAAAACCGCTGGAAAGGAACATCTCCTCGTTGCCGGACAGGGCGTTGGCGGTGAGGGCGACAATGGGTATACTGCGGGCATAGTCGCTGTCTATATTGTTGCGGATAATCCGTACCGCTTCTATGCCGTCCATTTCCGGCATCATGTGGTCCATCAGTATCATGTCGTAGCGGGGGGCCCCGGCCCTGATCTTTTCAACCGCCTCTTTGCCGCTTAACACGCAGTCCACGGTAAGGCCGTAAGGTTCCATAAGTCCCTTTGCCACTTCAAGGTTGATGTCAACATCGTCTACCACCAGCACCCTGATGTCCTTGTTCATGGCGGCGGGAATCACCGTTTGCGCTGGCGCTTCGGCTTCGGAAAAGTCCAGCAGCCTGAGCTTTTCCGCCCGCTCTTTTCCTATGGGAGTCTCATCGGTTATTTCCTGGGGAATCCGCACGGTAAAGATTGAGCCTTTGCCGTATTCGCTTTCAACATTAATGCTCCCATCCATCAGTTCCAGCAGCATTCGGGTAATCGCCAGGCCCAGGCCGGTGCCTTCTATTTTGCGGTTGGCCTTGGTGTCAAGCTGGCTGTATTCGGCAAAGAGCCGGTTTATGTCTTCTTTTCGTATGCCAATACCCGTATCACTGATCGTGCAAACAAGGACATTGGGGGGTTCCAGGGCGGCCTTAAAAGACACCGTGCCCGCCTTGGTGTACTTGATCGCGTTGGAAAGGAGGTTATTCAGTATCTGTTTAATCCTCAGCTCGTCGCCAAACAATTTCGAGGGCAGGTCTTCGTCCGGGGCAAACTCAAAGGTGATGGGCTTGTCGACTATGCGGACCATGTTAAGCCGCACCGCCTCGCCCAGGATAGCAGCCGTTTCATATTCAACGGGGATAATCTCGAAGCTTCCGGATTCAATTTTTGAAATATCCAGAATGTCGTTGATGATTCCCAGCAGGGTTGTGCCGGAGCCGCGTATCTTCCTTACCGCGTCGACGGTTTCATTGCTGTGTTTCTTCCGTAGCTCAATGTCCGAAAGGCCGATAATCGCGTTCAGCGGCGTGCGAATCTCGTGACTCATGGTGGCCATGAACTCCGATTTGGCCCTGTTCGCCGACTCGGCAATCGTCACCTGTGCTTCCAGGGCTTTGGTCCGCTCCTTCACCGTTGCCTCAAGAATTTCGTTTTGGGCGCTTGCCTGGTTAAAGGAACTGGTAAGATACCTGGCCAGCACCAGGGCCGAGGCGATATTGAACACGAAAAAACTATAACGGCTTAACACCACCCCGCTGTGGAAGATCATGGAATCCAGCACGTCATATATTGAGGTAAAGGCAAGGATGACAAATATTGCCATGATGTTTCCCTGGGGCGTTTGTAAAAGGTCGTAGGCAACAGCCTTTCTAAATGCGCCTTTTACCCCGCTGTAGAGTTCCCGCTTTACTTTTAACACGCGCTTAAAAAAAGCGAATATCACATCGTGACCAAATATAAATAAAAAGATGACAATGCCGATCCGCTGCCATAAACGCAGGACATCGTTGACGAATTCTATGGAGAAGATACAGGACGTGATGGTCAGGGCAATGTTCATAAAAAAGCATATTTTGGTAACAAGGGTCAGGCGCTGATCGTTAAGTTCCTCACAAAAGGCCCCAATCAAAAACACCATCCAGTACACCGATATACATTCTATCCTGAATGCGATGAGAGAATTGCTGAACACGGTGTACACAAAGGGGTTGCAGCTTAAAAAGTAGATGCTTACCATGATGGAGAAAAATCCGTAGTAAAAATTGTAGCGGGCCTGTCTCCGCATGAAAAAAAGCAGAAGATAATAAAGTCCCACAAAGACGTAAACGGTAGCACAGATCAGGGCGGCCTGATCCCTGGCATGCTCCCTGACGGTTTGGTATGCGTCGATGTAGTAGGGGGATAGGTAGTACAGGCCGGTATTATCATAGAAAGGCGAGCCGACTATCCTGAAGGCCAGGTAATTTTCCCCTTCCCGAAACAGGCTGTGCTTTACAGGAAAAGTGAACTTCCGCCAGGCGCGGTGCTCCTGTATCCCCCCTTCTCCGTCCAGATGCATCTGGGATTGGACCAGGGCCCCGTTCAGGTAGATTTCCCAGTTGTCCCCGATGCTGGCAAGGTATATCCCTGGCATAACCGGCGGATCCCGTTGCAGCAAATCCATCTGTTCCCTTTTCATATTGAAGGGGATGACAAAGGTATATTCCTGGGCCTTGCTGCCTTTTGGGGAGAGAAAGGGGCGATGCTCCGCCGGAGGCAGAATGTTCTTTACTATCGCCGATTTTTTGTCATCCGGTGTCAGTACCGCATCCCAGGAGCTTTCCATCGGATTGCTGTTTATGACAGTACGGTCGAAGCCCCGCTTCATATACACCGGATAATCCTTCAGATTTACCCGCAGGATATTCGACTGTGCCGACAAGGGCCGGAGCAGAATTATAAAAACAGCTCCGCCCAAAACAGCCGCGCATATTCCCAATACTACCAGCGATATTTTCTTCATAATTATATGTTAATTATAGCCTGAGTATTCAAATGTATGAAGACCCCGGCTGCGGAGCAAAGCCCGGCATACGGCATAGAGTCACTGTTTCGCGGCAAGCCAGGTTTTCAGCTTTGAGAGAACCTCGTCAAAATCCAGCGGCTTACCCACATGATCGTTCATGCCCGCAGCCAGGCAGCGATCAATATCTTCGCGGAAGACATTCGCCGTCATTGCAATGATGGGAATTTCTTTCGCCTTTTGAAAATCGAGAGCGCGAATCCGCCGGGTTGCTTCGTAACCATCCATTTCCGGCATCTGCACATCCATAAAAACAATGTCGTAGCCATCCGGCTTCTTCGTGAACATCTCAACGGCCTCAACGCCGTTTTTTGCACATTCGATGTAAAGGCCTGTGGGTTCTAAAAGGGCCTGCACAATTTCGCGGTTAATATCCACATCTTCAGCCAGCAGGATGTGGTAGCCATCCAGACGGGTTATTTTTTCATCCCTTGCGGACACTTCCTGCGGGCGGCCTGTTCCAAGGCATTTGTTTATACAATCCACCACGGCGGAGGGGAACATAGGCTTGAACAGGAAGGTATTAAGGCCGTCCTGCTTCGCCTTCTCCTCAATCTCGCTCCATTCAGTTGTGGAGATCAGTATCGCGAGAGATGAATCCTGCTGTATTTTCTTTACCTGGCGCAAGAGATCCGCGTTTGCCTGCAAAGTCTGCCAGTCAATGAAGCACAGATGATAGGGCCTATTTTTTTCGAGAAGAGCGGCGGCATCCTCTCCGCCGGCGCCCTCGCAGGAGAAACCGTAGCGCCGGATGATTTCCAAAAGGTAGTCCCGTTCTTCCCGTCCATTGTCAATGACCAGGGCGCGGATGTCCGCCGCTTTCCTGTCCGCAGCAACTTCGCCGTCTGGGGCGGAAAAATTGCTGATATCCAATTTCTGCAGGCTTTCTTCCGCACCGCGCCTGGCCAAAATCGTGAAGGCGAAAGTGGAGCCCTTGCCAAGTTCCGACTCGATCCAGATTTTGCCGCCCATCATCTCCACAATGCGCCTGGATATGGCAAGGCCCAGGCCGGTGCCGCCAAACTTGCGGGAGGTGCTGCTTTCGGCCTGTTCAAACGAGGTAAACAGGCGGGACTGCTGTTCCGGGCTTATGCCAATCCCGGTATCGATTACCTCAATTTTGATGGTGCACAGGTCCTTTTCCTCTTTGACAAAATGCGCGTTAAGGTGAATGTCCCCCTGCTCCGGCGTGAACTTTACGGCATTGCCAAGAAGGTTCGTAATGACCTGGGCCAGCCGCTGATCATCGCCCACCAGCGTTGTGGGGATTTTATCATCCAGGCGCACGGCGAAGGTCTGAAGTTTTTCTTCTATGCGGAAATTTACCACATTTGCCACTTTTTGCAGCAGCTTTTCAAAGTTGAACTCACAGGACGAAAGTTCAAATTTATTCGCTTCGATTTTTGACATATCCAGTATGTCGTTGATGACGCCTAACAAGTGAGTGGAGGCATCCGCAATCTTCCCGAAGGCATAATCTTTTCTGTCCGGGTCGGGAGAGGACCCGCCTATGGATGTCATGCCGATGATGGCATTCAGGGGAGTGCGTATCTCGTGGCTCATATTGGAAAGAAAATCGCTTTTCGATTTTGAAGCAGCCATCGCCGCTTCTTTCTGTATCTCAAGCTCCCTGGTGCGATCCTGCACGATTGCCTCAAGCCGTTTTCCTTCCTGGCTGCGCCTGAGGAACAGGATGAACAGCAGCGCCAGCACACAGAACAGCAGTATGGCGGCGCCGATGAGCCAGGGTATTTGGGCCTGTGTCATGTTTCTGCGGTAGTCGAAGACCTTTCGTACCCAGCGCTCCGAGATCGTATTCGTGTCTACCAGGCGCTGCGCCTTGCTCATAATGGAACAGAGGAGACGTTCATTTATGTTAAAGCCGAAAGAGGATTCGTAGGTATGGTTGAAAATGATGTTTGCCTTAAAACCCGGCATTTCAAGGTAATTGGTAATGGCCAGGAGCTGGGTATGGGTCGCCATGACCAGATCAACTTCGCCTTTGATTAAAGCGTCAAAGGCTTCCAGATTGCTGGTAAATATTACCGTATTGCGGTGATTCGGGAACCATCGCTGGAATACCTCCGTGTAGGCGGTGCCCTCTATCAGGGCGACTTTGGCAAAACGTACCTCGTTTGTATTTATATCTTTGAAATTGATGCTGGAAAGCAGCGCGTAGCGGTCCCTTTGATAAGGTTCATCGGTCCACAAGAAAAGCCCCTGCCGCTCCTCCGAAGGGATAAGCTCAGCGGTCAGAGCGACCTCATTGCGTTCCAACATTCCCAGAATCTCCGGCCATTCGAGGTGTTCATCGTGGATTCTCTTGAAGGAAAGGCCGGTGAGATTTTCTATCTCCGCCAGTATGTCAATGGCGATGCCCTGCCATTCTTTTTCCCGGGGGTTATAGAAAGAGGCCGGGTAGTTATCATATTCCATCGCAATCGGGACCGGTGATGCCCCGCGATTGCTGATGTACACCTTTTCTTCTTCAGTCAATTGGATAAAAAATTTATGTTGCAGATAACTGCTCTGTTCCTGGTTGTAGAGACTGAGCAAATAGCGCCCACCTCCGTTTTCCAGGGCCTTGTCTACAATGGAAATGAGCGGCGCAAGATCGGAGTTTTGCGTTGTAAGGGAAACCTGCGAATAGAGGAAAGGGATGAAGTCCGTTGCCGTCACGTCATGGTATTGGTCGAAAGCCGCCGCCGCATTGCTTTCATCAAAAAACGCGTCTATGCTGCTGTCTTTCATCATCCGGTAGGCCGTGTCGTAATCATTAATAAGAACAGGTTCAACCGGATCCTTCAGTGCGGACATGACCATGGTGTATGTGGTTGTGCCCTCAAGGAAGGCATAACGCAAAGGCCGATTTTTTGCGATCCTCGCAAGATCCTCGCTGCCCGTTATGCGCATATACCTGATTGAGCGCTCGGCGATAGCCTCTGTCATAAAATATTTTTCGCGGCGCTCATCGGTGGCGGTCAGCTCGCCGGAAAAATCAACCTTGCCGGAAGCCAGGCCGTCGACCAGGTCGCCCCATTCGTAGAGGGCAGGTTTAAAGGGAATGCCGAACAGCGTAGTGAGCCAGCTACAGAACCGGGCGGAAAACCCATTGACATCGCCGTTTTCGTTGTAATAAGCCTCGGACGAGGGGTTCATGGCATAGACAAAGTAATTGCGGCCGGCGGGGCCTGACGCCGGGGGCAACATCCGCGCCCGCAACGCCTCAACGGCGACAATTTCTTCCAGCGTCACGCCGGGAATGTCGCGGTAGGAGGTATAAACGGGGTATTCCTGCTGCTGCGCCGCAATCAATTCTCCCCGCGCTTCCTGCGGGCTTTTCGCACAACCCATGATGCTGAAAAAAAATACCGCCAGGATCATACATAGAGTTTTTGCCATTCCAAATAGTATATATCGAAACTGGTGATAATTATAGGGGCAGAAGTCCTGGGTGTTCCCTCCTTACAGCAGTTCCTTCCTTCCTGCCTTCCTGATCTGCTCCACCACATCCCGCACCCGCTGGGTTTCACCTTTTTTGGTTATAAGCGCTACAGGCGGGGAACCGTCCTTGCCTGAACGTATCACCACGATGAGATCCTCTACCCCCGCCAATGCTACGGGAATATTGGAATCCACAAAACAGGAATCTTCGCCGCCGTATACTTCCACGCCGGTGTCACCTAACAATTTTGCGTATTCTTCCCAGTTGCCAATGTCGATCCACTCAAAACCGGCGCGTACCATAACGGTTTGGGCGCATTTTTCGGCAATGGCGTAGTCAAAGGAGATACCTTTTGTTTTGCGGTAGGCGGCATCAAGGCCGGCCCAGGCGCTCAGTATTTTTAAACCTTTCCTGATCGTCCATGATTTTGCTTCCGGCGCTTTGAGTTTTTCAAAAGGACTGAGCACATCCCCCGCCAGGCGGCGGAATTCGGCGGCCATGAAGCCTGCGGAAAAAGCGAACATTCCTGAGTTCCAGAAAAAGCGTTTTGACGCGGTAAATTGTTTTGCTGTTTTTAGATCCGGTTTTTCCCGAAAGGCGGCCACGGCGTATACGCCCTCTGTTAGGCGCTTTGCGGTTTCTATGTAACCGTAGCCGGTTTCAGGCCGCACGGGGGGAATACCGAATACGGCGAGTTTTCCCTGTCCGGCAAAAGCCACGGCATTGGCGGCGTTGGATTTAAATATTTCCAGAGGGCGGATAATGTGATCGCTCGTAAGAACAATCATGTTTCGGTCCCGGCCGCCGCCTGGTTTGACGCCGCTGCTTACACCGGCGAAGGTTACGGCGCAGGCGATTGCAGCTGCGGTATTTTTTGCCTCTGGTTCGGGAATCAGTGCCAGTTGTTTTTTTTCGGCTGCGTTTAAATTCGCACAGCCTGCGATTACATGGGGTATATGTGATTTTCCTGCGATGATGATCACCCTGCCGTCTTTGGGGTTAACAAGGGCCAGCGCCCGCTCAACTGCCAGGGAAAAAAAACTGCCTTTGCCATCTTTTGCTGCCGGCAAAAATTGTTTTGGCTTTGCTGAACTGCTCGCCGGCCAGAGTCTGGTGCCGGAACCGCCGGCCATGATTATGCAATAGTCAAACATGATTAATTATGATACATAACGTATATGCAGTACAAGTATTTGGAAAAAACAGGCATACAGGTTTCCCGGCTCTGTCTGGGAACCATGATGTTCGGCGGGCAGACTTCCGAGGCTGACAGTCTTTCGATAATGGATTACGCCTTTGAGCATGGTATCAATTTTTTTGATACTGCGGATATGTACAACCAGGGCGAGAGCGAGCGCGTAACCGGCAAGGGCATACGGGGCCGCCGGGAAAGGATCATCCTTGCCACCAAGGTGTTCAATAAAATGGGGGATGATCCCAATGATTGCGGATTAAGCCGCAGGTATATCATCAAAGCCCTTGACGCGAGTTTGCAGCGGCTTGATACCGATTATATCGATATTTACTATTTACATTCCCCTGATTACCGGACTTCGCTTGAGGAAACTCTGGAAACCATGTCGGATCTGGTCAGGGCCGGAAAGATACACTATGTGGGGATCAGCAACTACGCAGCCTGGCAAATTGCGGATATACTCGCTATTTGCGGCAGGCGGAATTTCAGCGCCCCTATCATCACCCAGAATGTGTACAATCCCTTAACCAGGGGCATAGAGACGGAGCTTGTTCCTTTTGTAAAAGACCACCAGCTTTCCCTGGTTGTGTATAACCCTATTGCCGCAGGTCTCCTCTCCGGCAAACACAAGCCCGGAAGCCCAACGGAAAATACCCGCTTTTCAAACAACCGGCAGTATTACGACCGTTATTGGTCTGATGACAATTTCAAGGCTGTGGAACAATTAACTTCGCTTGCGGCGCAGCACGGTTTAAGCATACTGGAACTGGCGATGAAGTGGTGCGCCGCGCTCAATCAGGTAACCAGCATAATCACCGGAGTCAGCCGCCTTTCCCAGTTGGAACAAAATATTTCGATTCTGGAAGGCACAGAGCTGTCCCAACAGATTCTTGACGGAGTTGATCAGGTCTGGCAGGAATTACCGGTGGGAACCCGTTTTGCATACAACCGATAGTTGGGGTTTCAGCATAAAGTGATGCACTCGCTATTACCAGCGGGGAGAGGCGGCGGGGCAGCGCCGGGCATACCCCAGCCCTGCTGCTGGGGAGCGAGTAAAATCACTCTTTTTGAAACTGACTCACTATATACAGAATAGCCGCCCCCCAGATGCAGCCAATGGCGGCAAAGTTCTGCACCGGAAAATATTCGCCAAAGATAAAAAAACCGGCCAGAAACTGCAAGGTGGGGGAGATAAACTGAATGAAACCAAGGGTAGAGAGCGGGAGCAGCCGTGCACCTCTGGCAAAAAAATACAGTGGTAGGGCGGTGATGGCGCCGCAGCAGAGGAGCAGCAGCCAGGAATGGACCGGAAGCTCCGCCAGATAGGAAATGCCCTGCAAGCCGAAGATGGGCGCTGTCTTTCCGTTAGGTGCAACTTCAAAGCGCGTAACGAGGAGCAGCAGCCCCAGAGGAGATGCCGCCAGGGTTTCGGCGCCCAGCGATTCCAGCGCGGGGATGTTTATCACTTTTTTTAGAACCCCGTACAGGCCAAAACTCAAAGCCAGGCCCAGGGAGATCCAGGGCGGGGCGCCTGAAAGCGCCGTAAGGATCAGTACGCCCAGCATGGCAATACCAAAGGCCGCCCACTGCAAGGGTCGCAGCTTCTCTTTAAAAAACAACAGGGCGAACACCACCGAAACCAGGGGATTGATGTAATAGCCAAGGGAAGTTTCTATGGTATGCCCCGAATTAACCGCCCAGATATAGAGTCCCCAGTTAAAACTGATGGTAACAGACGCCAGAATTAAAAGTCCGCCTTTCTTTTTCTCTTTAAAGCAGGCAATCCATGCAGTACTTTTTTGCATTGCGAGCAGGAAGCCCACCAGTAGCAGCGAAAAAATAATCCTGAAAGCGAGGATGTGCAGGGAGTTTACCGCCGACAGCGCCTTCCAATACAGGGGAAGTATGCCCCACAGCAGATAGGACAGGGCGGCGAAGAAAACGCCTTTGCCAAAGGATGAAACTCTCATGTTTGTTCAGTGTTCCGCAAAATGCAAAAACCGTCAATCAATAAATCCCCCCGTGGCGAGGCGGCAGTGGCAGGGCACTGATCAGGCTGGGGAACGCCGCCTACGGAGCCCCGCAAGCGGGTCTCCTCCAGCTAAGAATCCCACAAATGATCAGCGATCCGGCTCCGGCACTGCCGCCTCGCCACGGGGCCTTAGGGGGGTAAGTGTACAACGCACACCACAGTACACTGAATGTCCGAGGCAGGGCAGCGCTGGCGGGGGCGGAGCATTTGCGGGGTTCTTAGCGGAGCAGACCCCAAGGCAATCCGCTTGCGGATTGTACGGGGGCTGCGGAGCGGTATTCCCCAGCATGATCCGCCCCCGCCAGCGCTGCCCTGTCTCGGAGATACGGGACGGCTCATTGAAGATTTTGCGTCTTTTCTATACACTGATCGTATGCAGATTATTACCTTTGGCAGTGAAATGCTCCGGCGAAAAGCGGAACCGGTGGCGCATATAGATGATCACCTGAGAAAGACCGCCAGGGAAATGATTGAGTCCCTTAAGGACGGAAAAGGCGTTGGTCTTGCGGGCCCCCAGATTGGCCTTTCAAAACGGATATTTGTAGTCCATATCGAGGGGGATGCGCCCAGGGTTTTTATCAATCCTTCAATTCTTGAAACTTCACAGGAAACCGTAAAATACGAGGAAGGCTGCCTTTCGCTGCCCGGCGTGTGGGTGGATGTGATCAGGCCGAAAAAGGTGAAGATTCAGGCTTGGAACGAAAAGGGCCGTCCCTTTACCCTGGAAACCGAGGGGATTCTTGCCAGAGTCATTTTGCACGAGTACGATCACCTTGAGGGGCTGCTTTTTATCGACCGCCTGTCCGAGCCCAAACGGAACCGGGTTTTGGCAAAACTTGAAAAACGGGCCAGGGCTTAGATGAGGGTTTTGTTCGCGGGGAGTCCGGCTATCGCGGTTCCCGCTCTGGAAGCGCTTGTTGCTCTGGGTTCTGCCAACGGCAATGCCGTCGGCGGTGCCGATGACAACGCCGACGGCGGCGCCGACGGCAGCACAGATAGCAATGCGGGCTTTGAACTGGCAGGGGTGCTTACCAATCCTGACAGCGCCAGGGGGCGGCACGGGAAACTTGAGCCTACCGGGATCGGCGCTGCGGCGGAGCGGCTTGCCCAGGGTATTCCTGTGCTCAAGCCGGCCAAACTTGACGCTGAGGTGAGGGAGCAGACTGCGGCGCTCAAGGCGGATCTGCTGGTTTCCTTTGCATACGGCCGTATTTTCGGCCCGAAATTTCTGGCCCTTTTTCCCCAGGGGGGGATCAATATACATCCCAGCCTGCTTCCCCAATACCGGGGGCCCACGCCCATTCCGGCGGCTATATTGAACTGTGACCATGAAACGGGAATCAGTATTCAGCGGTTGGCGCCGGAAATGGACAGCGGCGATATTTTGATACAGGAGCGCTTTGCTTTAAATGGGCGGGAAACGACCGCAAGCCTTGGCGAAATTATGGCGCAAAAGGCCGCGCAACTGCTGCCTGAGACGCTGAAAGGACTTGCGGCGGGTAGTCTGCGGGGTACGCCGCAGAATCATGGCGAGGCCAGTTATTGTTCCCTCATTGCCAAGGAAGAGGGGCTTATCGACTGGAGCAAAAGTGCCCGGGAAATTGACGCCCGGATACGGGCCTTTGATCCCTGGCCCCTGTGCTGGACCAAACACGGCGGGCAGCAGTTGTTTATACTGAAAGCCGAGCCGCTGGACGCCACAGCGCAGTCGGAGACCGCTGGGTTGGTTTTGGGCATAGACAAGCAGCGGGGGATACTGGTACAAACTGGAGAAGGGGTATTGGCAGTGACAGAGCTTCAGTACCAGACAAAAAAAGCCCTGGAATGGCGGGCATTTTTGAACGGCGCCCGGAATTTTGCCGGTTCCCGGCTGGGTTAAGAGGTAGTATGGGTTTTATCAAATTCAATCTGGATTCAATCGAAGGATATGTAGCGAATCATCTGAAACTCTTTATTTCTATGGCAGCGGGGATTCTGGTTTTTGTGGGCATCATCGCCATGTCGATTTTTTTTATCGCCGTACGGGGCGCGGAGCAGACCATGATTCCCGATGTCAGGGGCAAGGAATTAACCGAAGCCCTGCTGGAATTGCAGGTAAAGGAACTCTACCCCAGACTACAGCTCAGGTACTCCCAGTCTTCCCATGACAAGGGAATCATTCTGGAGCAGGAACCCAAAGCGGGAACCATAGTCAAGGCCGGCCGCAGAATTCGCCTGGTAGTAAGCCAGGGGGTGATGATCAATAAAGTTGAAAATTACATAGGCAGAAATATCGACGAAGTGCGTATGGATTTACAGGCCCTTGGTGCCGCTTCCGGTGCGCCCCTGCTTTCCCTGAAAGAGCCGCTGATGTACGATTTTTCCGCCGAGGCTCCGGGAACCATCCTGAACCAAAAGCCCGAACCCGGCGCGGACATTTCCGGCCCCCTGACCCTGGAACTGGTGATAAGCCGGGGCCAGGAAAACGCCATGATCACCGTGCCCAAACTGACGGGGCTTTCCCTCCCGGAGGCACTGGAACAGATAGGCAGAACCGGAATAGATTTTTCGTTTTCGTTACGCGAAACCCGTGAGAATGAAAGGGGAGCAGCCCTGGTGTATCAGAATCCGCCTGCCGATACCAGAGCCCCGGCCAATACCGTGGTAGCCCTTTCGGTAACAATCCCCGAGCATCTTGCCGAAGGCGAAGTGTTCAATTTGTTCCGTTACACGATACCGCAAAACCCCTATCCCCTGGCAGTGCGCCTTGAGGCGCTGCTTCCCTCAGGCGAGCGTATACGGCTCATCACTGTGGAATACTCAGGCGGTGAATTCACCGTACCCTACCGGTTGCCGGTGGGAAGCACCCTGGTTCTCTCCATGCTGAACCGGGAGATGCACCGGGAAACAGTTACCGCCCGGCAGGCGCTTTAGCCCTTCCAAAACAGTGCCTGGCACCCCTGGTTCCATCACTGCCCGATCATCACCACGCCTTTCGTGTCTTTTACCGCAGGGCGGAACCTGTACGGGGTGTTGATGAAGTCCCAGTTAGTTTCGTTAAACTGCGGGCTGCTTCGCCACCAGTAGGCATTTGCAAAGTTGGTGTAGGGGGTATCCGCACCGTGCTTGTTATTATTATCGGTGCTGCCTGTAACTGTGACAGGGTTAGTTGCTCCCACATACATATCCGCGTTGCCGTAGTTATTCATGGCGCTGCCAAAGCCCGAGCCTCCGCCTGAGCTGCCGTAAATTCTGCCTGCTGCCGGGCTGCTGCCGCCGGTTGCCACGACACTTGCCCCCAGTACGGCGCAGTTTTTAATGGTACCCTTCCGCCAGAGACCCACCAGCCCCCCGGCGGAGGTTATTCCGGTAGTAGCAGCCGTCTTTATTATCTTTACCTCGCCTGCAGCGTAGCAATTTTCAAGCACGTTTGCACTGGGAACAACCACTATCCCGGCGAAGCCCCCGGCCGCTCCTCGCACCAGGGTACCAGTATTACCGGCTCGGTGGTGTTTATAGTAACAGTGGCAATACGCGCGTTCGCCGCGCCGGTACTTTCGGTAATAACCACAGTTTCGTCGTCAAAGACATTGTCGGGATCGGTGTCCCCTTCGTGATAGTCATCACTTCTGACGGCAATCCACCCGGAAAAACCCCAGGCGGAGTTCGGGTTAAACTCCACGGTAAAGGCGAACCCTTTGCGGGTATCCCCGGCCCGTCCGGTTCCCAGCTGCGGGCTGGTACCCCAGCCTTCGGGCACCGCCACCGTAACGGACAGCCGCGCCGCATTGTCCCAGCGCACCTGCTCGTCAATTTTTTTCAAAAGCGCATCTTCCGCCTTAAACAGGTCCGAACAGCCCGCAAGGGAAACCAGCAATAGCAGCGACATAACCGCTCCGAGGAACAAACCAAAAACACCCCGGTTTCCAGGGCTTACCGGCCGGTCATTATTGGGGGGGGGGGGTAAACATATTCAAGTGTGTCTCCTTTTATATGTTGATAACATCATCGTATACCCCCCCTACCTCGCCTGAGCCGCAGCGGTAAGATTTTTCTGCTGCCGCGCCAGGGCGGCGTTTATTTGTTCCTCCGCAGGCAGTACCGGCAGGCGGCCGCTTGACTCGGCCACACTCACCGGCGGGTAGAGTTTCCAGCTTTCATGGGTGGGATACAAACGCGCCGCCGGTTCTTCGTCGCCGCTTGTTTTCGCCGCGTTTTCGGCATATGCCGTGCGCCATTCCCGGGCGCCCACGCGCCAGGCCGTTGTAAAGCCCTCGGCGGGCATGGTGATTTCCACCGGTATCCAGCGGCGGCCTTCCAGCTCGATAATGTCGCGGTTTCCGGCGGCCCATTCGTCGTCGCCTGAGTCAAAGGCCATGTAGATATGGCCGGGTATGGTGATAAAAGCGGTCTGGATGCCCAAGACTTCCAGCAGGGAGCAAAATAAAATAGAAAGGTCGTCGCAGTCGCCGCCCCGGTAGTTCAGGGTCTGGTAGGGATAATTCAGGGTGTCCAGAGCCGAAGCGTTATCTGACATTTCCACAAACGATGACGCTGGGTCAATGATGTAATTGATGCCGTAGAGCCTGAGGGCCTCAAACAGGGCGGCGGCGTAGCGGACATTTTGCGGCGGTGACGCCTCAGACTTGTCTGCCGCAGACTTGTCTGCCGCAGACTTGTCTGCCGCGGATTTATCCGCGATGGCCGCGACGCGCAGGGCAAAGAGCCGGGCGGCGCTGTCACGGGGCGACACAAAAGAGGCGGCCCGGCGGTCGTCGTCCCAGCTCATGGCGTTGCGGTGGTAAACGGGCATTTGCAGGGGAAAAACCGTTTCCTTTTTCGCGCCGAGACTGCGGTACTGTATCCGTACCTCGCCGTTGGCGCTGACGTTTTCGGTCAGGCCCAGCATGGCTTCGTTAAACAGGGCCGTTACCGGCACGGTACTGCTTTCTCCGCTGGCAAGGCTCGGCAGCACGGCAAAGTCCCCGGGCTGTCCCATGTAGTTGTCCACAAAAAACGACAGACTGATGTCGGTAATGGCGGTGGGTTCATCATTGGTAATCCGCACGACGGCAATGGGGTTTTCCTCGTACCAGGCAAAAGAGACCGGGAACACGCGGTGCTGTTCGGTTTTTGTACCCTGTACCCGGGCGCGGCTTGTCATAATTTCCGAAAGGTTGAGGCGCACACCCAGGGCAATGCCGAGTGAGTTCAGGGGCTGCCCGTCCGCAAAGGGACGCAGGGTGTACCCACCCTGGCCGTATATGGAGATATAGGGCGACAGATGAAAATCGGCGCCCAGGGCGAAGTTTGTCATCATGCGAGAACCGCTGTCTTCTTCCCACTGATAACCGTAAGCGCCGAAACGGGTGTCAAAGCGGAACGTCCAGCGGTCAAAAGGCCGCCAGCGTACAAAGGGGCCGGCGCCGCCTGAAAAGAGGGTAAAAGGCCCGCCGGCGCTGGCGGCGAGACTGGAGAAACTGCCGCCCGCCGCAAGGCCCGCACCGAATTGCCGGGCACGTTCGCCGCTTGCGGGAAACTGCAGAAACGCCCAGTCCAGGGAGGCCTCCGCGCCCACGCCGCCCTGTATATGCTTCACACCCAGGGGAGCGTCGTACAGCGGCGCCGCGGCAAAACCGAACTCATGCTCGGCGAACAGGGGAAAAGCGGCAATAGTGAGTAACAGGGCGCATACAATTTTTTTACCGTTTGTCCTATTTATGTTATTCGTCATCTCTTCGCGTCTCCTCTGTCCATGCCTAACCGCTGCGCCTTCTTGAAATATTCGGTCTGCCGCATCGCTTCCGAAGCATCGGTAACAAAAATCTTTCCGTTTACCAGTGTGATGCGTTTGGTCAGGAGCATTTTCTTTGAATGTAACTCGCCTTCGGCGGCGGGTATACCGGCCATGCCGGACAGCTCCTTAAAGCCAAAGCCGCACTGGTGGCTCTGGTTGGTGTTCACCGCGACTCTGTCCTTTTCAAGCTGTACCAGCAGGGCGCTGTACATGCGGCCCAGGGGGTTTTCTATTAATGTGGTGGCAATCTGTTTGTAGATGACCCAGATGCGTTCCGCCATCGCGGAGGTCAGGCGTGAGACTATTTCGGGGTTGGCGATACTGACGGCCTCAAAGTTTTTGCGGTTTATCGCCAGCACCGAGCAGTCTTCGGAAACCTCGGCGGTGGCGGCCCGGGGCTTGTCTTCCAGCAAGGCCATCTCGCCGAAGATGCCACCTTTTTTGAGCACCGCCAGCACCATCTCCTGATTGTCAACAATCTTGGTGATGTTTACCCTCCCTTCCTGAATGATGTACAGTTCGTCCCCGGTTTCACCTTCGGCACAGATCAGGCAGTCCTTGGGGTACTTGCGCGCCATCTGATCCGGCGGATATACCGGCCGTTGTACTTTCACCTGGGGAGCTATCTTCATCATCTTCTGTTTAATCTCCGCCAGATTTCCCGCGTTGGGGCAATGGGCGGCGTACCGCTGGTACGCGTAAAAGGCGAGGTTGTATTTTTTCTGCCCGTTATAGTAATCGGCCACTTGCAGAATATGGGTGGCGTCATTGCCGGCGGCGGCCGAAAGGGTGCGGCGCGAAAGCATGGTGTCTAACGAGCGCAGGCGTTGGGAAAACTGCTGGATAATTTTGACCGCAATGGCGGTATTGTCCCGGATGAGCGCCGGGTACTGATCCCGTTCCACCGCAAGCAGGGTAACGTCAGTAACGGCGATGAGGGTTTCGATGAAGCTGTACGCCGCCATTGCCGACACTGCGCCGATGATATCCCCGGGACCGGCAATGGTATTCTTTTCCTCGATAAGCGCGTCAATTTCACGCTTTATCTGTACCTTGCCCCGCTGTATGATAAAAAACCGGCTGGTGTTCTTGCCTTCCACGACGATGACCGAACCGGCAACGAAGTTTACCCGTGCTGGCTGAAATATATCACTCGGCAAGATCCGCGTCCTCACTGGAGTTAGCAGCCCGGGCGGAAGCGGTGCCTATCCGGCTGGTAGTTCTGCCCACTTCATCGGTGTTGGTCTGTACCGCACGGCCCGAAATCTGAATACCCGATCCGCTGCCGGAGACCAGTTCGGCGACTTTTTTCCCGGTGTTTACTCCGGAGATTTTGTACACCTTGTCCCCTGACTTGAGGGTAAGGGACGAACCGACGCCGGTTTTCAGCACCGCCCCGGCGGCAAGCGTATCGCCGGCCTGTACCGGTGCAAAATTGCCGGCGCTCACTTCCCGCTCTACCCGGCCCTTCACTTCCTGCACGGTGAAGCTTTCCCCGGCGGCGCTTTGCGCGAAAGCCGCCGCTGCCATGACCATTCCCATCATTACGAATACTACTATCCTTTTCATTGTGTCCTCTGCTTTTGGCGGCTCTTTAGCCGCCGGTTTACTTAAAATGTGAACCAACGGTTCACCATACGTTCTATTACCTTCGCGCTTCCACTGTTTCCATTCCCTTTAATGCCGCTTTGTTTTCCGGCTCACGGGAAAGGGCCTGCCTGAACCAGCGTTCCGCTACGGCGTTATCGTTCTCGTTCAGCGCCATATTGCCCCGGTTGGTCATGGCCCCGATGCTGCCCATGCCGGCGGCCCGCTCGTAGGCAGCTTTGGCGTCGCCTGACTGGCCGGAGCGCAGGTACAGGTTGCCAAGCTGGTTATACAGAGACGCCGTGGGATTTGCGCGTAACTGGGTTTGCAGCGCCGCCAGCTTGGGCGTAAACTCGCTTGTAATATAGTCCTGCATCACTGCGGCGGCGGCTTGTGACAGGGCCTTTGGTTCCGGCTGGGCGATAATCATCCCCATTGCCGGGAACGGCGCCGGCGGGTAATTTGCCCAGGCGTCCTCAATGAGGACCATGTCCGCCGTTTCTTCCCCGTCAGTTGCGGCAAGCAGGGCGTCTATCCGCCTGATACCTTCCTGCCAGGCCGCGGTAAAGCCGTCGCTCATGCGGGACACCGCAACCGGCAGCCACACTTCGCCGTCCAGCAGCAGCAGCTTGTCCGGGCCGTTAAACAGCGCCGAGGTTGCCGCGTCGTCTGTGCCGATACCCAGGTCAAAGGCCGCAAGAATATCGCCGCCGGGCAAAAAGATCAATCCCGCCCGTATCCCGCCGGATTCCAGACTGGCCGCGTACAGCAGCGCTATATCCAATGGTGAGCCGGAGGAGTAGGACAGGGTCTGGGCGGGGAACTGCGCCGTCTCCGCCGCGGCGGATTGCTCCGCTCCCTCAGTCTGTTCATTGCGCATAACCAGCAGGGAGCGCAGCCCCTCAAAAAGCCATACGCCGAATTCCATCTGCTGGTTCAGCCCCGTGCGGCGGCCGGCCCGGGCAAGCCCCATAACGTATTTGGTATATTCCAGCACTTCAGGCGAGGTCGGTGACACAAAGGCCCCCAGGGCGGCCGTATCGCCTGCCGGAAAGGTGTTGTGGTTATACACCGCCACGCTCACGGTCTGGACCGATTGCCGCTCCTGCCCCAAAAACCGGTAGCGGATTATCACTTCGCCCAGAATCCGGCCGCGGTCGGCAAAGCGCAGTATCGCCGGCGAAAAGTCCGCCAGCAGGGACAGCTCCGCGCTGCGGCCTTTGGCAATGAGCGGAACGCCCCCGCAGGCAAACTCCGAGGCGGTGTAATCACCGGCGCGGAAAGACACCCGCACGTCGCGGATTTCCGCGTTCTCGTGGTTCCGTATGGTCAAGGCGCCCACCGGGTACTGCTGGTACAGGGAGCCCAATACCGGGTACACGGCATCGTCCTGGGCAAGGGCGGCGCTTGCCCCCTCACTATTCGTTTTGGTTCCCGTTTCAAGGGTTAAATGTAAAGTAAGACCGGCGTACAGCCCGGTATTGAACAGGTTTTCCCCGCTTTGATACTGTTTCCAGCCCGCGTTCACGGCAACCGTGAACATCGGCGTTATACGGAAACCGGCCTCGCCGCCGCCCCGCCACCAGAGACCCGTGTTCCCGCCCTGGCCGGGGGAGTACATTCCGCCTACGATGTCCAGCCGGGTAAACAGCCGCGATAACGGATACCAGCCAAGGCCCACTACGCCGCCGCCTGCAAGTATCTGCACCGGCTCCGCTTCACCACTTTGCATGGCCTGGGAATGGAAGCGTCCCTCAAGCCCCAGGGAATAGCTCAAGCCCAGCGGATTTGACCAGATACTGGCAAAATCCAGTTCTGCGGCCAGGCCGCCGCCAAATCCCAGCGCGTACCGGGGATTGCCGTCGGCGGCGACATTGCCTTCGCCTGACGGGATAAACACAAAGCCCTGGGGACGGAGAAAAAAGTCCAGGGCCGCAAGCCGCGTTTCCGCAGCAAGGGCAAACAGCGCAAGAAAACAACATAATGGTACAATTCGCCTTTTCATTAGATATAAATCCTTTTTATACAATTTCCACATGTAGACCCCAATTGTAAGTCAGCAGCTTATGAATATATACATACCATGTTTGTGATGATTTTTTAACCTGGTAATAATTCTAAATCGTACAAAAAAGATGAATTTTGTACCTGTAGATAATCCCAGGTACCCCTGTTTAATCGGGATTTAACCCCAAAAACGGCGTTTCCACCACCACTTGAAATACAACATTATTTCAGGTATAATAGTTCACTCAGAGTGCCTAATACACTCACTAAGAAAATATGATGAAAAGAGCCGCCGTTATTTTGTTTATCCTCACATTTTCTATAAGTGTATGGGCAGCGGAGACATCGTTTTATGTAAATCTGCAGGATTACCCGCTGTACCTCAAGGCGGGTTTTAACCCTGCCGACATGGAAACACCGGATTTACAGGACGGTTCCTGGCAGGAATTCACGCAGTGGACTAATATCATTATCAGTAAATTGAAGGTTCCAGGTCTGCAAGAGCAGCCCAGTCTGCCCAAACGGGCTTTTCTTTCGCCTTTTGGAAGACCGGAGCAGGAATGGACTATTGTTATTCCCTTTGTGATGGAAAGTCCGCCGTTAAATTTCCCCGGCCTGTACCTGGCGGCTATTGGCGATAATTGGCAAATTTATCTTAACGGTGTCCTGGTTCGCTGGGAAATGCACCGTGACGACAAGCAGGTTCGCGAACCTGCGGCTCGACGTATCCAACAACACCATAGCCAGCGGGATGTGTTTTTCCCCATAGATCGTACCCTGCTTAATTGGAGGGAGAGCGACAATAATCTTCTCGTATTTCACATTGTAGGCGACCCCACGGATCAGACTGTCGGCTTCCAGTATTCCTCGCCGTATTACCTGGCGGATTATGAGTATATAAGCAGCAAAAACAGCGAAATTCTGGTAATGTTCCTTGCCGGGATATTTGTACTGGCGGGAATTTACCACTTTCTGATTTTTGCCCTGCACCGGCAAAGCCGTTATAACTGCTTTTGCGGTATTTTTTCCCTGTTTATGGGTCTCTATTACCTTGCCCGTACCCATAACATCTATCAGCTTATCCCCGACACCTGGATCGTGGTCAAGCTGGAATTCTTTTTCATTTTCCTGGCCATACCCGCCCTGGGCGCTTATACGGAAATACTCTGCCTGGGGTCTATTCAATGGGTAACCAAAATATACTCAGGTCTTTTCGCCTTTCTGGCAGTATCCCAGCTTTTCCTTGTCCACTCCTACGGGAGCGATGCCCTGATTGTCTGGCAAATACTGGGCATTGTGAGCCTGCTGTGGATTTTGATACACAATGTACTTCTGCCTTTTGTGCGGGAAGTACGCGTGGGGAAAAAGTTTGGCGCCGCTATTTGGGACACGTATTCGGGAAACCTTCTCCTGGGGGTGAGTCTTTTTATACTGAGCGCCATCGTTGATATTATCAATGCCATGTTCTTTCATTATCCCCAGGGCTTTAACCGTTATACGCTGTGCATCTTTGTATTGACAATGGCAGTTATGCTGACCAGGCGCTATAACAGACTGAACCGGGAGCTTGCGGAAAAAAGCGCCCTGCTTGAAACCGCCGAAAACCCGGATGTCGCACGGGAGACTGTATTCAGGGCCCACGACCTGACGGACCGGGAGAAGGAAGTAGCCCGCCTTATTGTTGCCGGCCTTTCCAATGCCGAGATAGCCGCCCGGCTTTTTGTTTCCGAAAGCTCAATTGGTTTTCATATTACCAATATCTACCGGAAGTTTGGCGTCTCCGGCAAAATCAACGGCCGTAAATTATTTTTGTCAAAACTTATGTCCACAAAGTAATTCCAATGATTTTGGAAGGCCGGGAGTTGATATCGATATTAGTCCGCAGAATGAAAGCCTGCGACGACAAAGTCGGGCTAAGAAATGTCGTGTAACTCCAGTTAAAAGTCTGTCGGGTATCAGGAGCCCAGGAGTCTTTTGGTCAGCGCCGGCGAAGAATACCAGAGCGTAACCGGTTCGTTTTTGCGGGTATTGACTTTAAGGTAGATATAGCCGCTCTCAAGGTTCCATGAAGTTTCGTAGGGCCGCATTTCCCTGATGATCCCGTCCATAAGTACCGTTGGGCCATACTGGTTTACCAACTGCTTTTGTATATCCAGATAGCATTTCATCAGCTCATCCAGGTCCTTGGTAAGGAAATAGTAAGTTCCTCCCTCAAGGCCGGTTTTTGAGAAATACACTATCATATAAGTTGTAAAACCGGAAACTTCGATGTTCTCGTAGGCCAGTGAAACAAGACCGTCTACCTCTTCACGGGAAATAGGTTGCTTGCCCATCCTGACGGTAAATTCTTCCATGCTGGTTCCCCAGGGAAAATCGCGGAATCCCACGGTCTCTTCAACCGCAAATAACGCCGCGGCCAGCGCCAGCAGCGAACAAAAAATGATGAACTTTTTGATGATATACCCCCCCTTAATTATCTGTCTTATGAGGGGGAAACTTTACAGGGGATTCTTTGCCGGCGATGAGACTCGAACTCATACGGCCTTGCGGCCCCGCGCACGGCCCAGCTAAAGCTGGTCCGCTTATGTGTACGTAGTAGCATTTTCTGGCGCTACGGCGTGTTGCATTTTTGATCCTACGCCCCTTAACGGGCCGCGATTCTTTGCCGAGGATTATAAGTCTTCAGTACGCTTTTCCCTTTTTTGCCGGGAACGAGACTCGAACTCGTACCCCCTTGCGGGGAGGGGATTTTAAGTCCCCGATGTCTACCATTCCATCATCCCGGCCTAGCAGCCCAATACTTGCACATACTACCATAATTCCGTAAAAATGAGAAGCGCCGCCGGCAAAAGCGCAGCCCCCTCACTCCGCCGCGAGACGGTAAATCGCTTCTACGGCTTTTTCGTCCAGCTTTTGGTAATTTCCTACCGGGCCGAAATTGACTGCACGTTTGGCCATCTCGCTTATTTTGCCGGGGTCGAGTTTTGCGTCGGCGAATTTGACCGGGAGACCGATGGAACGGAAGAAATTTTCCATGCGGAAGACCCCTTCCAGCGCGGCCTGTTCGTAGTCGTAGAAGGCGCCGTCAACGCCCCAGACCTTTGCGGCAAAGCGGGCGAGCCGGGGGGTGTTTTCCTTAATATTATATTTGATCCAGGCGGGGAAGATAATCGAAAGGCTGGCGCCGTGGGCAAGGTCGAAAAGGGCAGAAAGCTCATGCCCAATGGCATGGCTGGCCCAGTCGCCAATGCGGCCGGTACTGAGGAGGTTGTTATGCGCCAATGCACCTGCCCACATGATCTCTGCCCTGGCGTCGTAGTTTTTTTCACCACCGGAAAAAACAGTCCGGGCGTTGCGGATAATCGCCCGCATGGCGCCTTCACAGAGTTCATCGGTAAGCTCCACATGAGGCTCCTGGGTAAAGTACCGCTCCATGATGTGGGCAAGCATATCCGCAATACCGCAGGCGGTTTGATAAGGCGGCAGGGTATAGGTCAGCTCGGGATTCAGAATAGAAAACACCGGACGTATGTACTCATAATTGGCGCCCCGCTTCCAGGGGCCCCGCTCATCGGTTATGACCGAGCTGATGCTGGATTCGCTGCCTGCTGCGGGAATAGTTACGATAGTGGCAACCGGCAGAGCCTGGGTTGGGGCGGCTTTCCGTTCATAAATGTCCCATACATCGCCGTTGAACAGGGCGCCCATAGCAATAGCCTTGGCGGAATCGATTACCGAACCGCCGCCCACGGCGAGTATGAATTCAAGTTTTTCCTTTTTAACAATCTCAATACCTTTATACACCAGGGAAAGCCGGGGATTGGGCTGCACGCCGTCAAGTTCCACCCATTCAAGACCGGCTTTTTTCAGGCTTTCTTTGACTCTGTCTATCAATCCTGAACGGACTGCGGAACCACCTGAATGGTGCAGCAGTATCCGGAATGGCGAGCCGCTTTTTGCATATTGAGCGGTCTCATCGCCAATCTGGTTTTCGGTTCCTTTACCAAAAATAATTTTAGTGCGATTGCAGTATTCAAAATTTTGCATGGCATAACTCCTCGTTTGTTTCTAAATGAATTATGCCATGCATTGCGGTGCATTTGCAATTAACAAAATTACAGCTTAAACAGCAGCTCCTCGTAACCCGGCAGGGGCCAGGCGTCTTTGGCGACCATTTTTTCCAGGCTGTCCACCTTTGTACGGATTAGGTCCATGGCGGGCCGGACTTTTTCAAAGTAGGCTTTAGCCTGGGCGGGGACGTCCTCAATGCCCTGGGCTTCGGCAAGAACGGTTTCCAGTTTGGCGATGTCGTCGTACAACTCGGCGAGAATCTCGGCGATGCGCTTGGCCCGCTTTTCCTGGGGGGCGCTGGCGGCGCCGATGGCGGCCAACGAAGAGGCGTCGCCGGCAAGGGAGCTGGCGTAAGCGGTAACTGCCGGGAAGATGTAGCGCTGGGCAAGATCGATGGTAACGCCGGCTTCAATGTTGATCTGCTTGGAGTATTTTTCCAGGTAGATATGATAGCGGCTTTCCATTTCTTCCTTGGTGAGCACTTTGTGGGTCTCAAACAGGGAAATGGTTTCGCTGCGGGTAAGTACCGAGAGGGCGTCCACCGCGTTCTTTACATTGGGCAGGCCCCGGCGCTCGGCTTCATGTACCCATTCTTCGGAATAGCCGTTGCCATTGAACACCACCCGGCGATGCTTGCCGTAAGATTCCTTGATGATATCCTGAATGGCTTCGTTCTTGTTTGAGACTGCGCTTCCTGCAGGAAGCGATTCCAGTTTGTCGGCAAACTCGGAGAGCACCTGGGCAACCGCCACATTGAGGTAGGTGTTGGGAGTGGCGATAGATTGGGAAGAGCCGACCATGCGGAACTCAAACTTGTTGCCGGTAAAGGCAAAAGGGCTGGTACGGTTGCGGTCTGAAACATCTTTGGGCAGATTGGGCAGGCTGGTAACGCCCAGTTTTATCTGTGCTCCGGATGCGGATTTGCCGCCGGATTTACCTTCGGCGATATTATCAAGGATTTCGGTGAGGGGGCCGCCGAAGAAAATTGACACAATGGCCGGGGGGGCCTCGTTGGCGCCCAGCCGGTGATCGTTGCCCGAAGTGGCCACTGCGGAACGGATCAATAGCGCATAACGATCAACTGCTTCTACCACCGCCGAGGCAAAGAGCAGGAAACGGGCGTTGGATTCGGGGTTTTCACCGGGCTCAAAGAGGTTGACCCCGTCATCGGTAGCTATTGACCAGTTGTTGTGCTTGCCGGATCCGTTAACGCCGGCAAAGGGTTTCTCGTGGAGCAGCCCTTCCATGCCGTGGCGGCGCGCCAGACTGCGTATGGTTTCCATTACCACCTGGTTGGAATCTACCGCGGCGGTACTGTTGGTATAGATAGGCGCAATTTCGAACTGGTTAGGCGCAACTTCGTTGTGCTGGGTCTTGGCGGGAATACCCACCTTCCACAATTCAAAGTTGAGCTCCCGCATAAAGTCCGCGACCCGCTCTTTAATGGCGCCAAAGTAATGGTCTTCCATTTCCTGACCCTTTGCGGGTAAGGCGCCAAAAACGGTCCGGCCTGTAAGCATAAGGTCCGGCCGCTGATCGTAGAATTCTTTGTCAACCAGAAAATATTCCTGCTCCGGGCCGACGGTGGTGATGACCCGTTTGACGCTCTCATTTCCCAGAGCGTGCAGCACCCGGAGCGCCTGTTTGGAAAGGGCGTCGATGGATTTGAGGAGCGGCACCTTTTTGTCCAGAGCCTGGCCGTAGTAGGAAATAAACGCCGTAGGTATACACAGGGTTGTCCCGGTTTTGTCCTGCTTGAGGAAGGCCGGGCTGGTTACGTCCCAGGCAGTGTAACCCCGGGCCTCAAAAGTTGCCCTTAAGCCCCCCGAAGGGAAGCTTGAAGCGTCAGGCTCGCCTTTGATCAATTCTTTGCCTGAAAATTCCATAATCACCCTGCCGTCGCCGGTGGGCGAAATAAAACTGTCGTGTTTTTCCGCAGTAAGGCCGGTAAGGGGGTGGAACCAGTGGGTATAGTGGGAAGCGCCTTTGGCAATGGCCCAGTCCCGCATGGCGGCGGCCACCACTTCCGCCACTTCTGCGGTCAGCTCTTTTTCGCCGTTCTGAACCGCCACCACTTCCCGGTAAATATTTTTGGGCAGCTTTTCCCGCATCAGCGCATTGGAAAAACTATTGGTGCCGTATATTTCCTCAACCGGCGTCTTGGTAAAATCAATTTTTGAACCACATGCACATTCATCACCGCAGCAACTCATCATAAAACCTCCATAGAATAAAAATAATAATGAAAATAATGTATCAAATAGTATAGCAAGAATTGTGCCAAGATTGATGGAAACGTAGGTTTTTAGTATTTTTGTCGAAACAGACCGATATTTTCAGCATTTTCGGCGATAAAATAAAGAAAATATCTGTAGTGTTCCCCTATCAGTGATTACATAAAGGTAGTTTCCACCTCCAATTCTTACAAAAAAGTAGCTTTTTTCAATGAAAAGATTTCATTGATTTATTTTATGACTATTATTATAATATTGGTACTTAAATCCAAAAATTTGGGCCTTTTAGACTTGGGGCTTAGAAGTAAGAGGAATAATATGACGGGCAAGCTGCGGATTTTTAACATGGTAAAAACAGGCTGGGATCAAAAATACCGGATTACCGTTATCAACGCATTGGTTACCATCCTGCTCATCGCGGTTATTGTTGTGGTATTGCTCACCAGGGCAGGCTATATGCATAGGCAGACCGTAGAAGAAAACCTGGTCAGCCTTACCGGGAAAACAGCGTTAGAAATCCAGTCCCTATACTTTACCTATTTTGGCATTGCCTATGGAGTATCTCAAGCAATGGAGACTTATCAGACTATGGATGTTAACCAGAGGCGCAGCTCCTTTAACGATCTTATGGAAGACATTATTATCTCAAATAGCAGCCTGGTGAGTATTTATACCATTTGGCAGCCAAATGCCCTGGACGAAAGGGATGCCAGGTATGCCAATACCGCAGGAACTGATGCAAGCGGCCAGTATATTACCGGTTTTACACGGGAGAACGGCTACCTGGAGATGAGGGCATTTCCGGAATATAAAAATCTTTTGCGCGAAGAAAACTGGGTGTCCTATGTTAATGAGACTCTCACCAACCCTGTGGCCAGAAAAATAGCCAACAGGGAGGACTTTGTAGTTGATTTGCGGGTTCCCATTATGGTGAATTCTGTTGCGCTTGGTTTTGTGGGTATTACCGTTAATCTGGAACAATTGCAGATCTTGGTAGATTCCCTCAAACCTCTCCAGTCTGGTCGGCTCCTGCTGATCTCTAATGATGGTACCATAGCGGCGTATTATGACAGGCAGTTCCGGGGGCATAATATATTGATGTCTGAAGCCCGGGGAATAATCGCTCCTGATTTTCAACGCTCCTTTATACAGACTATCTTAAATTCTATTAATACCTCTGAGCCTGCTGTCCTAAGAACAAAAGAGCAATGGTTAATAAGCTACCCTTTTAATCTTGGAACCAATAGTTCCACCTGGTCAGTTATCACCCTTATCCCACTGGCAACCGTGATGGCGCCGATTTATTCGCTTTTCCAGTTTTCGATTATTTTTATCGCTATTGCCGGCGCGTTTGCGGCGGGGATCATCTACCTTACCTCCAACAGTCTTACCCGGCACGCTCTGGCCCTGCAGCAGGATCTGGAACGGGCTACGGCCATGCAGGATAACCTCAAGTACGGTCTTTTCCTGATAGATAGTAATCTGATAATCCAGGGGGCCTACTCAAAAGCGCTGGAAAAGATTTTGTCAATTCCCGAATTACAGGGTAAGCGTTTTACGGATATTTTATCCGCCTCGCTTAATGGCCGCGAGATACAGGGGCTTACAGACTATTTTGAGATGGTTTTCAAGCGCGCCTATGATGAAAAGATGCTGGCAGATATCAACCCTATCAACGAATTTTCGTATATCAGCGCCGAAACCGGAGAAGGGAAAAGTCTCCGCAGCACCTTTGCTCTGGTTGAATGGCAACGAAATACGGTGCTTGTACTGGGTACCCTGGAGGACATTACCGCAGAGGTGGAACTATCGAAGCAGCTTAAGGAAGCGGAGGATACGCGGGAAAAAGAAATGCGCTCCATTTTCCAGGTAATTCAGCTCAATCCCCGGGTTCTTGATGATTTTATAGAAGAAGCGGAATTTGAATTTGACGAGATCAACAAAACATTGAGAAACCGCAAAATTTCTCCCCAGAAAGTACTGGTGGAAATTTATCAATCTATACACGCGATTAAATCAAATGCCCTGATTCTGAATCTGGAAAATTTCAGCAGCAGGCTGCATAAACTGGAAACCACAATAAAGAAGTTGCAGGAACAACCGGAAGTTCCTTTTGATGGTATTCTGGGCATCATTCTGGATCTTGAACAGGTGATGAAGGAAAAAGACCAGCTCAAGCAGGCTGTTACAAAAATAGAAAATTTCAGGCAAGGTGTGAGAGATAACAGCCAGGAGGTGGACATTCTATTTGAAACCCTCAATAGAGTTTGCGCAAAGGCGCGCTCAGCGCTGAATAAAAACGTCAGGCTGGTCAAAGGAAATATCGATAAAAATGTACTGACACATGGTCCCCGGCGGGTTATCAAGGAAGTGCTTACTCAACTGGTTCGGAACGCAGTCTACCACGGTATTGAAACCCCTGCTGAGCGGCTGCGCACGGGCAAATATTCATTGGGCGATATCAGCTTTTCGATCTGGCATAAAGATAACAAGGCATATTTAAAAGTGGACGATGATGGCAGGGGTATTGATTATGACCGGGTCAGGGAGCAGGCCCAAAAACAGGGATTGATTCACAATCCAAACGAAGCCGCCAACAGGGATTATTTGATTCAGGCCTTGTTTATGCCGGGATTCAGCACTGTTGAAAATGCGGATATGTACGCCGGCCGTGGAGTGGGTCTGAGCCTGGTAAGGGACCGGGTCAAGGAGCTGCAGGGCTCAATAAAAATCCGTTCCGAGCCGGAAAAGGGTACCAGTTTTATTATCACCATCCCCCTGGAATTACCTGCCGAGGCATTGACTCCCATTATTTAGCCGCTTCCAGAGCCACCGCAAGGCCAAAGGTTTCGACGTTAAAAATGGTAAAGGGAATACATATAATTCGCGCATGGCTGTTAGGCCAGGCGATGGTATGCTCTTTGCCTTTTACAATCGTCGGCAGGGATATCACCAGTTTAAAAGCACCTTCCAGTTCCTGTTTAACGTTTCCGGCGATTATATTGACTATTTCACCGATGGCGTCTACCACTTCGTTATCCATGGTATTGTGCTCTTTTCCGGTCAGTATGCCGGTGAGCTTCACTGCCAGGGCTCCCTTCATGGAGATAACCACTGCCCCCCGGGCTTCCCCGGTAAGGCCGATAATCGCCGAGACATCCCATTCGTGCTCCTCGTCTTTGTTAATAAAATAGGGTAGTTCCGCCTTGAGTTCCTGGCCTATAAGATCCCGAAATACATTGGTACATACTTTGATAAAGGGCTGAATATACTGTTTCACAATCCACTCCTTATAATATAATACACGAAAGCCTGGTGCACGAAAAGTATTTTTGATCTTGCGGATACGGGATTTTCCCGGTAATATTGCAAACTATGACGGAATTTATTCATCTCCATGTTCATTCAGACTTTTCCCTGCAAGACGCCGCAGTCTCGGTTATGGCTCTGGCGGACAGGGCGGAGGCCTTGGGAATGACACATCTGGCCCTGACCGATCACGGCAATATGTTCGGGGCTATGGAATTTCTGGCCGCCTGCGGGGAAACCGTTAATGCCGAGGGGAATCACGAAAAACGCAAAAATCCCGTCAAACCCATCATCGGCTGCGAGGTGTATGTGTCCCCTGGCTCCCGTTTTGAGAAAAAAGGCGCCGAAAGTGACAATAAATACTACCATCTGGTACTTTTGGCTGCAAACAGGGAGGGTTACCTCAATCTGGTCAAACTTTGCTCCTTTGCCTATACCGAAGGTTTTTACTACCGGCCCCGAATCGATGAGGAGCTATTGGCCCAATACCACGGCGGTCTCATTGCCCTTTCGGCCTGCGTTTCCGGGGAGATACCCAAACTTATCCAGGCGGGAAAAATTGACGAGGCCGAACAAAAAGCCCGCTATTACCGGGAGCTTTTTGGCGAAGATGAACAGGGAAACCCGAATTTTTATCTGGAGATTCAGGATCACGGCATTCCCGCCGAAACGCTGCGGGGCGCCCTTTCCCAGCGGGACATCAACAAGGCCATTGTTGAGATTTCCCGCAAGACCGGCATCCCCCTGGTTGCCACTAACGACGTGCACTACCTTGACCAGGAAGATTATGTAGCCCATGACATACTCCTCTGCATAGGCACCGGAAAACCCCGTACCGAGGAAAAACGGAAAAAGTATTACGGCGATCAGTTCTACCTGAAAAGCGGCGACGAGATGGCCGCCCTTTTTCCTGAATACCCTGAGGCTATTGCCAACACGGTACGCATTGCCGGGCGCTGCGTTGCGGATGTCCCCAGAATAGAAGTCAAGGATCTGCCCCAATTTTTGCCGGACTTTCCCATTCCCGCAAATTTTGACAACGCCGATGCTTACCTTCGTCATCTTGCGACAGAGGGGATTGCCAAGCGTTACGCCAAGGAGAAAGCGGCAGCGGACAAAGCCGCCGGCGGCGGGCAATGGGATGAGATACAAAAGCGGCTGGAATACGAACTGAATACCATTATCACCATGGGCTTTACCGGCTACTTCCTCATCGTGGAGGACTTTATCAACTGGGCAAAGACCCACGATATTCCCGTAGGCCCCGGCCGGGGTTCCGGCGCCGGTTCCATCGTAGCCTACGCCCTGCGTATCACCGACATCGATCCCCTCAAGTACAAGCTCCTCTTTGAGCGCTTCCTTAACCCGGAGCGGATCTCCATGCCCGACTTTGACATTGACTTTGCCAACGACGGCCGTGAGGAGGTGATCAAATACGTTACCGAAAAATACGGCAAGGAGCGGGTAGGGCAGATCATCACCTTTGGAACCCTGGGGGCAAAAGCGGTTATCAAAGATGTGGCCCGGGCATTGAGCATACCGATTCCCGAATCAGATATGCTCACCAAACTTATCCCCAGGGACCCCAAGATAAATCTGCAAAAAGCCATTAAAGGTGAGCAGAAACTGCGGGATTATGAAAAGGATCCCCGTTATGCCGAACTTTTTACCCTGGCAAAAAAACTTGAGGGTCTGCATCGCCATTCCAGTATACACGCTGCCGGTGTGGTAATCGGCAAATCGGCGCTGCACAACTTTGTGCCCCTCTATCAGGAACGGGAGGACTCCAAAACCGGCAAGCCAGGTGGCATTGCCACCCAGTACAGCATGAATTTCCTGGAAAACTGCGGCCTGGTGAAGATGGATTTCCTGGGCCTTAAAACCCTGGATGTGATCAAACACACCGAAGAATTGATCCGCCGCCGCAATCCATACCCCTGGCGCCGGGGCGGGGAATACGCTGCTTTCAGTATAGAAACCATACCGGAAGATGACCCGGCCACCTTCAAAATGTTAGGTGAAGGAAAGAGCTTTGAAGTTTTCCAGTTTGAATCCGAGGGTATGCAAAATATACTCAAGCAGGCCAGACCGAATTCCATCGAAGACCTTATCGCCCTCAACTCCCTGTACCGCCCCGGCCCTATGGATAATATCCCCCAGTACATCGAATCCAAAAACGGCCGCCAGGCAATCAGCTACCCTGATTCCAAACTTGAAGATGTTCTCAAGGAAACCTACGGCGTCATCGTGTATCAGGAACAGGTTATGCAGGTGGCCCGTATTATCGCCGGTTACAGCATGGGACAGGCGGACCTGCTCCGCCGCGCAATGGGAAAAAAGAAAAAGGAAATTCTCGACAAGGAAAAAATTCCCTTTCTTGCCGGGGCGAAGCAGCAGGGATACTCGGAATCCAAGGCCGGCGCAATCTACGATATGCTGGTTCCCTTTGCGGGCTATGGTTTTAACAAGAGCCACGCCGCAGCCTATTCGGTGGTGGCCTATCACACTGCCTACCTTAAGGCCAACTTTCCTGCGGAGTTTATGGCCGCCACCCTTACCAACGAAATTAACAGCGCCGACAAGAACAAGCTTTCGAACTGTATCGACGAAGCCCGCAGGATGGGACTTGCCATTGACCCGCCGGATGTAAACCGCTCGGATAAACTTTTTACCGTAGTGGAAGGACGTATCGTTTTTGGCTTTTTGGGAATCAAGGGTCTGGGCTCCGGCGCTGCCGAAGAAATCGTGAATTGCAGGCAGGAAGGCCCCTACAAAGACTTTATGGATTTTCTCAACCGGGTGGACATTAAGGCTGTGGGCAAGAGCGTTATTGAGCGGCTCATACAGACCGGCGCTTTTGACCGCTTTGGCGTGAGCCGCGAAACCCTTCAGGGCAATCTTGAGCGGGCGGTGGAGTATGTGCAGAAGGGCAAAGAAGATAAAAAGTTCGGCCAGTCGAATCTTTTTGAGGATGCCGGTGAAACAACAGCCTCTGATTTTGTATTTGAGAATTTCCCGGAGATGAGCCGTCTTGAAAAACTGAAAATAGAAAAACAATTAATCGGTTTTTATTTTTCCGGCCACCCTATGGACGAATACCGGGAGCTCTGGCAGCGGGCAGTCAAGGCCGATTTGAGCCAACCGGAAAATCTGATTCCCGGCGCCTGTATCCTGGTGGGAATGGTAAAGTCGGTTAAAGTCATTCCCACTAAAAGCGGCAAAATGGCTTTTACCACTCTGGCTGATTACAACGGCGAAATCGAAATGACTTTCTTCCCCAAAGCCTGGGAAATCTGTCAGGACAAAATTGAGGAAGATCAGGTCGCCATAGTCAGGGGAAAAATTGAGTATCAGGAAGACAAAGACCGCCACAGCTTTGTGGCCGAAGAGTGCGTCGCCCCCGCCGATGCGGAAACCCTGCTTGCAAAAGAAGAGGCCCTTACCCGGCAGATGGACGAATACCGCGCCGTGTGGAAAGGGGAGGTGGAGCTGAATATTTCCCATCCCGAAAAAACCGACCCAAAAGAGGAATACCTCCTTGTTGGCATTTTAAAGGATCTGCGGCCTTTCCAAACCCAAAAGGGAAACGACATGGCCTACGCATCCCTGGCCGATTATAACGGTGAAATCGGTGTCACGATTTTTCCCAAGGCATGGACTGAGCTGCAGGACAAACTGGAAGAGAACAGCATTACCGCCCTCAGGGGTAAAATTAAAAAAGATTCTTTTAAAAACCGTTATGCGTTTTACCCGGACACCATGTTGAGTATCAAGCGGCTTAAAAGTAAATATGATAAACTGGTGGCCGCCGGTAACGGACCAAATATCGAAAATGAGCGGCAGTTTGACGATAACGTGTCACAGGTTGATAATGAGCCCCAACCCGATAATGTTTCCGGCAGCGGCGCAGCAAGCAATGGCGCAGCAGACAGTGGGCGGGGCATCCATATCAAGCTGAGGCAGGAAGCCGCCAGCCGGGACGAAAATCTCTTTCCCCTGCGGGATTATCTGGCGGGGAACCCCGGCGACTACCCGGTGTATATTCATATGCAGGTTGGCGGCGGCGAAAAGGTGATTCGTACTGTTACGGGAATAGGCGTGGCATCAACAGGCGAATCCCTGGCGATCCTTAAAAGCTGTGATGTTGTTGCCGAGGCATGGAGGGAATAATGACTACTATAATGAATATTCTGGCGGGCATTGCAGGTATCTACTCGCTGCTTATTTTTGTCCGAATAATACTCACCTGGTTTGGCCACGGCAACTACTACGGCAGGCCCGCAGAGCTTTTGGTCAGCATTACCGATCCCTATCTTGAATGGTGGCGCCGTACCCTTGGTTTACGGATTGGCTTTTTGGATCTTTCGCCTATCGCCGCAATGGCCGCCCTTTCCCTGGTACAGAGCATCTGCACCACTATTGCCCGCCAGGGCAGATTCAGCCTGGGAATAATTCTGGCTGTTACCGTTTTGGCGATCTGGTCGGCAATTTCCTTCATTGTCGGCTTTTGTTTTATTGTTGTGGCGCTGCGTTTTATCGCCTACATGACCAACCGCAACATTTACAGTCCTTTCTGGCGCATTATCGACACCATCTCCCAGCCCCTGCTCTACCGTATCAACCGGATCATTTTCGGCAAACGTATAGTCAACTATCTTACCGGAATAATCACCGCAGCCGCCGCGTTAGCTGTAATCTGGACAGGCGGCAGATTCGCAATAAGGCTGCTTGCGGGCCTGCTGCTCAAGCTTCCTGTGTAATATGTTTCTCCGTTCCCTGGTCTCGCCGTTAACCGCCATCCGGGGCATAGGCCCCGCTGTGGTACCCAAGCTTGCCCGGCTGGGGATACACACCGTAGCGGGTCTCCTTTGCCACTACCCCCGGGACTGGGAAGACCGCAGCCAAAAAGTCCCTATCAAAGAATTTCAGCGCGCCAGGGTCTGCACCGAAATTACGGTGATTGCCCATGACTGGATAGGCTTTGGCAGAATGAGAACCCTCAAAGTCCACGTGGAAGACGAAAGCGGCAGGGCGGTACTGCTCTGCTTTAACCGTCCCTGGCTTGAAAAGCAGCTTCTCCAGGGCAGCCGCTACCGGCTGTGGGGTCGCTTTTATTTCAAATACGGCGATATTCAATCAAGCGCCTTTGAAACCGAGCCCGCCGTTCCCGGCCAGGTTGCCGGCTTTGGCCGTATTCTGCCGGTGTACCCCCTGAGCGCCGGTCTGACCCAGGCAATGCTCCGCCGTTTCACCTCACGCGCCCTTGAACAATACGCCTCCGCTCTGGAGAACGAACTCCCCGATGAAATTGTTGAGCGGGATAATCTGTTTGCGAAAAAAGCAGGGATTAAGGCGGTACATTTCCCCGATTCGGCGGAAGAATTGGAGAAAGCGAAGAAGACGCTTATTTATGAGGAACTTTTTTATCTGGAGGTGATGGTCGGTAAGCGGGCGATTGAACGGAGAGGGGGAAATGTAAGGAATAAGGAAGAAGGAATAAGGGGGGGCGAGGGGGCGGGTGTTGTTACTGAAAGCGGTGTTGTGAATAATGTCTTACAACAACGGCTTTTGGAGCGATTGCCTTTTTCGCTTACACCCGGACAGCAGGGGGCGGTGGCGGAGATTAACGGTGATATGGCGCACGTTCCCATGGCACACGTGCCTATGGCACGACTTTTGCAGGGGGATGTGGGGTCAGGGAAAACATTGGTGTCTTTTTTGGCGGCATTGCGGGCTGTTGAAGATGGGGGGCAGGCGGCGATTATGGCGCCTACGGAATTGCTTGCGCGGCAGCACGCGGAGAATGCGGCGCGGTTGCTGGAACCCCTGGGGCTGCGTATTGCCTTCCTCACCGGGAATATTAAGGCTGCGGGGAGAAAGGAGCTGCTGCGGAGTCTTGCGTCAGGTGAAATTGATATTGTCGTGGGGACTCATGCGCTTTTTTCACGGGATGTGGCGTACAAAAATCTGCGGCTCGTGGTGATAGATGAGCAACACCGGTTTGGCGTAACGCAGCGGTCACTCATTATGGCAAAGGGCGATCAGCCTGACCTCCTGATGATGAGCGCCACGCCTATTCCCCGGACTTTGGCGCTGACGGTTTTTGGCGACATGGATGTTTCGGTAATCAGGGATTTGCCGCCGGGCAGGAAGCCGGTTAAAACACACCTGGCAAAGGAATCCAACGAGGGCAAGGTGTACGATTTTGTGCGTAACGAACTCGCCGCCGGGCGTCAGGCATATTTTGTCTATCCTTTAATTGAGGGAGGCGACGAGGCGGACCCGAAAGATTCGTCGCAGCTTAAAGCGGCGGTCTCAATGGCGGAACGCCTTGCCGATCAGGTTTTCCCCGGCTGTCCCCTGGCGCTGGTGCACTCAAAACTCGATGAAGAAAAAAAGCGCCTGACTATGGACAGCTTCCGTTCGGGTGAAATAAAAATCCTTGTTGCTACCAGCGTGGTAGAAGTGGGGGTGGATGTGCCCAATGCAAGCTGCATGGTCATTGAACACGCCGAACGCTTCGGCCTTTCCGCCCTGCACCAGCTCCGGGGCAGGGTGGGGCGCGGCCAGGATCAGTCTTACTGCTTCCTTGTGTATTCAGACGAACTCACCGAGGACGGAAAGGCAAGGCTCAAGGTAATGCTGGAAAACTCAGACGGCTTTGTCATTGCCGAGGAAGATCTGAAACTCCGGGGCCCCGGCCAGATCGCCGGTATCGAACAATCCGGCTACCTCAATCTGGGCATGGCAAACCCCATCCGTGACGCGCAAGAACTTGCCCGCGCCCGTGTCGACGCCTTCGCCATCCTGGAAAGCGACCCGGATCTGCTGCTGCCGGAGCACCGCGTCATTGCCAGGGTGCTTGAAGAGGCGCCGCCTTTTGGGGAAGTGGCGTTGTGAATATTCCATTAACTGTACAAAAATACAGTGATACACTAAACTAAAGTTTATATGGAACAGGGGCAGAATACGCCCAAAACCGCCGCTTTTACGGTAAACGGAAAGCCGGCGCGGGGCAGGGCTGATACAAAACTCCTTGATTTTTTGCGGAATGAACTCCGCCTGACCGCCGCCAAGAACGGCTGCGGCTCCGGGGCCTGCGGCGCCTGCACGGTGCTGGTAGGCGGCAAGCCGATCCGCTCCTGCGTTACTCCATTAAGTAGAGTCGAAGGGGAAAACATTGTTACCCTTGAGGGCCTTTCGCGGCGGGAGCAGGAAGTTTATGCCTTCGCCTTTGCCGAGGCCGGCGCTGTGCAGTGCGGTTTTTGCATTCCCGGCATGGTGTTAAGTGCAAAGGCTTTACTTGATATCAACAATAATCCCGATGAAGACCTTATCCGCAAGGCGATTCGTTCCAATATATGCCGCTGCACGGGCTATAAAAAAATAGTCGAAGCGATTCAGATTGCCGCCTGGTTGTTCGCTGATAATGCCCCGGTTCCCGGCCAGCGCTTTAGCGGTCTCCTGGGCGAGAATATGCACCGGGTGGATGCGGAGGCAAAAACTCTGGGCACAGGAAAATACGTTGACGATCTGGAGTTCGATGATGGCCCGCAGGGAGATGGCCCGCAGGGGCACATGCTCCACGCCTCGGCGCTTCGTTCCGCCTATCCCCGCGCTCGTGTGTTAAAAATTGATACGTCTGCGGCGCTGGCCCATCCTGACTGCGTTGCGGTGCTTACCGCGAAGGACGTGCCGGGTAATATAAAAATAGGCCATCTGGCTTTTCTCTCCGACTACGATGTGATGATAGCCGAAGGGGGAATTACCCGCTTTATCGGCGATGCGCTGGCGCTGGCGGTTTGCAAAAAACAGGAAAGCCTTGAGGAAGTGAAGGCCCTGATTCATATTGATTATGAAGTGATGGAACCGTTGTGCAGCCCTCAGGATGCAATGGCGTCTAACGCGCCGCTTATCCATGATAAAGAAAATAACATCCTCTCCCACGAACATCTGGTCCGGGGAAATGCCGATGAGGTTTTGTCAAAATCGAAATATGTAGTAACCCGCCGCTATGTCGTTCCCTTTACCGAACACGCCTTTATGGAGCCTGAGTGCGCTATTGCAAGACCTGAAGGCGCAGACGGGCTGGCCCTGTATTCCGCCGGGCAGAGCATTTACGACGAACAGCGGGAGTGTTCCCGTATGCTGGGAATTCCGCCTGAAAAATTACACGTCATGAGCCAACTGGTGGGCGGCGGTTTTGGCGGCAAGGAAGACATGAGCGTTCAGCACCACGCCTGCCTTGCCGCATGGATTCTCAAAAAGCCGGTGAAGGTGCTCCTTTCCCGGCAGGAGAGCATCAACCTGCATCCCAAACGCCACGCTATGGAAATGGAATTTACCACCGGCTGCGATGAAAACGGCAAACTTACCGCCATGAAGGCAACTCTGGTTTCCGATACCGGCGCATACGCCAGCCTGGGCGGGCCGGTACTGCAGCGCGCCTGCACCCACGCCGCCGGGCCTTACAACTACCAGATAATCGACATTGACGGCAAGGCGGTCTACACCAACAATATCCCAGGCGGCGCGTTCCGGGGCTTCGGCGTACCCCAGAGCTGTTTCGCCACCGAGAGCAATCTTAATCTGTTAGCTGAAATGGTTGGCATTACTCCCTGGGAAATCCGTTTTCGCAACGCCATACGTCCCGGCCAGTCCCTGCCCAATGGCCAGATCGCCGGCGCCGATGTGGAACTGGAAGCCTGCCTTCTCGCGGTAAAAGACATTTACGAAAAAGCCAGGGCAAAAGGCAAGCACGTTGGCATTGCCTGTGCCTTAAAAAATTCCGGGATAGGCGTAGGTATTCCCGATGTGGGTCGTTGTATTTTTTCGGTAGAGCAGGGGAAGGTGCACATCAGAACCAGCGCCGCCTGCATAGGCCAGGGTCTTGCCACGGTGACAACCCAGATCGCCTGTGAAACCCTGGGCCTTCCCCCCGGGTGTTTTATTGCGGAGCCGCCCGACACGAGGCGCACTCCCAATTCGGGAACAACCACCGCTTCCCGGCAAACGGTCTTCACCGGCGAGGCCACCCGGCAGGCGGCGCTTAAACTGAAAGAGGCGCTGGGCGCGGCAGGGGGCGATCTTTCCCGCCTTGAAGGACAGGAATTCTACGGCGAATACTCCGGTCTTACCGATCCCCTGGGCAGCGACAAGCCCAACCCGGTAAGCCACATCTCCTACGGTTACGCCGCCACGGTGGCGATCCTTGACGCTGAGGGCAGGGTGGAGAAACTTATCGCCGCTTACGACATCGGCTTGGTGGTGAACCCCAAATCAGCGGAGGGGCAGATCGAGGGCGGGCTTCTTATGGGAATGGGTTACGCCCTTACCGAGGACTTCCCAATAGAAGGGGGCTACCCCAGGGCGAAGTACGGAACCCTGGGACTGATCCGCGCCACTGAGGCGCCGCCTATGGAAATTATTTTTATAAAGCCAAAAAATCCTTCGCCCCTGGCCTACGGCGCAAAGGGGGTAGGGGAGCTTGCCACCATTCCGGTAACACCCGCCATTGCCGGGGCCTATTACGCGAAAGACGGCAAACTCCGGGCCAAACTTCCAATGGAAGATACATTTTATTCGTTTGCGCTATCCCCGTGGTAAACCAAAACGGAGATATCTTTTCTCTATGAGAGATTTTTGATAATTTTTCATGCGGGTACAGCGACAGGAATTTTCAAGAAACCATGAGAAACAACATCGGGGACTTCAGCAGAAGCGGTTTTCGCCGAATTTATGCTTTCCTCATCATCGCACAAATCGTAGAGGTCAAGCAGCATTTCCTCAAGTTCCCCGGTGTTTTTTCCCTGCGTCCACCATCCGGGAAATTCATCCAGAAACCCTGAAAACCAATCTCCATCTTTCCAGTAGGTATATCTCAATTTCATAATTGGTTTCCTCCAACTGCCAAGATTATAATACAAAAAACCGGCGCATTCAAGACAGGGGCTCCTGCATTTACTTTTTCCTCCTACAAAAAGATGTCTGCTATTAATTTTGAAATCCTATTTTTCCTCAATCAGCACCTGAATTCTTTTCCGTGACCAGAAGCGGTTTTCCGTGATAATCTGTTCAGCGCCGTTTGCCGCAAAAACAACAACAGGTTCCTCGGTGTTATCAATAATGTAACATTCATCACACAATGCAAGTATGTTTGGTATATTTTTTAGCGATTTTTTATATCGGCTTCGTATTTTTTCTACCGGTACATTGTGACCACCGCTTGATACTCTGCTTTTAACCCGAAAGACGTTGAGTTCCGCATTGGTGGTCAATACAAAAACACATTTGATGTAATACCCAGCTTTTTTTGCTCTCTCAAGCAGATGGATATTCCGGCCCGTTGATAGAACTGTTTCAAAAGAGAAGCTCTGTTTTTCCTTTAGGTACTGTTCTCTGATTTGTTCCGCTTCTTCTGCGGCTTTCAATTCAGTACATCCCCGGTGTTTACGAATATCGTCTGCGTTAATATATATGCCAATTTTTTCAAGCTTTTGGGTTATGGTGCTTTTGCCGGAACCATTTGGTCCCGCAATGACAAGTATTCCAGGCTCAGTCTGCAAGGCTATACTCTTTTTTGCCATTGGGATATTTCAGATACGGGCGCTTTAGCGCAGAGTCATACAGCGCAACCGGCAACCCTTTTAATTCTTTTTCGTCTACCGCTTGCTGAACTGCCTCTTTTGCGCTATTTTCCAGCAGAAATGCCTGCTTTGCTGTTTTTTGCAGGGATAAGGGAAACGGTATGGCTTGCTGCAGGGCAACCCTGTTCAGGTAAATACTAATTCCGGCGCTCAAATTTAACCCGAGTTTCTGAAAAACCTTTTCGGCCTTTCTTTTTGTTCGTTCATCAACCCGGACGCTAAGTCTTGATTCTCCCATAACGCCTCCTGTATAAAATGATACTTTATATAAATATATCCCAATGGGTATCCATTGTCAACACAGGGTAAATGCAAAGGCGCCAGGTTGCTATTTCTCTACAATGGAAACGTACAGACGTCAGGCAACAAGTGTATATGGCCCAACAGATTGCCAAGCCTGCTGGAAGAAAAATATTAGGTGAATAATTAAAGGGGGGCTAGCGGCCATGCTTTTCCCGGCATACCGCCGCCTTTTCCGTCGCCCCCCTTACGCTCCATAGTCCTCACTCGTCGCTTCGCTCCTCGCTCCGGTCTACTGCGCTATCCCCCGTGGTAAACCAAAACGGTGACTGGCGCCATAGGCGTTTACTCCTCTAAAAACTCTCTCGGCAGTACCGCAGTGCCATCTTTAGGAAAATGCCTTATATTGTCGGTGATAAGGCGGGCGTTACAGTGTTTTGCCGTTTCGTAAAATGCGTAAGCTTGCGAAGTCAAGCCGTCATTTTCGTCTGCAAACTCCATTGTCAAGGGCGTGGGGACTACAGACAAGCCCTCATGTTCCAGCGGTGGGCTTTCCGTTGTTGGTAATAACCAACTCGCTGCCGCTAGACAGGTTCAAACATGGACTATCTCTTCAGATCTGCCAACATTTCTTCAATAGTATGATACCTATTTGCCGGGATTTCCCCCCGCATCATGGCTCTGCCCTCCCGAATAGCAGTAAACGCATATGGTGCCCGGCACTCAACTTGGGTCATTTTGACACAGTCCAAATTCAGTGCCGCCAGCTTTGCTGGCGATGGCACCTTTTGGATACTTATGATTACTGCCACCACTCCTTCGCCGTATCTTGACCGCCAAGCAGACCTGCGTCGTCAACACCGCGCAGAATGGGGTAGCCCCGTGACCACACGGTGGAGAAATCCCAGTGGGCAATATCGAAACCAAGAACGCCGATACCGGGGATATTCCGCCAGAACTGTGGGTCAAAGAACTTGTTAAATTCGTCCGCGCCGTGCTGGTTATTATGCGCGCCGTCGGTAATGTCGCTGGGGGTGGTGCTGTTGTTGAAGATGTTCATACCGCTGTACGCATAGTTGTTGGTATTTGTGCCGCTTCCAGCGCCGTAAACCCGCCCGATGTTTCTTGTACCGCTGCTGGTTGCGGTAACGCTTGCGCCAAGGGCTGCGCTGTTGGTAATAGGCGAGGAACTGGCATTACCCACCAGGCCGCCGGTGTAGATAGCGCTACCGCTGGTACCATTAACGGCAACGCTGCCGGCAGCAAAACAATGATTTATGCTGCTGGATGCTAAAATCAGTCCCACCAAACCACCCGCATTATCACTCCCTCTTGACGTTGTGGACACATTGCCGAGAGCATAGCTATCAGAGATTACCGACCCTGCGGAAAGTCTGCCGGCAAATCCTCCGGCGAAAAAAGCGCGTGGATTAGTTCCATCGCCGGCGGCATCCCCAATTACATTTCCGGCGGCGTAACAGTACGATGCGGAAGCGCCGTCAGTGAAATCGCCCGCGAAACCGCCAATATAACCTGCCCCAAGCCCGTTTCTGGTCACATTCCCTTTTGCATAACAGTAACTGATGTCGGCGGCCAGGCGCCCGGCAAAACCTCCGGTATAAGCTATAAAGTTGCCAGGGTTTGCGGTATTGCTTGAGGTAACATTGTTTTCGCTGTAACAGTTTATTATTGACCCGTTACTCCAGAAGTCGCCGATAAAGCCGCCAACATAGGTTCTGTAGAGGTCGGCTCTTGTTACGGAAATGTCTCCTTCCGAAGAACAATGGGAAATAGTCGCGTACTCGTAAACGCTTCCTATCGCGCCGCCCATATTTAACGCGGCGTTGCTGCTCCATATCTCGATACGTCCTTCGCGGTAGCGGCAGTTGTCCAGAACGGCGCGCAAGTCTCCATCCCCCACCCCGACTATATGCCCAACCAGCCCGCCCACTTTAAGTCCGGTGTGGACACCATCAAAGCCTGTAGCGCCTGGCCCAAGCAGGTTGGCCAGTTCGCTGCCGCCGATGATGTCTCCTGTAACGGTTATATTTTCCGCCCTGACAGCAGCGCCGACAGCGCTGGTAGAGCCTGAAGGAAGACCTATGCATCCGGTAATGCCGCCCAAATAAAGGGAACTGTTGTCGGTTTTTTGTATATTAAGTTTAAGGCCGCCGTAAGCGTTGTATATGCTTGAAGTACCGGTCATACGTCCCGCAAGGCCGCCAAAAAAGGCGGAGGCAGTTCCGGAGCTATTAATGTTTGCCGCGCCTTTTACCAGTACATTTTCAAAGCTGGCATTTTCTTCCATTCTTCCGGCAATGCCGCCGAATCGTGTTCCGTTCGGAGCGGTAATGTTAATTGCACTTCCTGTGCCGTATTGCACCGTCAAGTCCCGTACTAGTGCGTTATCTCCCACCACGCCGAACAGCCCGCTGTCCACTGCGGTCATCGTGCCGGTAATGGTAACTGTATGCTCGTTGCCGTAGAACTTGCCCTGAAAGGGGCTGGTGTTCGTACCGACAGGCGTCCATGTGCCGGAAAGGGTGATGTCATCGGTGAGCACGTATTTGCCCGAAAGGGGATGGGTAGCGGCGTTTGCAGCGTTCCCTATTTTTGTCAAATCAGTTCCGTTGGGAATTTCGATAAGCCGGTCTTCGATAAGCTGGCCTTCGCCGTTTCTGCTCACGCTCGCGATCATGCCGGGTATGTTCCAGATTTTCACCGTTGTTGGATCGGCGCTCCCGTAGTCGTTATACGCCGTAAGCGTAACCGTGTACCCGGCCACGCTGCTCACCGCCTGCCCCTGTCTAACACCTGAAGCGTCAATGCGGGGTACGTCGGTGATGATATGGATACCCGTGTCGGTAATATCTAACGGAGTACCGCCGTTTACCGAAACTTGTACGCCGGTCATTGCCACAGGCAAAGAAGGTGTTGTCCAGGTTACGGTAATGGTATTTGCCGTTTCGTCATAGTTTGCGCTCCATACCGTAACCGGTATGAAGGCAAGGGTGTAATACACAATGTTAGCCATCGGCTCCCAGCCGCTCATGTTCCCCAAAGCGTCTTTGTATTGTACCTGTACGTTCCGCACAGTGGATTCGTTCTCCAATGCCGTACCGTTTAAATTCGATAAATCCTGCTCCGCGCTGGTTACTGAAAGCGCATACCAGGAACCACTATCGCTGGGGTGGCTGGTGTGATTCACGATCGAGCCGGTAACAATCCGGTAGCGCCATTGCAGAGCAGCCGGGGCGTCCCGCGTCCAGGGTTTGTCCATCGACGCCGCTATTGGCAGTATGCCGTAACCGGCGTTATCTGCAATACCTGAAAAATTCGCCTGCATCTTAAGGTTTTTTTTGTCTGTGTTATAGTTGTACGTTCCGCCGGTTATCGTGGCCTCTCCGCTTAACGCGAGACTGGCGTTCCCGCTGGGCGCCTGGTCGTCCATCACCACAGCCGCAAAACGGCCCGCAGCCATGGCGTTCTGCCAGGTGTCGGCATCTACCGCGTCAGCCCCGCTCCGGTACGGCAGCGCCACCAGCCGGATAATGCCTGGGGCCGGATCCGTGTCCCAGGTATAAACCGCCTTGTAAAAAGGCGTACCTTCGGCAGCGGTATTTGTTTGCCGGTAATAAGAACCGGCAGTACCGGTATCGCTTTCCATAACCGTAATGACGGGAAAGTCCTTTGGTTCCCGAATGAGCGAGACTCCCACTTCGCCGCCCAGGTTCGCGTATTCCACCTCCGCTATTTTCAGGGAGCCGGGTTCAGGCTGCGCTATCTCTTCGGGACTGCTGCGGGAAACGCTGAAATACAACGTTACCTCGTATTTGCCATCGCCGTTCTTCCGCAGACGCCGGTCAAGGTTTTTGTCCTTGTTCCAGTAGAAAAAGTCTTCGGCGCTGCTAACGGTAGACGGGTTATGGATAGCCGCTACATTGTCGGCGTTATACGTTTTCTGTACCGTCAGGGTGTTGGTACGGTAATAAAAACTCACCGGGCTCAACATCCCGTTGCCGTTAGCCCCCGCCAGAGCAGTCCCCACCGTTACGGTGATCACCATCTCTCCCGGCGGCAGATTGCCCGGGTCAGGCGTAATGGTAATACATTTAGTGGAAGCCTCATACACCGGGTTATTGAAGTATTTGGGCGCCTCAGGCTGTACGCCGGTAAGATCAATGGAGTCATCAAGATCGCCGGTAGAGGTAACGGCCTGGCCGGTAATCTCGATATGATCCGCGCCGAATTTGATGTTTTCCGCCGTGTCAAGCAGAGGGACGGCAAAATATATTTTGATCTGCTGGCCCCTGCTGGTGGTAACGCCAGTGTTGATAAGCGGTGGGTTGCTCTGGGTAATCCGGGGCCGTCCCTCGCACCAGGGCACCAGCGTTACCGGCTCGGTAGTGTTAATGGTAACAGTGGCGATACGCGCATTTGCCGCGCCAGTACTTTCGGTAATGACCACGGTTTCACCGTCTAAGGCTTTGGAAAGATCCGTGTCCCCTTCGTGATAGTCGTCGCTTCTGACGGCAATCCACCTGGAAAAACCCCAGGCGGAGTTCGGGTTAAACTCCACAGTAAAGGAGAATCCTTTGCGGGTGTCCCCGGCTCTGCCGGTTCCCAGCTGCGGGCTGGTACCCCAGCCCTCGGGCACTGCCACGGTAATGGACAGCCGCGCTGCGTTGTCCCAGCGCACCTGTTCATCAATTTTTCTCAAGAGCTCATCTTCCCTGGTAAACAGATCCGAACAGCCCGCAAGGAAAACCAGCAATAACAGCGGCGCCACCGCTCCGAGGAGCAAACCCAAAACATCCCGGTTTCCGGGGGTTACCGACCGGACATTATGGGGGGGGGGGGGGGTAACCAAACATATTCATACCCACAATATATCACATCTTTTCGAATGAAACAACTGAAAACCGTATAAAAATCAAAAAAAGTGCAATTTTCTCCTTTAAAAATACTCACTATGAGAAGAAGAATGAAGAATTTTTAACCGCGGAGCACGCTGAGAACGCAGAGTCCAGTCTGAAATCTTAGCGTTTTCCTCTGCGTTCGCGAACGGTAGGTTCGATGCGATCTCTGCGGTTTATTCTTTTCTTCTGACTTTTCTTTGTGCACTTGGTGTTCTTCGTGGTTAAAATTCTTCGTTCTTATTCTGTGGGTCAAGTTTAATGCTTGCGGTGGGGTTGGTTGATTGATATACTGAAATAAATTGAAGGAGAGATTGTGCTACTTCGTAGCACTTCGATTTGACGTGGCGGCTAGCCGCCTTTTAGGAGAGAATCATGAAAGTTGTGCAGACAAGCGGCGCTCCGGCCGCCATCGGGCCTTATTCCCAGGCGTTTATATCCGGGAATCTGGTGTTTACATCCGGCCAGATTCCGCTTTCGGTTGGAACCGGCGAGGTGGTGGGAAGCGCCATTGCCGAACAGACCGAACAGGTTGTCAAAAACCTCAAGGCCGTTCTGGAAGCGGCCGGCTCTTCCCTGGTAAAAGTGGTAAAGACCACCTGCTTCCTTGCGGACATGGGCGATTTTGCCGCCTTTAACGAAGTTTATGCAAAGCATTTTACCGGCAAGCCCGCCCGTTCAACCGTGGCGGTAAAACAGCTTCCCAAAAGCGTATTGGTAGAAATCGAAGCCATAGCGGAATTGGAGTAATAACATGATTGACTTTCCTGCGATTAAAAAAGCCGCCCAGGGCTATCAGGCGGACATGACCAGGTTCCTTCGGGATTTGGTGCGCCTTCCCGGTGAAAGTTGCGGCGAAAAAGAAACCGCTGTCCGCATTGTGGAAGAGATGCAAAAAGTCGGCTTTGACGAGACGGGCATCGACAAGATGGGCAACGTCATCGGCTATATGGGAAAGGGCAAGACCCTCATCGCCTTTGACGGCCACATTGATACTGTGGGCATTGGCAACAAGGCCAACTGGAAATTCGATCCCTACGAGGGCTTTGAGACCGAAACCGAAATCGGCGGCCGCGGCACATCTGACCAATTGGGCGGGCCGGTGGCTGCGATTTACGGCGCGAAAATCATGAAAGACCTGGGGCTGCTAAACGACAAGTACCGGGTGATGGTAACCGGCACAGTGCAGGAAGAAGATTGCGATGGTCTCTGCTGGGAATACATTATCAAAGAAGAAAAAATCAAGCCTGAGTTTGTGGTGATCACCGAGCCCACCAACGGCAATATCTACCGGGGGCAGCGGGGGCGCATGGAAATCCGGGTCGAGGTGAAGGGCATTTCGTGTCACGGTTCCGCGCCCGAGCGTGGAGACAACGCCATTTACAAAATGGGAGAAATTCTTGCCGAGGTGAAGGCGCTGAACAAGAAACTGAAAAAAGACCCCTTTCTTGGCAAAGGAACCCTCGCTGTTTCCCAGATCTATTTCAGCTCCCCCAGCCGCTGCGCCGTTGCGGATATGTGCGCCATTTCCATTGATCGCCGCCTTACCTGGGGCGAAACCTACCAGAGCGCCCTCAAGGAAATCGCCGCCCTGCCCAAAGTAAAGGCATACAAGGCAAAAGTTACCATGTACAAATACGACCGGCCCAGCTACACCGGCGTGGTCTATCCGATAGACTGCTACTTCCCCACCTGGGTCATCCCCGAAGATGCCAAGCCAACCAGGGCAATGGTGAAAGCCTACGAGGGAATGTTTGGCAAGCCAAAAGTAGACAAGTGGACATTTTCAACTAACGGCGTTTCCATCATGGGCCGGAACAAAATCCCCTGCATCGGCTTTGGCCCCGGCAAGGAGGAACAAGCCCACGCCCCCAACGAAAAAACCTGGAAAGCGGATCTTGTCCGCTGCGCCGCAGTCTACGCCGCCATGCCGTACATCTACACATCAGGCGAACTGGAGAAGGACTTTAGTCCGAAGAAGCCGGTGAAGAAAAAATCATGAATAATCTAGGAGAAACAAATGGCTTATATCAATCAGTACACGTCCAGACTGGATAAACTCAATTTCAGGGATATGTTCGGCGGGGATTTTTTTCTGACCTGGGAAAAATCTTACGATGAGATTTTGGCCACCTTTACCGTGGCGGATGCCTTGCGCTGGCTGCGGGAGAATAACATCTCCACGCGTATTTTTGACAGCGGCCTTGGGGTCTCGCTGTTTCGGGACAATTCAACCCGGACACGGTTCAGTTTCGCTTCGGCCTGTAATCTGCTGGGCCTTGAGGTGCAGGATCTGGATGAGGGGAAGTCTCAAATTGCCCACGGCGAGACTGTGCGGGAAACCGCTAATATGATCTCCTTTATGGCCGACGTTATCGGTATTCGGGATGATATGTACATCGGTAAGGGAAACACCTATATGCGGGAAGTTGCCAGGGCGGTGCGGGAAGGCCACATCGACGGTAATCTGGAGCAGTGTCCCACGCTGGTAAACCTCCAGTGCGATATTGATCATCCCACCCAGTCTATGGCGGACATGAACCACATCATCCACCACTTCGGCGGGATCGATAAACTCAAAGGAAAGAAAATCGCCATGACCTGGGCTTATTCTCCTTCTTACGGAAAGCCCCTGTCGGTGCCCCAGGGAGTCATCGGCCTGATGACCCGCTTCGGCATGGAAGTTGCGCTGGCCCATCCCGAAGGCTACGAGGTAATGCCTGAAGTTGAGGAAGTGGCAAAGAAAAATGCCGCATTAAGCGGCGGGAAATTCACCAAGTCCAATTCCATGAAAGAGGCTTTCCAGAATGCCGACATTGTGTACCCCAAGAGCTGGGCGCCCTTTGCCGCTATGGAGAAGCGTACCGATCTGTACGGTAACGGCGACTTTGATGGTATCAAGGCGCTGGAAAAGGATCTTCTCGCCCAGAACGCCAAACACAAGGATTGGGAATGTACTGAGGATCTGATGAAGGCCACCAAAGAGGGCAAGGCTCTGTACCTCCACTGTCTCCCGGCTGATATTTCAGGCGTTAGCTGCAAAGAAGGCGAGGTTGCCGCATCGGTGTTCGAGCGCTACCGCCTTCCCCTTTACAAGGAAGCGAGCCACAAACCCTACATTATCGCCGCCATGATCTTCCTTGCAAAGATAAAATGCCCCCAGGAAACCCTGTCGAACCTGATAGCCCGGAATTTTCCCCGTCATTTTTGTTAGGTGAAATTATTGCAGGAGCAATCATGCAGGAGCAATCATTGCAGGGGCAATCATGCAGGAGCATGTATGAAAAAGCGAATCGTTATTGCTCTGGGAGGTAACGCCCTTGGGGATAACCTGAGAGAGCAGATGGCTGCGGCTCAAGTGACCGCCGCCGCCATTGTTGATCTGGTTGAAGAGGGCCACGAGATCGTGATAGTTCACGGCAACGGCCCCCAGGTGGGGATGATTGAAACCGCTTTCGAGACCGCCGCCAGGGCTGACCGGCACTTTCCGGTGTTGCCCATGTCGGTCTGTGTGGCTTTGAGCCAGGGTTATATCGGCTACGATTTGCAGAACACTATACGCATGGAACTTGACCGGCGGGGCATGAAGAATCCGGTCGCTGCCATCATCACCCAGGTTGAAGTGAATCCCAATGACAAAGCCTTTGAAAATCCCACAAAGCCCATTGGCGGTTTTATGACCAAAGAAGCGGCTGAAGTGCTGAGAGTCCAGGGTATCCCCGTCATGGAAGACGCGGGGCGCGGGTGGCGGCAGGTGGCGGCCTCCCCCAGGCCGGTGAACATCATTGAGGCCGAGACCGTTAAGGCCATGCTGACGGCGGGGCAGATCCCCATTGCGGCGGGCGGCGGCGGAATTCCCGTGGCGATGAAGGACGGCCAGTATCGGGGCATGAATGCGGTAATCGACAAGGATTTTTCCGCCGCCAAACTTGCCGAGCTTATCGGCGCGGATATGCTCATCATCCTGACCGCTGTTGAAAAAGTTGCGATTAACTTTGGCAAACCGGATCAAAAGTGGCTGGATACCCTGACGATTGCAGAGGCGGAAAAGTACATCGCCGAGAATCAATTTGCCAAAGGCTCAATGCTTCCCAAGGTTCAGGCGTCTATAGCCTTTGTCAAATCATCCCCGGCGCGTGATCACAGCGAACCCCACGCCGCGCTGATCACGTTGCTTACCAAAGCCAGAGACGGCATTGCGGGAAAAACCGGAACAAAGATAGTGGTTAGTTAATAGTGATTGCTGCTATTAAGGAGTAAACCATGAGTGAGATAATGCGGCCCATTCCTCTTTCGGAGCTTGTCAATTGGGTGAGAGGTGAATACAAAAATCACGGATCGGTTTTTGGTATACGGAAAGAAAAGTTTTACCGTCCTGCCGCCGGGCAAGTTTCTGCGGGCAGCGTTGAAATCTTTGGTACAAAAATCAGTTCTCCCATAGGTCCCGCAGCCGGTCCCAATTCGCAGCTTGCCCAAAATATCCTTGCCGCATATCTTGCCGGCGCCCGTTTTATGGAACTCAAAACCGTGCAGACCGTGGACGGCGAGGAATTGCGGAAGGCGGTTGCCCGGCCCTGCATCAACGCAATGGACGAAGGCTACAATGTGGAGTGGTCTACCGAGCTGACTGTTGCCGAGGCCCAGGAAGAATATGTCAAGGCATGGTTTCTCTGTCATATATTTGCGAAGGAATTTGACATTGCCGATAAAGGCGATGTTGTTTTCAATATGAGCGTTGGTTACAGTTTTGAAGGTATTCAATCGACGAAGATTGATTCTTTTATTGAAGGAATGAAAAATGCCGCCCATACGGAAATATGGAAGCGCTGTTATTCGTACATTGCGGCTAACATCGATTCGTTTGAACGTTTTACCCTGCAAGACCTAACGGCCATTTCCCCGGTAGTTTCAGGCGGTATTACCCTCTCCACTCTTCATGGCTGTCCCAGAGAGGAAATTGAAAAAATAGCGGCGTATCTGATAGGCGAGAAAGGACTGCACACCTACATCAAATGCAATCCCACCCTGCTGGGCTACGAAACAGCCCGCAAGTTGTTAGACGAAATGGGATATGGTTATGTTTCCTTTGACGACCATCATTTCAAAAATGACCTGCAACTTAACGATGCGGTGGAAATGATTCGCCGCCTTATGGCATTGGCAAAGGGAAAAAATATTTCGTTTGGGGTAAAACTTACCAATACCTTCCCGGTGGAGATAAAGCGGAATGAGCTGCCGGGGACCGAAATGTATATGTCAGGTCGTTCCCTTTTTCCCCTTTCGATCAATGTGGCGAAAAAACTTTCAGCGGCTTTTAACGGCGAGCTTCCCATTTCGTATTCCGGCGGCGCCGATTATTTCAATCTAACGGCTATTCTTGAGACCGGCATCAGGCCGGTAACAGCAGCGACCACTATTCTCAAGCCCGGCGGCTATGAACGACTCACCCAGCTTGCGGCGCTGGCGGAAAAAGTACCGGCGTTAGGCGCAAATTCAATTATTAATATCAAGGCGCTGAACACTCTTGCCGAAGCCATCCCCAAACAAGAACGCTACCGTAAGGAATACCGCCAACAGGGCTTGCGCAAAACTTCAAGCGCCCTGCCCCTGTTTGACTGCGCCAAAGCGCCCTGCATGGACGGCGGCTGTCCCATTCACCAGCGTATTCCCGATTATCTTGCCGCAGTGGCTGCAGGTAATTATAGCGAGGCTTTCAAAATAATCGCCAAAGACAACGCCGCCCCCTCAATTACCGGAACTATCTGCGATCATCAGTGTCAGTACAAGTGTACCAGACTTGATTACGAAGACCCGCTGGAGATCAGAAAGGCTAAACTTATCGCCGCAGACATGGCCCAGGAAGCTTTTACGTTTTCGCTGCGTACGCCGGATATTAAGACCGGTAAATCCGCCGCGATAATCGGAGCGGGCCCGGCGGGTATCGCCGCTGCGGTGTTTTTACGGCGAAACGGTGTGCCGGTGACCGTGTACGAAAAACGGGATCGCCCCTTCGGCATTGTGCAGTATGTGATCCCCTCGTTCAGAATTTCCGATGAGGTGATTTACCGGGATTTTCAGATGGCTGAAAAAATCGGCGTGGAATTCAAGTTCAACTCGTCGGAACAATATTCAATTACTGAATTAAAAAACACACACGAGTACATCGTCTTGGCTACCGGCGCATGGAAAGAAGGCGCCGCCGTTGTAAAGCAGGGGCAGGAGACTATCATTGATGCCCTGCATTTTCTTGAGGACTCCAAAAAATCCAACTGCGGCCTTTCACTGGGGAAAAGTGTCGCCGTGATCGGCGGCGGGGATGTGGCTATGGACTGCGCAAGGGCGGCAAAACGCAACAAGGGCGTGGAATCCGTAACCATAGTCTACCGCCGAACCAGAGAGTTCATGCCCTCCCAGTACGAGGAGCAGGAACTGGCACTTGCTGACGGTGTGGAATTCAGGGAACTGCTGGCCCCTGAAGCCTGGGCAGGCGGCGTCCTCACCTGCGAAGTGATGCGCCTTGGCGATTACGATGCCTCAGGCAGGCGGGGCATCGAGGGAACCGGCAAGAAACAGGAATTGAATTTTGATACCCTGATCGGCGCCACAGGCGCCCGTGTTGATACCGGTTCATTTGCGCATAACGGTATTGCGCTTAACGCCAAAGGCTTCCCTGAAATCAGTGCCAACAGGGAAAGCTCAGTCCCCGGTGTCTACATAGCCGGCGACTGCAAGGCCGGCGCCGCTACGGTAGTCAAGGCTATTGCGGATGGAAAGGCCGCTGCCGCTGACATTTTACAAAAACTCGCTCTGGAAGAAGATTTTTCTGTTGAACCAGCCGGTCCCGCTTGCGCTTTTCCTGATCTTTATCTGAAAAAAGGCATAATCGCCGGAGCAAAACAGGACAACACCGACGGCTACCGCTGCCTTTCGTGTAACACCCTCTGCGAGATATGCGTTGATGTGTGCCCCAACCGCGCCAATGTAATGGTGGAACTTGAACCGGTACCCGGCAATGGCACAATTACCCGTCAAATCGTACACATAGACCGTATGTGCAACGAATGTGGAAACTGCGCCACCTTCTGCCCCCATGCGGGAAACCCCTACAAAGACAAGTTTACAGTATTCAGCAGCGAAGAAGATTTTGCGGACAGCGAAAATGCGGGCTTTCTTAAAACCGGTGTGAATACGTACAAAATCCGTCTGGAAGATAAATCGGTAGTAAATTACCGCAAAGGCGAGAATGCCATCCCGAATAGCTGGATTGCCATGATTGAAACTATCGAAAAGAAATACGGGTATCTAATATTATGATCTATGGACTAAACGGATTAAAAACCGCAAAGGCGCCGAAGGCGACAAAGGAAGATGATAGCCAAGTTCCATTTCTTTTCTTCTTCCTTTCCTTCGTCGCCTTCGGCGCCTTTGCGGTTAAAAATTCTTGAGGAGAAAACGCCATGCTTGTAATTGGAAACGGAAAAATAATCACCAGAGACGTCGCCTGTCCCTTTATAGAAGACGGTGCGGTGGCTGTTGAAGGGAAACTCATCAAAGAAGTGGGGGATACTTCCGTGTTACGCGCAAAGTATCCCCATGCCGAATACATTGACGCACATGGAAGGCTGGTAATGCCCGGTTTTATCAATACCCATATGCACTATTATTCCACCTTTGCGCGGGGTATGAACCTGGGCGGGAAGCCGGCAACCACTTTTGGCGAGGTGCTTTCCGGTCTCTGGTGGCGGCTGGACAAGCAGCTCACACTGGAAGATGTGTATTATAGCTGCATAGGCCCTATGATAGATGAAATCCGTTCCGGCGTTACTTCGGTAATCGATCACCATGCCAGTCCTTTTGCGGTTGAAGGCAGCCTGTTCAAAATTGCCGAGACGGCGAAACTCTTTGGTATACGCAGCAACCTCTGTTATGAGACATCTGATCGGGACGGGGAGCAAATTGCCGCCGCCGGTATTAAAGAAAACATCGACTTTGCCAAATACTGCAAAGAACAAAACGATGATATGATAGGTTCCCTGTTCGGAATGCACGCCCAAATGACTATAGGCGGGAAAACAATGAATAAGTGCGTTGAGGCAGCGTCGGCAGCCGGAATTGGTTTTCATGTTCACGCCGCCGAGGGCATAGAGGACGTGATTGACGCTGTTTCAAAATACGGTCTGCGGGTCATTGAACGGCTGCATAAATACGGCGTACTCTCGGAAAAATCTATCGCTGTTCATTGTATTCACATAACAGAAGAAGAAATGGATATGCTTAAAGAAAGCGGTGTTGCGGTTGTGCATAACCCCCAGTCCAATATGGGCAACGCCGTGGGAGTCTCGCCGGCGCTGGATATGCTTAAAAAAGGCGTACTCGTGGGAATGGGAACCGATGGCTATGCTGCCGATGTGCTGGAGTCCTTTAAGACGGCGGCAATACTTCACAAGCACGCCAGGGCAATTCCATCGGTTGCATGGGCGGAGCCGCCTGCCATGCTCTTTGAGAACAACAAAAAAATAATGGAACGCTTCATTAAAGGAAAAGTGGGAACTCTCGCAAAGGATCACTACGCTGATATTATTATTGTTGATTATAAGGGGCCTACCCCGGTTAATGCAAATACCATTAATAGCCATATTCTGTTCGGCATTACCGGCCGCCATGTGGATACTACGATCATTAATGGAAAAATAATTATGCAGGATCGTATGCTGCTCAATATTGACGAGGAAGCGCTAATGGCAAAATCGCGGGAACTGGCGCAGAAGCTCTGGGACAGGATTTAGAGGGTCTTGTTAAGCGGCCTGCCGTGAAGCTACAAGGCTTTGCCAAAAGGGCAGATCGGATAATGACACACCGGACATGATAGGCAAAGGCCGCCTGCTCCCATGCGGGTAAAGTCCTGCCTGCCCAGCCGCCGGCCTGCGGCTATGCGGGGGAGAATTACATCGAACACCGTAGCTGCCGTGTACATTACGCAGCCGGGAATGCCCATGATAGGGACACCATCGTCAAAGTAGGCAAGCAGAAACATGGCGCCGGGGATTACCGGCGTTCCATGGGTAACGATCAGGGCGCCGCTCTTTTTGATGGCTCCGGGGGTATTGTCATCGGGATCAACGCTCATGCCGCCGGTACAGAGTATCATATCCGCCTTTCCCCTGCGGGCTTCGGCAATGGCATTCGTTATCTGATCTGTATCATCGGTAACAATAATATTTTTAATAACCGAAATTCCATAAGCCCCAAGTTTTTCAGCAAGAACCGGGGCAAAAGTATCTGTAATAAGCCCTTTGGCAACTTCATTGCCGGTAATAATTATCACGGCGTTTTTGAGACAGTAGGGCAGTATATGCATGAGCGGGTCTTTTCCTGCTATGGTTTTTGCCCGCAGTAGTTTATCTTCTTCTATTACCAGTGGAATTGCCTTCATGGCGGCGAGTTTGTCCCCGGCTTTTACCGCGCTGTGGTTATGCCTGGCCGCGATAATTATATCTTCTATTTCATTTATGCTGTTCAGGATGGCGGTATCATATTGAAAAAGTCCGTCTGTCCGGGCAAAGAACTCTATTTTTCCCTCTGACGGGCCTTTTTGATGTATGTTTTCTCCCCGACAAATGGCGGCTAACGTTTCGGCGACTTCGTCTTCATGGACATAGCCTTCGGGTTTCTCCCAGATGTATATCTGCTCTTTGCCCATAGAAAGGAGCATGGGGATGTCCTCTTTGCGGATGATGTGTCCCTTGCGGAATTGGGGGCCTTTCATTTCACCTTTTACAATGCGGGTCATATCATGGCAGAGCACCTGGCCTGCCGCATCTTCAACCCTGATAGTTTTAATTTTGCACATGGGTGATCCCGTCTTTATGTCTTCACGAAATCCTTCAAATATTTCCGCCGGGATTCTACCAGCGCTTTCAGTTCCTTAAGCATGGATTTATCCACCAGCTCGGCAATGGGGAAAATATAACATTCGGTCTCATCGGTATAACGGCTGACAAATTCCATATTGATCACAAAACCCAGAGAGATCATGTTGGAGATTCTGTCCGCTACCTTGAGCACCTTGGCGTTAGGCGATCCTGATTCAAAAATGCGGGTGAGGAATTCGGCCTTGGTTTCCCCGGGCATACGGGTTACTTCCTGCACCAGATCGTAGACCATGTGGCTTTCATAATCGATAGACAGGAGCACGTTGTGGTTAAAGTCGGGAATATCCTCGATCACGTCGTGCACAATTGAAGCCTTGAGCAGCACCGAATCAATATAACCGTAGTCGATGAGGACAGCCATAGTATCAATCTGATGCCTGAACATATTGCCGCCGCCCTCCCTGGTCTTGCCGATAAGGACAGTGGCAAGCTGCATATAGGGTGCAAGGTGAGTCCCTTTCAGGCGCAGCATTTCCTCAGTGGTCATTCAAGCTCCTTAATACGCATTTTCATACAGGATAAGGAATTAGTCAAGCGTACGCATAGTGTCTGCTAGTACCTGCATATAGCGTAATTGACATAAATTGTTTCTCCCGGCGGCCATGCAGTTTCAGCAAAACTTGGGCTAAAAGATGTTGGTAAAAATATCAGGGTATTAAACCCCGAATGCAATACCTTATAAGAACAACCTACCTCGTCCCTTTAGGGCGAGGTTGTTGATTGCCGAGTTTTGAATGCACACTGCTCTTTACTTGTGCTTTATCTTTTTTATCAGTTCTTTAATAATCATCACCAGTGCTACTATAACAATAGGCACTATCAGGATGATTTTCCCCAGCAACTTCAGTACGGACAACAAAAGCTTTATGAAAAACGAATGTTCCTTTTTCTTGATACCGGGATTTGAAGTAATACTGCTAACGTTGTTATAGCTTTTGACAGTATCAGGATGATTTTCCCCGAGGACTTCTTTACGAATAGCCAGTGCCTTTTGATGAAATTCAAGCGCTTTTGAATAATCGTCCATATTCTTATAAACATTGCCAATGTTGCTATAGATGGTGGCAGTATCACGGTGATTTTTCCCGAGAACTTCTTCACGGACAGCTAATGCCTTTTGATAAAATTCCAGCGCGTTGGGATAATCTTCCATAGCATAATAAGCATTGCCGATGCTGTTATAGCTTTTGGCAGTATCAAGATGTTTTCCCCCAAGAATTTCTTCACGGATAACCAATGCCGTTTGATAAAATTCCAGCGCTTTTTCTTTATCGCCAAGCTTTGAATAAATACCGGCAATATTATTATAGCTTTTGACCGTATCACGATGTTTTTCCCCGAGAACTTCTTTACGGACAGCCAATGCCTTTTGATGGAATTCAAGCGCTTTTGAATAATCGTCCATATTCTTATAAACATTGCCAATGTTGCTATAGATGGTGGCAGTATCACGGTGATTTTTCCCGAGAATTTCTTCACGGACAACCAATGCCTTTTGATAAAATTCCAGCGATTTTTCTTTGTTGCCGAGTTTTGAATAATCAACGCCAGTATAGTTATAGCCGGCTGCCGTATCAGGGTGATTTTCCCCGAGAACTTCTTTACGGATAGCCAATGCCTTTTGATGAAATTCGAGCGCTGTATTCGCAGTCGGCAAACACTTTCTTTGCCCAGTGATCGCAGAAGTTAAAGGGGATAAACTCGATGTGCTCCCGTATCTCCGGGATGTCCTGCTGCTGGAAAACTACAAAAGTCGCCTGCCTGTAGAAAAGCACATGGCAGCGTACCTTATCAATTTTGTTAGTTCCGGCAAGTTCAGCAGCCAATAATTTTAAACATTCGATATTCCGGGAATCCCGGTCGTCCTCGCCCTGCTCGCCGAAAAGAAAAATTTCCGTACAGGCGCACAGGCGGAGTTTTTTTATATCTTCCGCAGAAGTCCTGTTGCCGCTGACAATGGTTATTTTGTGGTATAATTCTTTACTTAATTCGGTAAATAATTCGTGACGCACTTCCGGGACATTCCTGACTGTCTGGAGGACAATCTCCCCGCAGCCTTTATCCGCAAGACCGGCGATTAAACCGGCGCAGATTTTATCATAGCCGATGATAATGACGTGATCTTTAAACTGATAATACACTTCCCCTTCCTGCACCCGTTCAATGCGGCGCGTAATGATGTTCGTTAAAACTGAAACGAGCAGGCCACCCATAAATACCATGCCGCATATATTAACGATAAAAATCAAAATGGGGCTTACGCCGGAAGTTTCCTCATAACCACCCACATCAAGAAAATTATTCATCACCGTCCAGAACCGGACATCTATTCCGCCCTCAGCAGGATAAAGGACGGCGGAAACAACAAACAGGATAATAAACAAGGAAACAACAGCTAGGGCAAAAATAAAAAGCTGTGCGCCTATAGTACCCGCAATGGCCTGGTCTATGCGGCGGATTATTTTTGAGAGGATTTTCTTCATTTTCGTTTTATCCCATCTTTTTTTCTACGTTTTTCGACATTTCAATTAAACACCTCAGACGAAGCATTGTCAAGCGTTGAAGGTATTGACAGAAAATGATTTGACAGAGAATTATTGATGGTGTATAATCGCAGTATGGATAAAAATAAATTAACTGAATTTGTAATGAATGAATTTAGGGAGAAGGCACCCGCAGAGTTTTCGCAAGACCCTGTGAAATTAAAGACGTTTATCTACACCAATATCGACCATGAATTGTTGAATAAATTGATTGACGAATTTTGCGAAAAAAATCCGGACGATTTTGCCGTCCTGAACCCATTGGGGGTATCGCCGGACAACCAAGACACCTTGTCTTCACTTAAGTACAAAAAAATAATCAACAACGCCGGCTTATCATACCAGGCAGAGTCTTTGATGGATACATTAAACGGGAACTGATTTATATTCTTGAAATATCGGTTGTATCTTTCGCCAATTGTATCGTTCTTTTTTTTGCCGGCTCGAGCGGTGGTCGTTCATTATTCTTTAAATAGCTTCTCATAATTGGCGGTAACGCATCTTCAATCACCCGGAACATTTGCAGAAATGCCTTATATTCATTGGTCAGGTATTCTTCAAAACATCTTTGAAGTTTATGATGTCACTCCTGCACTCACTATTCCAACCGGACAGTCTTACCGTTTTTCCAGTAGGTTACTTTACCATATCCCTCCACTGTTTCATGCCCTGCGACATAGACATCGGAACCGGAAACGAAGATTGAAGAAGTATTGCTAGAGATATTAGACAGAAGGACAGCCTTACCGTTTTTCCAGTAGGTTGCTTTATCATATCCCCCCACTGTTTCATGCCCTGCGACATAGACATCGGAACCGGAAACAAAGATTGAAGAAGTATAGCTAGAGATATTAGACAGACGGACAGCCGCACCGTTTTTCCAGTAGGTTGCTTTACCATCTTCAGTCCCTGCGATATAGATATTGGAACCGGAAACA
>BNVF01000017.1 GCA_025997895.1 Spirochaetia bacterium
TGAGATGGGAGAGGGTGAGAAAGAGTAGATAAGGTGGGTTATGGGGGTGGGGGGGGGGGGGGGGGGGGGTGGGGAATAAGGGATCGACTTTTACATTACCGGGGGTGCTTGTGTATAAACAGCCGCCGGCAGCCAGCATACCCGGAAATCGGGTATTAGTCCGTTCGTTCTGCATAGTATTCTCCATTTTTGGTTTGGAATATATTCGGCTCTCATACGAAAGCCTTTATGATAACATATTACCACGCAGTCTGAGGAAATTCAACCACTTTTGGCGGATTTTAAGAAAAAGAGAAATTCGCTAAGGAACCAGGAACCGTAGGTTCCTGGGATTCCAGCACGCAGAGTACGCAGAGGAAAATACCAAGAATTCGGACTAAAACTCTGCGGTTTTCTTCTCTTAGTATACGCAACGGTGCCAGATTGCGATACGAAAGCTTTAAAATTCGGTGCCACTCCTGCGTAGGCGACAGGCCGGCAATATTGCCAAGAAATATCAATTTTTGTATATTTAAGGAGAAAGATTTATCTTCATCTGTGAGCATCGTTATTATGACCAATATCCCTATAGCTGAAATTATACTTAACAAGCTAAAGCAACTTGCTGTCCCGATGGGCAAACAGGAATTTTCGCGGAAAGAATATAATCGTCTTTTTCCGCGCGGCGCTGTAGAAACACCCATTGGAAAGGTAAAACTTGGTGAAAATCAGTTTGAAAAACTCAAAGCGAAAAAACGGATGGATTTACTCGGCGCTATGCATCAAACCCTTTCCGATCCGGTGGTTATTATAGCAGAGGAGAAAGACGGAAAAAGAGCGCGCTTATATATCAAAACCTTTCTAGATGAGGGAGACAGTAAAACAGACCATTTAATGGCGGTAGTGGCAATTATTGACGATGAGGCAGTCGTTATTTCAACGGGAAAAAGACGAAAAGGCCAAATTGAAAACAAAATAAAAATGGCTGGCAGCCCCCTCTACCTAAAAGGTGAGGAGGATGGCAGCCCGACTCGCGGAACCAGAGCTCAAGCCCCGTTGCCCGGTACTTAAAGTATCACCCGGAAGCCCACAAAAGTCAATACGGAGAGCGCAAATGGAAACGCAGTGGTGACAGCCATCGTTTTTTTGTGAGAAGTGGCGCTGGTGCTCATCTAAAGATGCGCTTACATTACAGGGTACAGCAGCGTTTATTAGCACCTGGCCCTGTGGAATTTTTGGAATTAACGCTGCTTAACGCCGTGCGGTTAGTGGGGCGGTTAGCTCAGTTGGTTAGAGCATCAGTATGACACGCTGAGGGTCACAAGTTCGATTCTTGTATCGCCCACTTATTTTAGTGACTCTCTTTAGCGACTCGCTTTAGCGAGAAGTCTCCTGTTTAGGGGGCTTTTTTTATGCTCGGTTTTGGGTATTACGCAATTTCTCTGTACCTCGGCGGCTGCTTGACAATAGGCACACAATGTGTATATACTATACTATATGGTATTTGACTGGGATCCGGAAAAAAACAGTATACTCAAGAAAACCAGAAACATATCATTCGAGGAGGTTGTCAATGCCATTGTTGAAGGAAAATTGTTAGATGTTATTGATAATCCTCATAAAGAAAAATACAAAGAACAAATTTATTTGTTTGTTGAAATAAGCAACTATGTGTATGTGGTTCCTGCGGTAATATCCAAAACGATTTTTTTCCTAAAGACCATTTATCCCAGCAGGAAATATACTGAAAAATATCTAAGGGGAAAAAATGAAGAAAAACATCAAGGTTGAAGTTGATTATCTGGATGCGGAAGAAAAAAAATTGATGAAAAGCCTTGAAAATGACGAAGGCTGGCAATCGGTAAAAAATTTTGACGTCTTGAAAAAACAGCTTGTTGAAACAGCAAAAAGCACTATACGTAAAGATAAACGAATGAATATCCGTGTTTCGGAAAAAGACATGGAAGGGATAAAAGTTAGAGCCATTGAAGAAGGTATACCATATCAGACCCTGGTTTCCAGTATCATTCACAAGTACCTATCCGGTAAACTGGTTGAAAATTATACTTTTAAATGAAATTATCTCCCCCTCGCCGTCTTGCCCACGGGCTTTTGCTCCTCTACGAAGACCGGGACATCCTGGTGGTTGATAAACCTGCGGGGTTGCTCTCCATCGCTACGGGGACAGAGCGGGAAAAGACCGCCTACTGGGTGTTGTCGGAGTACCTCCGTACCAGGGGGGAAAAGCGGCGGCCTGCAGTGGTGCACCGGCTGGACCGGGATACATCGGGGTTGCTCGTGTTTGCAAAATCGGAGGATGTTAAGCGGAAACTTATGGGCTCCTGGGATGAGGCGGTGACACTTCGGCGTTACACGGCACTGGCGGAGGGGGTCATGGTGGAAAACGAGGGGATCATCGACGCGCCTTTGGGGGAAGACCGGGGCGGCCGCATGGTGGTGCGGGAGGACGGCGTGCATGCGGTAACTCGGTGGAAGCTTTTGCGGCAGGGGCGGAATTATTCGCTGCTCAGCCTGGAACTGGAAACCGGGCGGCGGAATCAGATTCGCGCTCATTTGGCTTTTATCGGCCATCCTGTGGCAGGCGACCGGAAATATGGCGCACAAACCAATCCGCTGAAACGGCTTGCCCTCCATGCGGAAGCGTTAAGTTTTCATCATCCCCATGACGGGCGGCTCATGGAATTCGTATCCCCGACTCCGGGCAACTTTCGCGCACGGTGAAATTTATACACTTGCAAATTCCAAAGTGCCGCCATAAAATGAGAATATGTACAAGAAAAATGGATTGGTGGTCTTGGGTTTGCTTTTCGCCCTGCGTCTTTTTGCGGATAGCGGGCTGGAAATTATTGTCGAGGAAAACAGCAGCGGCCTGACGATTACCAAGTCCACAGGAACCGCGAAAACCCTGGTGATCCCCGATACTATAGACGACAAGCCGGTTACGATAATCGGCGACGGGGCTTTTTCCCACAAGGGTTTAACCGAAGTTACCATTCCCGACAGTGTAACCAGCATTGGCGAAGGGGCATTTTCCTTTAACAACCTCGGTGCCGTTACCATTGGTAATAATGTAACCAGCATAGGCAGGGGGGCCTTTACCGGCAACAAGCTGATAACCGTTACTATGGGGAGCGGTGTAACCAGCATAGGCAAGGGGGCTTTTTCCAATAATCTGCTCCCTGCGATAACAATCCCCGAAACCGTAACCAGTATTGATGATTATGCTTTTTTCAACAACAAGCTCACCAGCATTGCCATCCCTGGCAGCGTTACCCTGATAGGGGAGGGGGCTTTTTCGGGTAACAAACTTTCCGCCGTCGAGATTGGCGCGGGTGTTACCAATGTGCGGGACGGCGCGTTTTACAATAACCGTATTAGCAGCGTAACGATTCCTCAGACACTTGAAACCCTGGGCAAGCGGGCCTTTGACACCCGCCCCTCAGACGGCCGGGTCCGGGGCAATATCAACTATACCGATACCAGCGGCAACGTATTGTACACCACGGCGAATAACTTCGATACTTTTTACGCTTCAAACGGCAGGAAGCCGGGCAAATATAACTATGCAGACGGCGCCTGGGCTTTGGAGTAGCGCTCATGCGCTCTGCCCAGGCATAACATTATATTGTCAACCGTACCTTATACATCTTTTGGTCTGGTATCTTTTACCCGCACAGCCTTGCCCTCCGAGACCGGGAGACTGCCACTTTCGTGGAGTTCCACCCTGGGACTGATGGAGATAGATGCCTGAAGAGTTTCCCGTATCCGCTCCTTGAGGGCGTTGAGGGGGCGGGCATCGTCCATAAAGATGTCGGCACCCACTTCGGTTTTGACTGTTAGGCGATCAAGGACTCCTTCTTTTTCAACCACGATGAGGTAATTATTACCCACTTCTTTAATACCCATGATCACTTCTTCGATCTGACTGGGGAAGACATTCACGCCGTTGATGATGAGCATATCGTCACTGCGGCCGGTTATACGGCGCAGGCGGCGGTGGGTTCTGCCGCAGGCGCAGGGTTCGGTGTAAAAGGCGGTGAGATCACGGGTACGGTAGCGCAGAATGGGCGTTGCTTCACGGCAGAGCACGGTGAGCACCAATTCGCCTGTTTCGCCGTCTTTTACCGGCTCCAGGGTATCGGGGTTGATGATCTCCGCAATATAGCCGTCTTCCCAAATGTGCAGGCCGTTTTTGCACTGGCACTCAAAGGCGACGCCAGGGCCGTTCATTTCCGAAAGACCGTATGAATTGTACACGTCGATATGCAGCAGATTTTCGATACGCCGCCGGGTGTCTTCGGAGTAAGGCTCCGCGCCGGCAAATGCACGTTTAAGTGCAAGGCTTTCACGTTTGATTCCGGCTTCTCTCATTTTCGATTCGACGTGTAACAGAAAGCTGGGCGTAGCGTGTAACACAGTGGTACCGAAGTCCTGCATGAGCTTGAACTGCCGGGCGGTGTTTCCCGCTCCCGATGGGATCACCAGCATACCAATTTCCTCGCCGCCCTGATGGAAACCAAGGCCGCCGGTAAAAAGGCCGTAAGTGATCATATTTTGAAACACATCGTGTTTGTCGCAGCCGGTTCCAAAAATACAGCGGGCAACGTAACCCGTCCAGCGTTTAATATCATCCTGATTAAAATAAATGGTAGTGGGGATTCCGGTGGTACCGCTTGAGGCATGGAGCCTGACCACTTCTTCTTTGGGTATGCTTAAAAAGCCATAGGGAAAACCTTCGCGCAGATCATGTTTGGTGGTAAAGGGAATTTTTTTAAGGTCGTCCAGGGTTTTGATTTCATCAGGGCTTTTAATGCCCACTGACCCAAGCCGGCTTTTGTAAAACGGAGTCCGCAGGGCATGGCCAATCTCGGCCTTGAGTTTTTCCAACTGCAGGGCCTCAAGTTCCGGTCTGGGCATTTTTTCGATTTGCGGATTCCAATATTGAAAGTTCATTTACCGCCGCCCTGGCCTGACACATCCTGTTTGGAAGCCGCTTGCCGCCCCAACTGGAACGCCTTTGTGTTAGCTGCAACTATTGCCGCGTCTTTACCGGCAAACATGGCGGCGATGGTTTTTTCCAAAGTCTCCGCCTGTACCGGCAGGAAGGGAGAAGCTGCCCCTACCATGACCATGTTCACCGCGCGGGCAAGACCCGCTTCTTTGGCAATGGCCGACGCCTCAAGCAGCCGCCAAAGGGGGAAGTCTCTGATGGCGGCAAGAACGGTTGAAAGATCGGGGTAATTGCCGATATTGACCAACGGCTCGGCGGCAGTAACCAGCGCGCCTGAGGGACTAAGCCATGACGCATAACGAAGGCTTTCCAGGGGCTCCATAGAAATAATAATATCCGCGCCGCCCCGGGGCACCAGATCCGAAGCTATTGCTTCGCTTGATATGCGCAAATGCGCCAGCACCGCGCCGCCCCGCTGGGCCATACCGTGTACCTCGGACTGACGCACCGCAAGCCCTTCGTTCACCGCCGCCCGGGCGATAATCGCCGCAATGGAAAGCACTCCCTGACCGCCGACACCGGCGAGAATTACATCACACTTCATATAATACTCCACTTATTTTTTATCATTTCCGGCGTTTACGAAACGCCTCAAGACATTCCCGTTTAAAAATCACCACCGAAAGGCCCCGGTGCTCTATTTCGGCCTTGAGCCGGGCGGTGTTTTCATCGACAAGCTGCTTCTTCGCTTCCAGTTCCAGCAGGCGCTCCGGCTTTACGCCGCAGCCAAGGATGAGCTTGCGCAGGTTTTCAGAGGGGATCATGGTTTCCTGGCAGCCGGTCATGGCGACTATGGAATTGTCCAGAATGATGAGGGTCATGGGAATGTCCGCGGCGGCGGCGTCAATCAGGCCGGCAATCCCCGAATGGATAAACGTTGAATCGCCGATAACCGCAATACTGTACTTAAGCCCCGCATCTGCGGCGCCCTTTGCCATGCCTACCGAAGCGCCCATGCATACAATGCTTTCAGGAACAGCGTAAGGCGGCGCGGCCCCCAGCGAATAACAGCCTATGTCGGAATTGATGCCCACATCGGGATGATTGGGGCGCCCGTCGATTGCCGCTACGGCCTTTTTGATGGTCTCGTAACTGTCGCCGTGGGGACAGCCCTGGCAGAGCTGCGGGGGTCTGGTGATTTTACCAGAGGTAAAATCACCCTGGGAGTTTCCTTCGGAAATTCCAGACAAAGCATCAATAACACTTGGCCGGGGCGGCAGTCCCAGGGCATGGCGCACATTGTCAGGGTCAAGCTCCCCGGTGCGAACCACCGGGCCGGAGCCGCCGTCAAGGCCTGCGAGTTTTCCCGCTATTGCCACCGGCTGGGGCAGCAACCCCCGGAGCTTTTCTTCGATAAAGGGCTGGCCTTCTTCAATGACCAGCACTTTTTCCGCAGCGGCGCACAGTGCACGGATCGATTCCAGGGGCAGCGGATACGCGCCTATGTGCAGCCTTGCCGGCGCTTTTCCGCCCCGCATGGCAATAAAATCGGCGATATTTTCTTCGTAGTAATTGCCGCCAAGGCCGGATGTTATCACCGCGAGATCGTACCTGCCGTTATTCGCCATGCTGCCGTTCGCAGCGCCGCCGCTGTTCACCTCACTGCCGGGCAGTTCAAGTGTATTCGCCGGATGAGTGGTTGCCCAGACCTGAAAATCATTTTGCTTTTCGATGAGCGCCGCGTAGTTTGTGCGGGCAAAGGCCGGGAGCAGCATCCAGCGGGATCTTTCTTCGGTCTTGGAAACAGGCTTCTGTGGCACGGCATCCCGCACAGTAATGGCGGCCCGCGCATGGGAAAGCCTGGTAACCAGACGGAGCATCACCGGAACCTGAAAGCGCTCGGAAAGTTCAAAAGCTTCCCGAGTCATGGTATAGGCTTCCTGCTGATTGCGGGGTTCAAGGCAGGGGATCATGGCAAAACCGGCGTAGAAGCGGGAATCCTGCTCGTTCTGGGAACTGTGCATACCCGGATCATCGGCAACAGCAATTACCAGACCGCCCTTTATGGCCAGAAGCGCCCCGTTGATAAAGGGGTCGGAGGCTACGTTAAGCCCTACATGCTTCATGGTGACAATGGCCCGCCTGCCCGCAAAGGATACGCCCAGCGCTGCTTCCAGCGCGGTTTTCTCGTTCGAGCACCAGCGCGCCACAGGAGCGGCATTAGCAGGGCCGCCTTTTTCATATTCGGCGATAAGGTATTCAAGAATTTCCGTTGAGGGCGTACCGGGGTATCCGTAAGCGGCGCTGATTCCCGCATGTATTGCGCCTAACGCAACGGCCTCGTCGCCTAACAATGTCAGTTGTTCGTTACTCATAATTCAAACTCCGTCAAAAGCCTTGTCCAGCAGTTCCTTTGCCGGTGGGGCGGTGAACATGGACACCGCCGTTACCACGATAAAGGGAAGGATGATGGCGATACTGGCCGACAGCGGCGAACGGCTCGCTCCGAGGACAAAGAAAAGGATAATCATTGTCGCAACGCCGGAAAGAAGCCCCGCATAAGCCGCCGGTTTGGTAACCCGCTTGCTGTAGAGACCCAGAATATACGGCGCGGCAAATGCGCCTGAGACAACGCCCCAGGACAGGGACATAAGGTACACGATAATGCTAATCTGAAAACGTGAAATAAAATAGGAGATCACAATAAAAATCGCCGAAAGAAAACGCATCATTGCCACCGAGCGGTCTTTGCCGGTTTTGGCGTCAATCCGCGAGGGGTAGAGGTCAATCGCCACCGATGAAGAAGACACCAGCACCAGCGAGGAAAGGGTGGACATTGACGCCGAAAGCACCAGCAGCATAATCAGCGCCAGCAGTATCTGGGGCAGGTGAGTAGTGAGCAGCGTAGGAACGATCAGATCGTACTGGATTGCGCCGGCGGCGTTCCGGGGAACCGTGGCAAGATCAAAAAACACATGGGCAGCGGCGCCGGTGTAGTAGGCGGAAAAACCTATCATCAGGGCGAAGACGGTGGTAACAATCGCCGCCTTGGGGATCACCGCCTCATTTTTGATGGCGTAGAATTTCTGGGTCATCTGCGGAAGGCCCCAGGTGCCGAAACTGGTCATAAACACCAAAGAAATCACCGTAAGCGCCGAGGGCTGCTTTTCCGGCGGTATGTGGGCCGCGTAATTTTCGGCGATTCTGCCCAGTATGCCGATAACACCGCCCTCGGGGGCGGTAAGCACCATCACCATCACCGCAGCTCCGGCGAACATAATGATACCCTGGATAAAGTCGGTAACGGCAATGGCGAAGTAGCCGCCCAGGATAAGATACACACCGGTAAAGGCGATCATAATAAGCAGCGCCATGTCGTAGGGAATGCCGAACACTTTTTCAAACAGATGTCCCAGGCCCTTGAACACGCTGGCCGAGTAGGGCAGCAGGAAGAAAAAAATAACCGAGGCCGCCACGGGCTTTAAATGTTTTGCACCGTAACGCTCCTGCAAAAATTCCGGCATGGTCATGGTGTCCAGGTTCTGGGTCATGCGCCGGGTTCTGCGGGCAAGCACAATCCATGCCGCGCCCGCGCCGACGAGCGCGTTACCTATGGCGATCCACAGGACGGAAAGGCCGAACTGCCAGCCCTGGGTTCCGGCAAAACCGATAAAAATAACCGCTGAAAAATACGAAGTGCCATAAGCCACTGCGGAAACCCAGGGTCCCAGACTTCTGCCGCCCAGAAAAAAATCACCCAGGGTTTTGGTTTTCTTCATCCCCCAGATTCCGATCCCGGTCATCAGGGCCAGAAAGACCGCCAGAAACACAATACCGATATTCACTATTTTCACTTCCCTATTTACACCAAGTTTTGATTCCATAATATACACTAAAAAGGGATATTCAGTCCACATCCGCAAAACTTTACCTTTTACGCCAAATCGGTTACACTGAATTGAATATGAAAGTAAGCGTAATTATTCCTGCCTTAAATGAAGAAAAAACACTGCCCCGGCTGCTTGACAGTGTCAAGTTACAGGATTTTGATGATTATGAGGTGATAGTCGCCGATGCCCATTCAAAAGATCGAACCAGAGAGATCGCCGCTGGATACGGCTGCCGGGTGGTAGATGGAGGACTGCCCGGTGTGGGCCGTAACGCAGGGGCTGCGGCAGCGCAGGGCGATTTTCTTTTTTTCCTTGACGCCGATGTGGTTCTGCCGCCGGGCTTTATCCGCAATGTGTATACCGAGATGCAGGACCGTTACTACGATCTGGCGACGTGCGAAATCAGGCCCCTCTCGGATTACCGGCTGGACCGGGTTATTCACCGGATGATGAATCTGGCGGTACTCCTCAATTTGTGGATCGATCCCAAGGCTTTTGGGTTCTGCATTTTTGTTACCCGGCGGCTCTTTAAACGTATCGGCGGTTTTGATGAAACCATCTATGTAGCGGAGGACAATGATTTTGTCAAACGGGCGGCGGAATTCAGAACATTGCGGTATCTCAATTCGGCTTACATCATGGTGAGCATACGCCGTTTTGAAAAAGAAGGCCGCTTCTCCTATTTGAAGAAAGGTATCAAGATGAATCTGTACCGCGCCTTTAAGGGTGAAATTCATAACGATGAAGTGGTTAAATACGAATTTGACGCTTTCGACAAACCTGAAAGTATTGAAGATACGAATTTCTTTAATAAAATTGAAACACAGCTCCTCAGTATCGAAAAAAATTCCCGGAGTTTCAGCCGCCGCATTCAAAAACAGGGCGGCATGATCGATATCAAACAAGTTCAGCCCAAAATCAACGAGTACGCTCATCTGGTTAAGGAGCTGGACGCCTATCTTAACAAAAAGGAACGGCGTGAACAGCGGCATCAGAGACTGCGGGATTTTTTCAAGCCCCGCCGTTCCCCCGCTGACACCAAATAATAAAATGGAAAATTTTATCAGCCTGGGGATACTCCCCACTCTCGCGGAAAAACTCGCCGGCCGCTCCATCAGCCGCCCCACAGCGGTTCAGCGTATGGTGATCCCTCCGCTTTTGTCAGGGAAGAAAATCATCTTCCGATCCGCCACCGGCACCGGCAAAACATTTGCCTATCTGCTTCCCGCCCTTCACCGTCTGTTAGCCGACATTGCAGAACCTGCCGGCAGTGACAGTGGTGACAGCGATGGCAGCAACACCGCAGCAAGTGTTATGCGCTATTGCGGGCCGCATATATTGATCTGTGCCCCCACTTTTGAACTCTGCGCCCAGATTAAGGCAGAGGCGGATTTCCTCTCTTCGGTTCCCTCATCACTCTTGATCGGCTCGGTCAGTTTGAACCGGCAGATTGAAAGCCTGAAAAAAACAAAACCCCTGATCGCGGTGGGAAACCCCGGAAGGCTGCTTGTTTTGGCAAAGATGGGGAAACTTAAATTGCATGGCCTGCGTTTTCTGGTTCTTGATGAAGCGGACCGGATGACGGCGGCGGAAAGCCTTGCAGAAACCGGGGAATTGATACGCCTCATCGCCAGGAACCTTCATGGCCGTGAGCTGCAAAAACCGGACATGGCCGGCGGTTTTAGCGCGGCCGCCTGCTCCGCCACCGTCTCCGGCAAAACCGGGGAATTACTGCTTCCCCTGTTTGAAGGCGCCGAACTCTTGGAAACCGATGAGCAGGAAATTCTGCGGGAGCAAATTGAGCACTGGGCCATATTCAGCGAAAACCGGCGGAAAATTCAAACCCTGCGGGCACTGCTGGCGGCGATCAAAACCAGAAAGACCGGATTTAAAGCCCTGGTCTTTGCCGGACGAAACGACGAGGCGGGAAAGATCGTCTCCCAATTACAGTACCATCACATACCGGCGGCCGGGCTTTTTGGCACAATGGATAAAAAAGACCGAAAAGATGCGGTGGCTTCTTTCCGGTCAGGAAAACTGAGCGTACTGATCTCGTCGGATCTGGCGGCCAGGGGTCTTGATATTCCCGGCATCAGCCACGTCATCGCCCTGGACGTTCCTGCTGATAAAGAAATCTACATCCACCGTGCAGGCCGCACCGGCCGGGCAGGCAGGCGGGGCATCATGGTGAGCATTGGCGATGAGGAAGAAATGCGGCGCCTTGCGGCTCTGGAAAAAAAACTCGGCATCGCGGTACATCCCAGGGAGTTGTATCAGGGAGCAGTAGAGAGCCCGTTGCAAAACGAGGAATAGGCCCGCTGCACTGCGCGTTGCCGTCTCAAAAAGCGTGCCTGGCACCTGTGTGTTTGTCAGACCAGAGTACCATCCTTTCCCTACAATTTAAATCATAGCAATCTGGCACCATAGGCGTTCACTGGCACCGGTGCGCTTCCTTGTAATTTGCTTGTTTTAGTGGTAAATTCATCATAGGAGCATTTACCATGGTAACTTTAACCCTGTCTTTATCCGATGAACTTGCGGAAAAGGCCGAAAAATGGGGGCTTTTATCACCCATCGCCCTGGAAACATATATAAAATCTTCTTTCAACAGGTTATCTTCTGCGCATTCCGGTACGCAGGCAGTAAAACCACTGCTCTCACTACGCGGTATCGATAAAGATCGGGACACGATGGAAGCATATTTTAAGCGCCACCATGCCGACAATGAACGCGAACGTGCGGCGGATCGGCAGAGGCAGTAATGGATCGGCATTGTCTTGATTCCTGTTCTTTGATTACATTTTTTACCGGTGAAGAAGGCAGCAATATTGTTAATGATCTCCTCAGTAAAGCCGAAAAAGGAGAAACCGCGCTTTTTATGAGCAAAGTGCAATTGCTCGAAGTTTACTATGACAGGATATACGTGGCAGGCATTGACGCAGCAAGAGAACGGGTGCTTTCCATTATTGATGGGCCGATTACCATTATAGATACCATTACCGACAACGTTCTCTATGAAGCAGGCCGGTTTAAGACAAGTTATGATATGTCTCTCGCCGATGCCATAGGCCTTGCCACTGCCAAAGAACTTGGCGCAGCCTTTGTTACCAGTGATCATTCCGAACTTGAATCTGTTTCTCAATCTGAACCCATCTCCTTTTTATGGCTCCCCGCCAAACCTAAAAAATAACCCGGTAATGGTACATCATCCGTAAGAGTAGAGTGAATTTTGGTGTCTCCGTGTGCGGTTACTGCGATCGCGAACCGTAGGTTCGATGCGTGCTGGAACCAGAGGTTCCTTACGGTTTTTCTTCTTCGTTTTTGATTTCCTCAAAAAAAGTGCCTGGCACCGGTGCGCTTCCTGTAGAGAGCCCGTTGCAAAACGAGGAATAGGCCCACTGCGCTGTGCGTTGCCGGCCTTGATAAATCCGGTTTTCTGAGATAAATTTACAGCATGGATTATGTAATTGAGACTATTGACAGCGAAAATCTGGCCGGGGTTATTGAGCTTCCTGTTTCTTTGCGGAATATGAGGGTTGAGGTAACGGTAAAACCGATTAGTGCCGAAACCAGATCAAATTCCTCTGATAATTCCGCCTATGGGTGCCTTCATCAATTTGCTAATCCTTCAAAAATTGCGGGGGAAAAAGGGGCATGGGAACGGGCTGTCTTAAAGAAATATGCAAATAGTTGACGCTAATATAGTCCTTCGTTATATTCTTGAGGATCATGAAGAGCTATCCCCCAAAGCAAAAGAAATAATTGACATTCATATCGTTGAAGTCCCTAAAGATTGTTTGATTGGGGAATATGTGTAGTTTTCAATCCACATTCGTCAGCGCTGGCCAACCCTGCGCTCCTTAAGAAAAAAGAAACCACGGGATTCCCCGTGGTTAATTAATTTCTCTTTTCCCTTCACTGCCCCCCAGCCCCTGTCAGCACCGGATACCCTCGCATCACGCCCGCCATGTTCCACACACCCTCCGGGTTCGACGCAGACACAGCGTCAAACCCCAAACCATCGCTTGAGACAGCGTTAGTCCATGTTGTCGCTGTTCGGAATTGGCTGTCGGTTTTGTCGAGGCCGTTTTTGCCTGACGCGGTAATGTCTGATGCCGCGATTTTATAGTCCGGCGCGTAGACATAGTAACTTGCGTCGTCTCCTAAATAGGTTGTTTTAAGAGCAAAATTGTCCGCCGGATCGGTACCCGCGCTTGCCCCGAAAATCCGGCCGATATTCCGCGCATTGCCGCCCTTCGCCGTTATCCGCACGGGCTGTGATTCCCTGCTGATGAACGCGTTATTCGACAGGGTTCCATTCGCCTTGTAACCAACCACGCCGCCTGAGTAGAGCGTGTTTGTTGAACCCGGCGACTGGGCTGTAACCGCGCCCCCGGCAAAGTTGCGCTCTATCTTGCCTGCGGCATCGGTTTCCCCGGCGGCGATATTCACGTAACCAACAAGGCCGCCTGCGTGTACCGCGCCTGACGCGCTGTCGGCCAGCACATTGCCCAGGGCGTAGCAGTTGGTAATGCTGGATTTGGCTTGTTCGATTGCGATTGCGGGTGTGGTTGATGTTTGCCCCAGATACCCCACAAGACCGCCCGCGCTGACAGGAGCGCTTCCCGTGCCTGTCGCGTTGACGCTGCCCGCGGCGTAACATTCGCTTATGTCCGTAGCGTCCGCAAAGCCCACAAGACCGCCTGCGGCAAAATAGTACACAGTAGTTGTCGAATAGGAGTTTACCGCGGTTACGCTGCCTGTGGCGTAACACCCGGCAATACTGTTCTTGGCGGTATTGTTATTTGTAGACATATATGAATACCCGATAAAGCCGCCCGAGTGTTGTGTCGTGCGTCCGTAGGAAACCACATTCCCCGTGGCATAGCAATTGCGGACAATTGAGGAAACGCCGTCAATACTTCCCAAAATTCCGGAAAATCCGCCTGTCCGAATGGTCGCACTTCCAGTATGTTCGGGCGGTACGGCGACAGAGGCGGTACTGGAGCAGTTGTTAATATCCGCCTGAATCAACTGGCCGGCAAAGCCGCCAATCAGAATTTCAGCGACCGACGTAACGGTATGATACGCCGTTACGCTGCCCGCGCGGGATTCACAGAAGCTCACATCTCCGTAGCGCATGACAGCCCCCACCGCGCCGCCGATACGGGCAGCATTGCCGCCGGCGGCAATATAGCTTATGCTGCCGTTCTCATAAACCGAACGGGTAAGTTTCGCGGGATTCCCGACCGATCCTTCAAGCTTGCCGACAAGGCCGCCCAAATAGAACTGCCCCACGCCTGATCTCCGGCAGTGAATATCGCCTGACGCGTACGCGAGGTTCACGGAACTGTCCCACAGGCCATAACCGATTATACCGCCGACTATGGTGTCGGAAGCGGCTGAATATCCATCGGGAAGGTCAATCTTCCCGGTAAACCGCACGGAAACAGGGCCGCTGTCCGCCGCGGGGCCGATAGCGGTATATATCGCGTAGCCTGCTATACCGCCGCAATAATTGCCACCACCAAAATTATTTTTCCTGAGGATGCTCAAGTTCCCCGCATATTCAAGACTTTCAAACCTGCCCGATGTCAGCGTGTATCCCACGATGCCCCCGGCGTACATGATGCCGCCCGCGTCCTTGGTCAGGCTCACATTCCCCGTAACAGCCGCGCTTCTGATTACACTGGATCCCGTACCGATATTGCCCGCGATACCGCCAAGATACGCCTCTGCGGTTTGCTTGTCATCACCGGTCAGCGCCAGGTTCAGCGCTCCGTATACATTTTCGACACGCGCCGTATTCGCCATGTAGCCTGCAACGCCGCCCATGTTCACCGCACTGGTACTGGAACTGTTCAGCGAAAGCGACCCGGACATAATAACATTGAGCATTTGGGTTGAACCCACCGCGTAACCGGCAATGCCGCCTAAATACTGCGCGGCGCTGTCGGTAATGTCGGTGTACGCCACGGTCAGGTCGCGGATAACGGCGTTGTTCGTATAGCCGAAAAGCCCCTTGTATGTAGAACCGCCCAAGGTCGTACCTGCCGCAACGGTAATGCTATGCCCGTTGCCGTATAACTTCCCCCGAAAGGGGCTGGTGTTCGTGCCGACAGGCGTCCATGTGCCGGAAAGGGTGATGTCATCGGTCAGGACGTAGCTGCCCGCAGGGGGGTACGCGCCGCTTGCGTCGGTACTGCCCACTTTCGCCAGTTCCGTGTCGTCGGGAATTTCGATAAGCCCGCTGTTCCAGGTATTGCTCATCTCCGGCACGTTCCAGATTTTGATCCATTCCGTGTCCTTGTGCTCCCCGGCGGCGCTCCATGCCTCAACCCGTATCTCGTAGAGCCGGAAGCCGCTGACCTCCTGACCGGAACGTACGCCGGAAGTGTTGAGCAGCGGCACGCCGGTAATCGTCCTGCTTGCGATGGCGTTGCCTGTTTTAGTTACGTCAATGCGCTGTTCCGCACCACCGTCAACACGATACACTACCGTGGCCCCGGTAAAGTCGCTGCCCACTGTAACCGCTCTTTCGTCCCATTTAACCGTTATGGCGTTACCCGCCAGGTTTACCTCTGCCGAGAGGTTGCTCACGGGGTTCAGGCTGGCGTTGTAGTACTTCACCAGCGCAAGACCCCCGCTCCATCCGCTCACGTTGCCGGAGTTGTTCTTATTGATATTATCCTGAAAGCGCATTTGCAGATAATACACATCGCTGTCGCTTGATGTTAGTTTGGTCGAAAGGTCAAGGCTGTCGTTTCCTGTGGCACTGCTGGTCGTGGCGGTAATGCTATGCCAGTCTGATAGGTACTTCTCGGTTGCGTTGTCTGTTGAAACCAGCCGCCACTGCCATCTGATTTTTGCCCGGTCATCCCGGGTCCAGGGCTTTTCCTGGGAAGCGTCCACCGGCAAAATACCCGTGGAATTGTCGTTCACATTCATAAAGTCCGCGTTCAGGCTGAGGGTCTTGTTGTCCCCGCCCCAGGTGTAGGTATTGGTGGAAGTGTCACGCGAAAGCGATCCCTCCAGGGTAATGACCGGCGTTCCTTTCGGTTCCTCGTTGTCCAGCACCACCGCCGCAAAACGCCCCTCGGCGTTGGCGTTGCCCCAGGTATCAAACACGGCGTCGCCGTTATCGGTGTATATGCCGTCGTTGTTATAGTCCCGGTAGGGCAGCACAATCAGCCGGATAATCCCGGCCTTCTCTGCTTGCAGGGTATAGTCGATGCTGTACACCGTGCCGCTCACCTGGGCGTTTGACTGATACGCGACTCTGGCAGCGGTCGATTCCGCCTGTTTGATATTGGTAAAATCCTCACTGTACCCTTCGATATTGTTCAGGCCGCCGTTCAGGGCTGCGTAGTCAAGCTCCACAATTTTTACATGGTTGGGCGGTTCGACCATAAGGCTGTTGCTGGCAGAACTGGTAAAAAAGAGCGTAACTTTTCTATCGCTTTTTAAGCGCCGGTCCCGGTCTGAGGATGCGCCGGTGTAGAAGAAGTCTGCCTCGCTGCCTTTTGTGTTGTCGTGAGTCGCCCAAATCTTGTCCGCATAGTACACCTCGCGTATAACCGTATCATTGGTGCGGTAATAAAAACTCACCGGCGCGATCATGCCGTTGCCGTTTGCGCCGGTAACTTTTGTTCCCACCGTTACGGTGATGATAACATCCGCAGGCGGTGTCCTGGTCCCGTTCGCGTTATTGCCGGGCCTGATGGTTACGGTCCTGGAAGCGGAGTCATATTCAGGATCGTAAAAGAACTTTGACGCGCCTTCCGCGCGCCCGGTCATGTCCCCTGCTTCGTTCACCCCTACAGTATCCGGGTCGTTGTAGGGTTCGCTTGAATCGCCGATAGTCTGGGCACTAATCTCGATATACTCCGCGCCGAATTTGACAGTGTTTTGGTCAAGGCCGGCGGTAAACCATATCTTGATCTGCTGCCCCCGCGAATAGGAGACCCCCGCGTTGATAAGCGGCGGGTTGCTCTGGCTAACCCGCGGCCGCGCCTCGCACCAGGGTACCAGCGTTACCGGTTCGGTGGTGTTAATGGTAACGGTGGCGATACGCGAGCCCGCCGCGCCGGCACTTTCTTTAATGATCACGGTTTCGTCGTCTAAGGCTTTGGCAGGATCAGTATCCGCTCCATTATAGTCCTCGTTTCTGACGGCAATCCACCCGGAAAAGCCCCAGGCGGAGCTCGGGTTAAACTCCACGGTAAAGTCAAACCCTTTGCGGGTATCCCCGGCTCTGCCGGTTCCCGTCTGCGGGCTGGTGCCCCAGCCCTCCGGCACCGCTACGACAACCTCAAGCCGTTTCGCATTGTCCCAGCGCACCTGCTCGTCAATTTTATTTAAGAGCATGTCTTCCTTGTCCGTATTAAACAAGTCCGAACAGCCCGCAAGGAAAACCAGCAATAACAGCGGCACAACCGCTCCGCGACACAAACCCAAAACACCCGGATTTCCGGGGCTTATCGACCGGACATTATGCGGGGGAGGGGGGGGTAATCAAACATATTCATACCCACAATGTATCACATCTTTTCAAATGAAACAACTGAAAAGCACATAAAAAGCAAAAAAAGTGCAATTTTCTCCTTAAAAAAACTCACTATGCTACTTTAAACTTATTAACTTCGCGCACAAGAACCTCAATATTGTTTTTATTTTGTGCACTGATTTCCTGCACATGGGTGATAGCATCATTGATTTGTTCGGTGCCGTCGGCAACATCGTTCATACCGCCTGCGATTTCCTGTGTTACCGATTCAAGATTAGCACTTTCGTTTATTACTTCCTTGCTTCCCTTTTGCATCTCAACCGATCCACTTTTTACCACACGGGTAATATCGTTTAACTTGCCAATTGCTTCCAGAATTTGTTGTGATCCCTGCCCCTGTTCTTCCATAGCGCCACGAATATTTTGCGCTTGATCCGATACCGTTTTAACTCCGTTATCAATAGCTTCAAATTTATTAAGAACATTGTCCGTTGATTGCGTTATCTTGTCGATAGAATCTTTTATTTTTTTAAGCACCGTCGTGATCGTCTTTGATTGCTCGCCTGAATTTTCCGCAAGTTTGCGAATCTCATCGGCAACAACGGCAAAACCTTTTCCCGATTCGCCCGCATGAGCGGCCTCTATTGCCGCATTCATCGACAAGAGGTTTGTTTGGCTTGCTATGTTTTGCATCACTGCGTTTATCTCCAAAAGCCCCTCGGATTCACTTGCTATGGTACGTATATCAGATGCCACCTCTTCCAATCCGGTACGGCCAAGCCCTGACGCATCCGCCAGTTCCTGTACATTCTCACTATTCTTAATCAGCGTTTGTATAACCGACTGAATATTGGCAAGCATTTCTTCGATAGCCGAGGAAGATTGCGAAACACTTTCACTTTGTTTTTCAACATGATCATTTAATTTTTCGATGTTAGAGGTAATTTGATCCATGGTCGCATGAGTTTCACTTACCGAAGCACTTTGATTTATCACGCGGTTTTGCATTGACTGTACACTTGTTGTAATTTTATTAACCGCACTTGCCGTTTGCCCCATGTTCTGCGCAAGATCATCCCCGATAAGTGACAATTGAGAGGCCTGCTCTTTGATAGTCACAACAAGTCCCCGGACTTTTTCAAGTGTCTCGTTAAAGTAGTGGGCCATAATCCCAAGCTCATCCTTGCCGCTCAATTTTAAACGTTTGGTAAGATCACCCTCTCCTTCCGCAATATTTTTAAGCATGTTAATTGTTTTTTGCAAAGGTCTTGTAATTGATTTACCAAGGGAAATACTCAATAAAATAGAAAGGAGCACAACCGCGATAGCGATACCTATCATAAACAGCATTTGCAATTGCAGGGTGTCTTCTGCCGTTACTTCCGCTTTTTGATATTTTTCTGTCGCCAAAGTTACAACCCGGTCTACACTTTTGCGGTGTTCATTATACAGACGTTTTAGATCGCCTATGGCAAGTGTCTCTGCCGTATCTTTATCACCCCGCTGTATCGCCGGAAGAAAATCGCTAAATACAATCGTATAAAATTGTAGCGCAGGCTTATACGCCCCCTCAAGCATTGCCTGTCTCATCTCGCCAGCTTCAAGCAGAGGTTCATCAATCCAAAACTGATGCCGCTCGTCATATTCGTTCTTAAGCCGGGCAAGATCATCTGAAAACTTACGCACCGCCTGCGGATCAGTTTCGTCAACAAGTTGCAGCACATCCAAATAGGATTCGATAATGTATTCAGGCGGCGGCAGGACATCGGCAATCAAATCTTTACTCATAATAATCTGATTGTAAATATTTCCATTGATGCGGACTGCTTCCAAAGCACGGAATGCAACCACAGCAAAACCGGCATAGCCGATAACAAAAACAGTTACCAGTAGAACTAATTTTTTGCCAATACTGATGCTTATAAATTTTTTCATCTTCACCGCCTTTTTGAACAAGCTCTACCTTTACAGAGCGGTCATACACCATATTGAATAATGTATCACCTTTTTTACAAGTTCCAATAATATACTACCATGCTTTCATTTGTAAGCACAAGCAGATTTGAAACATGGACTTTCCTTCCTTTGTGCTCTCTATACTAAATTTCTTCTTTACCTTTTATTGAGCTTCTCTATTACCGGCCCCAGCACTTTGATGCGTACTACTCTGCCCCCGCCAAGTTCGCTGAAGGCGCGGTAGCGTTCGCCGTCATCGGAAAAGGGGCTGTCTTTTTCGCCAGGGAAGGGGGCGTAGCGCTTTTGGCTCCAGTTGAGGCCGGGGTCGCTCAGGGAGAGCTCCGTGCTTGCAGGATCAAAATAAACGCTGGATTCATGCACTCCACGCTCCTGCAGGGGCGCCTCATCAGTGCATTGCAGATAACGGATGATACCCTTGGATAAATCAACGGATTGAATGATCGCCGAATGGGCCATGTTGCCGTCTGAGCCCCGGAATAGAATTATGTCAGCCGGACGGAGGTTGCGGATCGTATCCGGTACTGCGGCGATGTGGGAACTTCTTGAATTGAAAAAAGCGGTACCCACATACCAGGACGGGTCGCCGCCACGGGGGACGCCCAGGGTACGGCTCAGGGTTTGACCCAGGTCAAGGCCGCTCTGACGGGCCACATACGAAAGTATATGCCAGACAAAGCCGGAACAGTCCATGCCCGCAAGCCCTATGCAGTACAGGTAATTGTAGACATCGGTTTCCTCAACTCCCCGGCCGGAAACCAGCACATAGGGGCGGTGGGGTAGGCCCCGGTAGGATCCGGCCTTCATACGGGCAATGTCAAAAAGATCCCGGGAACTTCTCCAGCTTTGGCCGGGAATGTCAAAAATGATAACCTGCTCCCGGCCGTCAGAAAGAGTGTTAGTGTATTCCGCAAAGGGCGCTGAATCGATAATGTTCTCTATAATGGGCCAGAGCATATCCGGGTTTCCCTTGCCGCCGCCCAAAAATTCCCAGCCTGTTTCACTCAGCGTTTCGCGCTCGTAGTTTTCCGCAAAGGACATACGAAGGTTCATCACCTTGCCGCCTATGATCCTGGTTTTAAAACAGAGCCGGTATGCTTCTTCAATAACCCGCTCAACTCCGTTCCCCCAAATTCGGGCGGGATCGGAAAAAGCCGCCAGCGGATCGGTCTGGGCGCCGCAAAACGGAGCGGTAATTAAAAGGACCGTGAGCAATCGACAGCTAACGGCGAATATCGAAAAGCGCATAACAGCCGTTACCGTTCGCCGCCGGTTTCCCGGTGATAAACACCGATGGTTTCTTTTTCGATATCTTTGAAATAGCGCACTGTCCGCACCCGCAGTTCCTCGGTAGCATCCTCATCGCAGACAATGATCGCCTTGGGATGCATTTGCAGACAGGACAGAGTCCACATATGGTTCAGCCCCTCCTCCACCACCGCCTGCAGCGCCCGCGCCTTGCTGCGGCCGCTCACGATGATCAGCACTTCCCTGGCGTCCATCACGGTACCCACACCCACAGTAAGCGCCGTGGAAGGCACTTTGGAAATATCGCCGCCAAAGAAGCGGGCGTTGGCGATTTTGGTTTCCTCGGTGAGGTTTTTTATCCTGGTCCGGGAGCGCAGGGATGAGCCGGGCTCGTTAAAGGCGATGTGACCATCGCTGCCCATGCCTCCCAAAAAAAGTTCTATCCCCCCCTCAGCGGTAATGGCTTCTTCATACAGCCGACACTCTTTTTCAGTATCCTTTGCCATGCCATCAAGAATATGAATGTGCCTGCGGTCAATATCAATATGATTAAAAAAGTTTTCCATCATAAAGTGATGATAACTCTGAGGATGATCCGCGCTCAGGCCCACGTACTCATCCATGTTGAAGGTATGCACATTGGCAAAGGAAATTTTTCCTTCTTTGTGCATATTGATAAGTTCCCGGTAAATCTCCAGGGGGCTGCTGCCGGTAGGAAGGCCAAGCACAAAGGGTTTATCGTTTTTTTGCCGGGCAGTGATTCTGCCGGCAATGTAATGGGCAGCCCAGCGGCTCGCAGCTTCGTGATTTTCGTGTATGATCAAACGCATTTTATACTCCTGCCGCCTATCATCACCAGGCGAATTTCAAAATTTTTATCAAACACCGTCAGGTCTGCAAAACGGCCGGGGATAATAGTCCCCTGGTGAATGTAGCGCATAACCTGGGCAGGATTAAACGAGGCGGTTTTAACGGCATCCTCAAGGCTGAAGCCGCTTGCGATAAGATTTTGAATCCCCCGTATCATTGTCAGTCCCGAACCTGCAATTACATCGTCGGATATCCGGTGAAAAGCGCCGTCATGGAAGCACACCTCTTCCTGATTGGCAAAAAAAGGCCCGCTCTGCTGTTCGGTCGGTTTGAGCCCGTCTGTTACCAGCACAATTTTATCGATAGTCTTGTCCCGCAAGAGCAGTTTGAACAGATCCGGGTGCACATGGAAACCGTCGGCGATAATCTCGCAGGACATTTCAGGGTGAATCAAAATAGCCCCCACCGCATTGGGATTGCGGTGATCCAGTTTGCTCATGGCGTTAAAAAAATGGGTGGCGTGCAAAATTCCGGCCTGCATACCTTCCACCATGTTTTCATATTTCGCGTCGGTATGTCCCGCCTGAAGCACTATCCCTTTTTTGATACAGAACAGCGCCAGCTCCCTCATGCCTTTTAGCTCAGGGGCCACGGTCATGTTCACAATGCGCCCGGACGCCGCTTCCCAGAGCCGCTCCATAAAATGAATATCCACGGCCTGCACCGTCTCCCCTTTCTGCACTCCCAGCCGTGCCGGAGAAATAAAGGGCCCTTCCAGGTGCAGCCCCATGATGCGGGCGCCTTCCTCCCTGCCCATGACAGAAGCAATTTCCCGCACCGCCTCCAGCATGTGTTCGCTTTCAGAGGGATAGAGTGTAGGGTTAAAGGCCGTTACCCCCCGCTCTGCAAGCAACCGGGACATGGCAAGCACCGATTCCCCGCAGTCCTCGTCCTCGGTGCCATAACCGCCTATGCCGTGGATATGGGTATCGATAAAACCGGGGCTGATATAGGCGCCGCCCACGTCAACAAGGCGGACATCCGAATCAAAATGACGCTGCTCAAAACGCCTTTGGGAAAACACATCGGAAATAAGGCCGTCTTCAACCAGCACGGCGCAATGTTCCATGGCAGCAAAGCCGGTCAGGACAGTACCGTTGAACAGACAGACAGAGTTTGATTTATTCACAGTTTAAGTATAGCACAAGAAACGGTAATTTGTCGAACAGCGTAACATTCTCTCGCTCATCAAATCGGGGTGGGCGGGGCAGTGCCGGGCATTCCGTTTGCTCCAAAACATTAGATACACACCTTCGTGCACTCGCCTACGGCTCGCTCGACACGAAGGCGGGGTCGGTTACCCCTTTTTCTGGCTTGTCGCAAAAAGTCATGCCCGGCACTGCCCCGCCCACCCCGATTTGCAGTTGTGGTTTGGTTACACTGTTCAATAAATCACCATTTCCTTCGCGGGAGAGGGAATGTGCCGTTCACCACGAGCAAAAAATAGCCCACAAGCCCTCCCCGCTGCTGCATTAGCGAGTATTTCTTACTCGTAGCGGGCGACACATTCCACCTTACGGAGCAAAACTCCCTATCCCCCCCTCAGTGAGGGGAAATGGTAATTGGCTGCTGTATACATAACCGGGCAAATGCAAGCGAAGGAGCCCTGAATCCCGGGGACAAATCAGGATTCAGGGCTCCTTCGCTTGTGATAGTACGATAATGCAACAGTGCGACAAATTACCGTTTAACCAGCCGCGCCAATTCTGCTCCCCGTTCCTCCAGCGCCTTTAGATCCTCCGCTGTGGAGAACCCCTGGTTGAGGCAAATCCAAACTTCATATATACTATACTTATGAACCAGATTCTTTCCAAAAAACAGCTCTCCGCCGATGTGTATGAAATGGTGGTGGAGGCGCCGCTGGTTGCCCGGGCCAGAAAAGCGGGGCAATTCATCATTTTGCAGATTGATACTGATTGGGGCGAACGTATCCCCCTTACCATTGCCGACGCGGATGCCGAAAAGGGAACCATTACCATAGTGTTCCAGTCCGTGGGGGCAACTACCCTCAAACTGGCGATAAAAGAGCCGGGGGACTGTGTGGAGAATATCCTGGGCCCCCTGGGGAATCCCACCCATATTGAAAAATTCGGAACCGTGTTGTGCGTGGGCGGCGGTATCGGCGTGGCGCCCCTGTATCCCATTGTGCAGGCAATGAAGACCGCAGGGAACAAGGTTATCGTGATCATTGGCGCCCGTTCAAAGGAGCTGGTGATTTTTGAGGAGCGTATGCGGAACTACGCCGATGAGCTTATCATCGTAACCGATGACGGTTCTTACGGCAAAAAGGCGCTGGTCACGGAGCCGCTTAAAGAGTTCTGCGCTGCCAGCCCAAAGCCGGATATGTCGGTAGCTATAGGCCCGCCTGTTATGATGAAATTCTGCGAAAAGACCACGGCGGAATTCAATGTGCCGATTCTTGTGTCCCTCAACACGATCATGATCGATGGTACCGGAATGTGCGGCGGCTGCCGGGTTACGGTGGGGGGTGAAACCAAATTTGTCTGTGTTGACGGGCCGGAATTTGACGGCCACAAGGTTGACTTTGACAACATGATGCTGCGTATGCGGGCATTTAAAGAGCGGGAAGATACAGATCATCACCAGTGCCATATTGAACTTGAGGCAGTAAAATGAGCGGCAAGAGTAAAACCGAATTGAATACCGAAGCGCAGGCGATTCTCCGGCCATTGCTGGAACGCAAAAGAGATGGAGAAAAAATTGGGCCGAAAGATCGAATGGCGATCCCGGTGCAGGCAATGCCCGCCCAGGACCCCATAGCCCGCGGCAAAAACATGAGCGAGGTTGCCCTGGGCTACGGCGAGGAGCAGGCCCGGCTTGAGGCGGAGCGCTGTCTGGGCTGCAAGAACGAGCCCTGCGTTAAAGGCTGCCCTGTTGGCGTTCCCATTCCCCGGTTTATCGGCGAGATTCAAAAAGGCGATTTTAAAGCGGCGGTTGACGCCATCAAAGAAACGAATCTGCTTCCCGCAGTTTGCGGCAGGGTCTGCCCCCAGGAAAAACAGTGCCAGCTTGAGTGTACCCTGGGCAAGAGCCTGAAGGATGTGGAACAGGCGGTTGCCATCGGGCGGCTGGAGCGTTTTGTTGCGGACTGGGAACGGGAGCAGGGAAAGGTGAATGTGCCGGCAGTGAAAAAATCCACCGGGAAAAAAGTCGCCATTGTCGGCTCAGGCCCGGCGGGACTCACTGTGGCTGCCGACCTTATCCGCGAGGGACATGAGGTGACGATTTTTGAAGCCTTCCACAAAACCGGCGGCGTCATGGTTTACGGAATCCCCGAGTTCAGGCTCCCCAAAGCCATTGTGCAGGCCGAAGTAGAAATTCTTAAATCTATGGGTGTTAAAATCGAAACCAATTATCTGGTAGGCCGCACCCGGACCATCGGCGATTTTTTGGGAGATGATCATTTTGACGCGGTATTCATCGGCGTTGGCGCGGGGCTGCCCAAGTTTCTCGGCTGCCCCGGCGAAAATCTGGTGGGTGTGGTAAGCGCCAATGAATATTTGACCAGGGCGAATCTGATGAAAGCCTACGATGCCGAAAAGGCAGCCACGCCCATGTACAAATCGAAGATCGCCGCGATCATCGGCGGCGGCAATGTGGCTATGGACGCGGCGCGTATGGCACTCCGGCTTGGCGCAGAGCAGGTTCATGTGATCTACCGCAGAACCAGAGACGAAATGCCCGCCAGGGCCGAGGAAATTGAACACGCTATGGAAGAAGGCATCATCTTCGATTTTCTGCGCAACCCGAATGAATTCATCGGCGACGACAAGGGCCGGGTTATTGGCATGGAGCTGCAAAAGTTTGAACTTGGCGAGCCGGATGCATCGGGACGCCGCAGTCCCGTAGGTATCCCCGGCTCTGAGTACATCTTTGACTGCGATACGGTAATCGTCGCCCTGGGCAACGAGCCCAACATGCTGGTGGCCAAAACCACTGCGAACCTTTCAACTGACAAACGGGGACGTATTGTGGTAAATGAAGAACAGAAAACCTCGCTGGAAAAAATTTACGCCGGCGGCGACATAGTCCTTGGGGCGGCCACGGTAATCCTCGCTATGGGCGAAGGCAGAAATGCGGCCGCGTCGATTAATCGGATTTTGGCAGGAGGAGTATGAGGGCTTTCTTCGGAATAATCGCTGTTTTTCTCTGTCTTGGTTTCCAGGCCGCCGCCCAAACTCCCGGCCCGTCCCAGCCCCGCAGTCCTGGCGCTCAGCAACTGAGCGCTCTGCAAAATTACCAGTCCGGCCGGGACCTTGAAGCAAGAAACCGTATGTCCGAAGCCGAGCTCTATTACAACGAGGCAATCCGTATCTGTCAGGATGAAGTTTCGCGTAACGCAGCCACCAGGGAAACTTATGCGGTTATTACCTGGACTCTGCGGCGTCAAAATAAACACGCCGATGTAATTACCTGGGGCGAGCGGGGCCTGCGTCTCTATTCCGATGAGTACCGCATTGTAGAAACTATGGGCGAGGCTTTCTTCTATCTGGGCGATTACACCCGCTCCCTTTCGTATATGCAGCGCTTTGTAAACGCCATACCCCAGGGGGACCGAACCCCTATGGCTTATTTTTTTATCGGTGAAATATATCGCATAACGCAGAAATACCGCCATGCGGACATTGCCTACACTACTGCAGTACGCCTTGATCCAGGCCTTCCCCTCTGGTGGTACCGCCTTGCCACGGTGCGGGAAGCCGCCGGCGACCGGGACCCCGCCATTGAAGCCTATCAACGTTCGCTCGCCCTTAACCCCAATTACCGGGAAGCCAGCGATGCTCTGGCACGGATACAGGCGCGGTGAAGGAGAATACCGATTATACGCTAAACCGGTAACCGGCGCCCCATACCGTTTGTATATGCAGGGGGTTTATCGGGTCTTTTTCTGTTTTTTCCCGCAGACGTTTTATATGAACCGTGACCGTTTTAATATCACCGTACATACCTTCGCCCCAAATCCGATCATATAATTGTTCCTTGTTAAAAACTTTTTCCGAATTTGAAACAAGAAAATGCAGTAATTCATATTCCTTATTGGTAAGCGCTACCTCTTTATCAAAAGCATACACACGGCGTGTAGCGGGATTTATTTTTAGATAACCCAAATCAATTTCCCCGTCCGTGTGGGGACTGTCCTTTACGCTTGTACCTTTCAGCCGTTCATACCGGGCAATATGCCCTTTTACCCGGGCCACCAATTCTGTGGGTGAAAAAGGTTTTGAAATATAATCATCGGCGCCGATACCAAAACCGCGCACTTTATCAACATCTTCTATACGGGCGGTAACCATCAGAATAGGCACATCAATTTTTGAACGAATAAGGCGGCATATCTCAAAACCGTCTTTGCCAGGCAGCATAAGATCAAGCAGGATAAGATTAAAGCCGCCTTTAAGCGCACGTTCCATGCCTTGTATGCCGTCAGTTTCATGTTCAACTTCAAAGCCGTTCATTTCAAGAAAATCACGTTCAATATCAGCCATCGCCTTATCGTCTTCAATGATAAGTATTTTCATGGTTTGATATTACCCTTTATCCTGAATAACAGGAAGGTGAATCACAATGGAAAGTCCGCCGCCAGCCGGCAATTCCGCGTGAATTGTGCCGCCCATGCGCCGAATGGTTTTATCGGCAATGGCAAGCCCCAGGCCTGAACCTTTTTTTTCATTATTGCGCGACGGGTCGGTGCGGTAAAAAACGTCAAACAACTTGTCCAGGGCTTCAGGCGGAACACCGGGGCCGTTGTCGGCTAACGCAATCGCGGCCGTGTTGTCAAAAACAGAACAGTTGACCACCAACACACCGGTTTCGGTATTTTTATATTTTACGCTGTTTTCCAGAATATTAATAATAACGTTTCGTAATTGTATGTAGTCGGCGTTGACAAATATGTTATCGACATTTTGTTCCTGTTTAATTACAAGCCCGCGCCGCCCGTACTCATCGGCAAGCTCCCCCAGCATTTCCGTCAGGGTACGCCCTACATTAATTTTCTGCATATTCACCGGGTATTCGCCGATGTCGAGTTTTGAAAACAAAAACAGTTGATTGATAATATGTTCCAAATCATTTGTTTTGCTTTTTATGGTGGAAAAATACTTATGCTGTTTTTCCGGTGTAGATGCCACGCCGGTTTCTATCCCTTCAAGATACGCCTTGATTGAAGTGAGCGGCGTCCGCAGATCGTGGGAAATACCGGCGAGCAATTCACGGCGGTTGTTTTCGTATTTTTCATGTTCCTCGTTAATGTGCCTGACCAATCTGCGGGTAAAAAACATATTGCTTGCAAAAAAAATCCCCATGATGAGTACTATTTGCCCCAGAAAAAAGATGTACATAAACGGCATGGATTCTACCACACCCCTGGCCGGTCCCTCGTTTTCGGGCAAGGATATTCCATTCGCCTCAAATATAAAAAATAAAATAATGCGTACAAAAAGCTCAGCAATTACGCACAATACCACCGGCGAGACAATCATAAGGATATTGGTAACTAGCATTCGCTTTTTTATGGTCATCATACGCTTCATTTCGCTTTACTCCTTTTCCGCTTTTCTTTTTCGGTTAATAATAGAATACATCACCGGAATAAAGAACAGTGTAATAAATGTTGCCGATGTGAGTCCGCCGATTATCGCCATGCCAATGGGCTGGGTCATGGTTGCCGAAGCGCCGGGGAAAAAGGCCATGGGCACGACACCGAGGATAGTGGTAAGGGCGGTCATCAACACGGGACGCAGACGGGTCTCCCCTGCTTCAAGACAGGCGTCCATAACCGGCACACCGCGCCGGACAAGGATGTTCGTGTAGTCAACCAGAATAATGCCGTTATTCACCACAATGCCCGCCAGCATCACAAAGCCCATCATGGTAAACATGGAAACCGCCTGGCCGGTTATAAGGTGTATGGCGGTAACGCCGATAAGGATCAGGGGAATCGTGCAAAAGTTGATGATGGGGTCCTTGAAAGATTCATATTGGGCCGCCATAACGCCAAAGACAAGAAGCAGCGCCAGGGTGAGTATCATCACAAAGGTCTTGAACATATCCTCAGTTTCTTCCAACGCGCCGGTGAATTTGTAGGTATACTCGCCCTGGTCAAGAAGCGCCTGAATTTTATTTCGCGTTTCGTCTACTTTGTATCCTTCCTGTACCATGCCGGTGATGGTTATAACCCGCGACTGGTCTATGCGGCTTATGTTTACCGGGCCTGAGCCTGTTTCAAGGCGGGCAAAATTGGAAACCGGAACCAATGCCCCATTTTGGGAACGGACAAAAATCCGGTCAAGGTCAACTATCTTACCGCGATCCTCCTCACTCAGCATAAGGATTATGTTGTATTCGGACCTACTGTGTCCGCCATTGCCGGAGTACCGGAGCGTAGTAGCGGTAAGGCCGTTCATGGATGCGGCGATTTCGGCGGCAACGGAAGCGACGGAGAGGCCGAAGTTATAGGCCCGTGGCCGGTCTATAACAACCGACACCTGGGGCAGTCCCGCGTTCGTGTCAATCGCAAGGCTGTTCACTTCACGCAGGTTCTCATCAATAATCCGCGCAATTTCCTGAGCCTCCGAAAAACCGGCGCGCACCTCTTTTACATAGAGGGTAATTTCAATATCCGGATCGGAAAATACATCGGTGGCGGGAAAGGTAAATAGGGTGTCAGGAAAATCCTGCCATCGAAGGCTCAATTTGCGCATAACTTCTTTTGAAGTATCGGCTTTTGGATTTTCCAGATCAAGTTTGATATTCAGTACCCCCGTATTGCTTCCCTGACTGGTAAAGGACATACCCGATGTACTCACGGAAGCGGTAATGCTTTTCGCGCCCTGTATTTCCGACCGCGCATACTCATCCAATTGCAGCATAACGGCCAGGGTGTTTTCATACGTGGTACCAAGGGGCATTTCAACATTCATCACCACCGAATCCGCATTCGTATCCGGCCAAAGTACCATGTTCATTTTGGAAATAGCAAGTACCGAACCGGCAAATGCGGCGATTACCAAAATTATCGTTATTGCTTTGTGCTGCAATGCCGCCTGTAAGCCCCTCCGGTAGAGTTTCGCGACACCGTCAAGAGCGCCGCCTATTACACGATCAAAGAAAGCAAAGGCCGCATTTTTTACCGGTTTTTGCGTCCGCGAATTTAACGGCAGATAGGCGCTTGCCAGCACCGGCACCAGAAAAACCGCCACGAGGAGGCTTGATACCAGGGAAATGATGATGGTAAAAATCAAACCTTCCAGCATAACCCCCATCACCCCAAGTTCTTTTTTGAAGAGATATACCGGCAGGAATACGCAAACCGTGGTAAGGGTTGACGCGATAATTGATGATATTACTTCATCACCGCCAAGGACTGCGGCAATCTTTATTTTTTCACCGCGCTCGCGGAATTTGTATATGTTTTCCAGAACCACAATTGATGAATCGACAATCATGCCAAGTCCCAGAATAAGTCCGGTCAGAGTCATCATATTGAGGGTAATGCCCGCAAGACTCATCGCCAGCATGGTAATCAGCACAGACAGCGGAATGGAAAGCCCCACGATGATAGTCCCGTTAATGTTCCGCAAGAACAGCAGCAGTACCACCATGGCCAGGGCGATTCCCGCTATTGCGGAAGTGATCAATTCGTTCAGCATGGCGCGGGTTTGTACCGTATTGTCATCGGTGATTTCCAGAGTAACATCCGGCGGCAGCAGGGGTTTTATTTTTTCCAACCGCTTCATCACCAGATTGGCAACGGCAACGGAGTTTGCGCCGCTTTGCTTCATGACGGAAACATAAACGCCCTTTTCACCGTTGATATAGACAGCGGAGGTCTCGTCCGCAAAGCCGAAAGCAACTTCGCCAATGTCAGCAAGTCTGATGTCCGCGCCGTTTACCCTGGTTACCACTGTCTCGGCAATGTCGCTGAGGGATGAGAATTCGCCCGCTGTCCTGATAGCGTAATTGATCGCAGTCAGGCCCCCGCCGTCGGTGATGGAACCCGCACCCAGTTCCATGTTCTGCTGGGCCAGAGCGCCGGCAATTTCACTGATAGTAACGCCATACGCTTCCAGCCGGTTTTGGGACAATGCCACCCGCACAATAGGGTCTTGCCCGCCCTCAACAGTTGCCTGGGCCACTCCGTTGATCTGTTCGAGCTGATCCTGCAAAACATCTTTTGCCAGGGATCGCAGCTCGTTTTGGTTATGTGTTTCCCCGTGCAGCGCAATACGAAGCACCGGAGCCGAGAGCGGATCAAAAGCCATGACCACCGGAGTCTTTGCATTGGTGGGCAGATCATTGCGGATAAGGTCGATGTTTTCCCGTATACGGTTCATTTTCGCGTCCACATTACTGCCAAAGTCAAATTCAAGCATGACAATACTGGCATTTTCCTGAGAGACGGACTTCATTTGCTTTAAGCCGCTGACATTCACCAGCGCCGACTCAAGCGGCCTGGTTACCGTTTTTTCCACCGTTTCAGGGTCTGCGCCCGGATAAGTAGTAGATACCATAAGGTAGGGCAGATCGATATCGGGGAACATTCCAACCGCCAATTTGGGCGTCAGGTACAGCGCAAGAATTGAGACAAGGGAAAACACAATAATTGACAGCACCGGCCGGCGCACTACATTTTGGGCGATTGACATTACAGCCCCCTATTTCCGTACCAGCACCGCGACGCCATCGGCGAGGAATTGCTGTCCCTGAATGACGACCTGCTCTCCGGCAAGAATACCGTCTTTGATTTCCGTAAGACCGTCAATCGTAACACCGGCGCTTACCTGCCGCAGCGAGACAACATTGTTGTTTACGGTATACACGTAACGCATACCGAATTGTTCTTTCACGGCTTCGGCGGGAACAGTCACCGCGTCAGGATAGGTCCGGGTATTGAGTTTGATATGGGCAAACATACCGGCATTGATGCGGCTGTCGCCTTTTTGAAATGTGAGCACAATTTTTTTTGTGCGCGATGCGGGGTCGAGTATCGGCGACACCTGTGTTATCTTCGCGGCAAAAACCTCTCCCGCAAATGCCGGCAGCGTTACTTTTGCCAAAAGACCAACGCGCAGTTGGCTTACCTCGCGCTCGGGAATAAGCGCCTGAATCTGTACATTATCCGCCTGGGAAATAGCGGTAATGGCGCTTCCCGCCTGTACGGTAGAACCCACCGCAAGCGGCGCCGCGCAAATAACACCGGAAATCGGCGCGTACACGGAGCTTGCCATATACCGCGCCCCGGCGCTTGAGGGATCTACCTGCGCGATAAGATCACCTTGACTTACCCGTGTTCCCAGCGCCGCCTTTACCGAAATCAGTTTCCCCGCCGTTTCGGATAAAACCGCCACCTGCCCTTCGCTCACGATATCGCCGTTTATTTCCAGGTACGCCTCAAGGATACGCGTTTCGGCCACCGCCGTCTTTACCGTATACACCGGCGTTTCATCCTGCATGCTCTGCGCGCTTGCTTCGCTTACCGCCTTACTATCCTGCGCCAGCAGCGCCGGAACAAACACCAGCGCCGCCGCGATAACCATCGTCATCACAAACACCATGAATTTCTTTGTTTTCTTTGCCATAATGGGCCTCCGTATTTTAAGCTTCAAACTTGATGCTATAAAAATACGATGCCGGTATTAACCGCCGGTTAACAAGGAGTGAACTTTTTATTAATTAAATGTGAACAAATTATTAACGAACGCCGCCGCAGTCTAATGGCTGCATCCCTCGCCACAGGCGTCGCCGCAGCCGCAACCCTCATCATCACAGCCTTCACCTTCGCAGCCACAGGCGTCGCCACAGCCGCAATGATCACCGTGATCATCGCCATGCACATGGCCGTGAAGCAGCTCTTCCTCGCTGGCCTCGCGGATAGCGGTAATGGCGCCATCAAAGTTGAGGTTCACCCCCGCCAGCGGATGATTCCCGTCGATAGTAACCATATCACCCTCGACACTGGTTACGGTAATAAGCCGAATCCCCTCCGGGCCCTGGGTATGAAACTGCATCCCCGGCTTCACCTCATCAACACCCTTGAAATTCTCAATGGAGATTTCCGCGATCATCTGATCATTCCGTTCGCCGTAAGCGTCAGCAGCGGGAATGTGAACCGTAAAATGCTCGCCCTGGGATTTCCCTTCCAGCGCATTTTCAAGACCGGGAATAATATTCCCAAACCCGTGCAGATAATCCAGCGGCTCCTGACCGGAGGTGCTGTCAAGCACATTGTTTTTATCATCCGTGAGGGTATAGTCAATGCTGACCACCCGGTTCTTTTCTATAATCATGAGGATTTATAGCATAAAAGAGAAATATAAAAAAGGGGGGCTAGCGGCCATGCCTTTTCCGGCATACCGCCGCATTTTCCGTCGCCCCCCTTACGCTCCGTAGTCCTCACTCGTCGCTTCGCTCCTCGCTCCGGTCTACTGCGCTATCCCCCATTTGCGGGCTGTGTCATAAAAGGATCCCCATCAAATCCTCTCGCCCCGCTTCTTGCAGCGCCTCAATAACAAGTTGCCGCTTATCCCGCTGATCAAAATGCAGCAGCGCGTGTTGCAAGCGGCGCTCCCTCTCGCCGCGCGCTACATGGATTGGCTCCATAGTGCGGGGGTCAAGGCCGGTGCGGTACATTACCGTGGACATGGTTCCCGGAGTGGGGTAAAAATCCTGGGTCTGCTCCGGCACAAAGCCGGTTTTTTTGAGATACAGGGCAAGCTCCGCCGCATCCGCCAATGCAGCGCCAGGATGACCTGAAATAAAATAGGGAATAAGGTACTGCTTAAGACCCAACTGCCGGTTTTGTGCGGCATAATCATTTCTGAATTGCTCATAACACTCATGGCCGCACTTTCCCATTGCGCATAACACCGCCGGGGAAATATGCTCCGGCGCAACTTTAAGCTGGCCGCTTACATGATGCCTGCAAAGAGTTTCAAGAAATTCCTTTCCGTGTTTTTTATCAAGCTGAATAAAATCAAACCGTATCCCGGAGCGAATAAAAATTTTCTTGATATTTTTCTCTTTCCGCAGCGCCTGCAATGTGTCCAGATACGCCCCATGATCCGCTTTAAGCTGCGGGCACGGCGCCGGGTACAGACACTCCCGCCCGGCGCAGAACGCGCCCCGCTTTTGCTTTTCGCAGGCGGGGCCAAAAAAATTCGCCGTGGGGCCGCCTACATCGTGAATGTATCCCTTAAAGCCGGAAAGCGCGGCAAGGCGCCGGGCTTCCCGAACAAGGCTCTCTTTGGAACGCGCCGCAACTGCCCTGCCCTGGTGAAAAGTGATGGCGCAAAAGGAACAGCCGCCAAAGCAGCCCCGGTTTGCGGTAAGGGAAAAGGCAACTTCCTTGAGCGCGGGAATGTCCCCCGCCTTGTCATACGCGGGATGAGGGCGCCGGGTAAAGGGAAGCTCATAGATACGGTCGAGTTCTTCACTGTTCAGGGGGAAGGCGGGCGGGTTTTGTATCACCCAGCGATTGCCGTCGCTCTGCTCCGCCAGGGGACGGCCGCTTTCAGGATCGGCATTGTGTTTCTGGAGCATAAAATGTTCCGCGTATGCGCGTAACGAGGAGTCGTCGTTTCCCTTTACCGCAGCGTACTCCGGCAGTTTCACCGCGCCTTCGCAAGGGGGCGATGCGCCGCTTGCGCCCTGTACACGGACGCAGGTTCCCCGCACATCGCGGATTTTTCCAATTGCCTCACCTGCGGCAAGGCGGCGGGCAATTTCCAGAATGGGCTTTTCGCCCATGCCGTAGACCAGAATATCCGCTTTGGAGTCCAGTAGTATCGAGCGGCGCACCGTGTCTGACCAGTAATCGTAATGGGCAAAACGGCGCAGGCTCGCCTCTATGCCGCCGATAATCACCGGCGCGTCTTTGTAGGCACGGCGTATTCCCTCAACATAAATCAGCAGCGCGCGGTCAGGGCGCAGGCCCGCCTTGCCGCCGGGGGAATAGGCGTCATCGGAACGTTTGCGCTTTGCGGCGGTGTAGTGGGCGACCATGGAATCCATGTTGCCTGAACCCACAAGAAAACCGAGCCGGGGACGGCCCAGTGCGGTATACGCTGCGGGATCTTTCCAGTCAGGCTGGGGAATTATACCGGTTTTGTAGCCGGCGTCTTCAAGGACACGGCACACCAAGGCCGCCGCAAAGGACGGATGATCGATGTATGCATCGCCTGAAACAAAAATAAAATCGCAGGCTTCCCATCCCCGCTCTTCCATATCGCTGCGGCAGATGGGAAGAAAATTGATATTGTTACACACCGACAACGGTGGTAACCTGGGGCACTTCCTTTTTGAGGTAATTTTCAATTCCCATTTTAAGGGTCATCTGGGCCATAGGGCAGCCCCCGCAGGCGCCGGTAAGTTTTACCGAAACTGTCCCATCCTCGGCAAAGGACACAAATTCCACGTCCCCGCCATCGGCCTGCAAAGAAGGCCGTACATTATCCAAAGCGGCTTTAACCTGTTCTTCCAGCATTTTTCTCTCCTGTAAAAAGTATACTAATATTGCGGGAAAATTACAATGCTGGGGGAATAGCGCAAAATTGCATAAAGTGGCATACTCTGAATTATGAGTATACTGGGAGTTATTAATTCCGATCCGGAGATAAAAAAGGTTATTGATTCCGCCATTCAGGAAGATCCGGCGAAGGCTTATAGTGTCCGCTATTTTTCCAGGGAAGATGAAGTACTGGAGTATTTGAGCTACGATTTGCCGGAAGTGGTTATCGTCAATTTTTCCGATCCTCAAATTGATATCAACAGAATCGCTACCTATATTTATTCCGATAAATGGATTCTTGACTTTGGCATAGTGGGGATTTTTTTGGGCGGAAAGGATGAGGAAGAATCATTTTTGAAGCGATACAAATTTCTAAATATCCTTACCATGATGGACAGTTACCGGCTGCGGACTCACCTGATAAAGAATATTCAGATTATCGAGCAGAACAGTCAGATTATCTTTCAGCGGGAATTCAGCCGCAATCTGCTGGAAGGCGCTTCCGGGAGTTTCATCATCGAGAACGATATTCTGGCTATTCCCCTGTACGCCGGTATGGCCGCTACGATTCTATCCCAGCGGGGGCTTATCAACCCGGATCACAAAATGCAGTTGCAGCTTGCGTTGGCGGAACTTATTGTAAATGCCGTGGAGCATGGGAATTGCGGCATTACCTACGAAGAGAAAAGCATGGCTATGGAAAACGGCCTTTCGGTGGTGGAACTGGTAGTGGAGCGCTGCAGGGATCCGCTCGTTAAAAAGAAAAAGATTGAATTTCTCTGGGATATTCAGAGTGATAAAAGTATTTTTATTATTCGGGACGAAGGAAAAGGTTTTGACGTAAAAGCCCATTTGCGGAAAGTTGCCTCACAGGATAAAATGAGTCTTCATGGCCGGGGTATTAGAATGGCCTCTATGCTTTCCACTGAACTGAAGTACAACGAAAAGGGCAACCAGGTAACGCTCATCCTGGCACATGACGCTTCGATGGAGCAAAATGTACCTGCGGGTTTTTCCAAAGAGCAGGTGATCGATTTAAACAAGGGTGACATTGTGCTGCGGGAAAATGAACCCAGCGATTACTTGTTTTATATTGTCAGCGGCAATTACAGTGTGTTCCACAAATCCAAGAAAGTAGGCAGCCTTTCGCCCCAGGATATTTTCATGGGGGAAATTGCCTTTTTGCTTAATCAGCCGCGCTCCGCCTCGGTACGGGCCGATGGGCCGGGAAAACTGGTGCGTATTACCCGGAAATCTTTTGTGAGTCTTATCCGGGACTATCCCCATTACGGGATTTTCCTTTCCAAACTGATGGCCCGCCGCCTGGTCCGGGCTAATGCGCAAAACGTCGCATTGACTGCAATGATTAAGGGAAAAGAGACGTAAAAACGCCATATGGCCTTCCTTTTTTTGCAATATTGGTTTATAATGAAATGATTAATACAAGTTTATTCCGGAGAATCTTATGGATACGGTAGCAAATTTACAGAAAGAACTTGAGAGTTGTCTTGGCAGCATTAATTCCGCCGGCCTGGATAAGCTGGACTCTCAAAATATAGAAAAACTGGAACAAATCAGCGCTGCTACCGATGGCCTGGGGATGAAGCAGGGGAAAAAACTCATAGACAACCTTTGTGTGGTGCTCAAGGCTTTTAAAGAAGAAAAATCCACCGGAGAAAGCGTTTCGCTCCGGCTCACAGCGCTGGATTTTTATCTGCAGAACACCAAGGGTGGAGATACTGAAGACTTATAAATGTAAATAAATTGTAATTTGTCGCGCTGTTACATTATCGTACTACCACAAGCGAAGGAGCCCTGAATCCTGATTTCTGTCCGGGAGCGCACAGAAAATTTACTTGGCGGCCTGGGGCGGAAACTCACCCCTTTCACCTCGGGAATAACTCGGTTCAAGAGGTGATTTCCACCCCAGACCGCCCTTTAACATTTTTTCAAAGTGCGCTCCCGATCTACCCCCGGGATTCAGGGCTCCTTCGCTTGCATTTACCCGGTTATGTATACAGCAGCCAATTACCGTTTCCCTTCGCGGGGGAATGATTTTTCCCCCTCACTGAGGAGGAATGGCTTTTTCCCCTCTGCAAAGGAAATGGTGATTTATTGAATAGTGTAACCAAACCACAACTGCAAATCGGGGTGGGCGGGGCAGCGGGGCGCTGAAAGTTTTCCGGCGCTCCCCGCTGGAGCAGACCAGCGATCTAACGCAGCCCGCTAGGGCTGAACATGGCTGTTTCCATTGCCGCCCGGTTCCCTGAATATGATATCCGCTCTGAATATCTTAACTCTCAATGATTAGTATGAATCGCTCATCCGGGCGGAGGCTGCGTAGGCGGACTCCTCCGGCACTTTCAGTGCCCCGCTGCCCCGCCCACCCCGATTTGATGAGCGAGGAAATGCTACACAGTTCGACAAATTACTATTTGCGGCGCCCGGTGAGTCTGCGCCAGGGATTCATCCCAAGGCGAATCAGAAAATAGAGCCAGGCAAACCCAAAGCCCGCCAGGTGGGTAAAGTGGGCTACTCCGGTATTGCGACCAGTAATGGAAAAGAAAAGCTCCAGGGCGGTAAAACCCAGCACCATTACCGGGGCCCGCAGGGGAAGTATGCCCCAAAGATAGATGATTGAATCGGGAAAAAACACCGCGTAGGCAAGCTCTACTGCAAAAACCGCGCCTGAGGCGCCCATGAGGAAAATCCAATACGCGCCGGTCAGATAATACACGATGAATGAAAACACGCCTGCCAGAATTCCGGTGATGAAATAAAAGAGCACGAATTCGCGGCTGCCCATGTAACGTTCAACCTGGGTTCCAAAAACAAAAAGAGCGAGCATATTAAAAATAATGTGGCTGAAATTGCCGTGCATAAACATATACGAGACAAAAGTCCAGACCCATCCTTTTAAAACCATGACGGGTATCATGCACAGGCGGGTGGTCAGAAATCTTCTGAATTCGGGGCCCAAAAATTGCGTTGCCGCGAAAATGAGAATGTTAATACCGATAATCCAGTACACTGCGCCGTTGTTCTGGTAGCGGAAGGGCTTTCTGATTATGTTCATACGTTAGCATAGGGAATTGCAGGGGCGGAGGTCAATCGCTTGTAATCCTCAATAGTCTCGGCATGAACCAGGGCGTTTCGCAGGGCCCGCAAACCGTGGTTTGCGGGCCCACCGGCGGCTCCCCTGGTGTAAGCGCAAAATTGCTTGCGCATTTCCAGACAGGCGCCGTGCTCGCCGATCTCGGCAGCCAGCAGTTCCAGGTGGCGGAGGGCAACGGCAATACGCTCTGAAAGAGGAACTGGCTCCCATTGTACTCCCGCAGGAGTTCCCGCAGGAGTTCCCGCAGGGAAAGAACCACCCCCGGCAAGCAGTGAGCGGGTGGCGGAAAAAATGAAGGGGTTGCCCATAGCGCCCCGTGCGAACATCACCGCAGCGCAGCCGGTTTCCCGCAGCATATGTTCGGCGTCTTCCGGGGTGTAGAGGTCTCCCGATCCGGTAACAGGCACCGGCAGCCGGGTAACCAGATCCGCAATGAGGGACCAGTCGCTTTTGCCGCCGTAGTCCTGGCTTCTGGTTCGGGGATGCAGACTCACCATAGCGGCGCCGGCTTCCACCGCAATGCGGGCGCACTCGGCATAATTGATCGAATTAAAGTCCCAGCCGGAGCGCATTTTGATCGTTACCGGCACATTCCCTAGCCGCTCTTCGGAAGCCCGCACTGCCGCTTCCACTACCCGGCCCAGGTTGGCAGGATCCTTCATCAGCGCCGAGCCCGCCCCGTTTTTTACCACTTTGGGCACCGGGCAGCCGCTGTTGATGTCCACCGCATCAGGCCGCAGAGGGGACAAAAGCGCCGCCGCTTTGTAAATGGCCGCCGGGTCGGCACCGAATAATTGTATCGCGTAACGCCGTTCATTCGCTGCCCTGCCGACTAAATTGACCGCAGTGGGCACGGCGGCCTGCAACGCCCTGCCGCCGGCTGCAGCGCCATTGCCGCTAACCGCAGCGCCCAGCCCGTAACGGCCGGGGTTGCGGTACAGGGCTTCCGCAGAGATAAGCTCGGTAAAGGTAAAATCAGCGCCATGTTCAACACAGATCGAGCGAAAGACGCGGTCGGAGTAACCCGCCACCGGCGCAAGAAAGAGATTGCCCTCAAGTTCAAGGGAGCCGATTTTTACCGGACGGTATAAACTCATTTTATTCGTGCTGAGGGGTTGGTTGATCAAACAGGCCGCATATATGGCCAATTATTCAAGCGCATCTTCATCAATAATGATGGTTTGGTAACCCTGTATGGAGATGCCCATAATGGTATAACTGTCCCCATCTTCATCTTCGGCCAGTACATCCCATTTACCGCCGGCGGGGAGCGTTATGTCAAATGAAAAACCACTTTCCAGAATTTCATCGCCCAGCAGATCTTCTCCCCATTCATCAGAATCCGATGGGCTGAAGTATAAAAAATAGATGTCGTATCCGGTCTCATTGATCACGGTTACTACCGGACCGGCCGCCGCCGCGGAAAAAACAATGAGACCCAAAAGTACAAAGAAGCAGCATACCCTTTTCATACGTTACTCCTGCGGCAGTCCAAAGAAGTTATTTGAATTTTCCCAAAGCTGCGCCACCAGCGCCTCCTCGTCCATTTCCAGCATTTCCGCAAGAAAGCGGGCGGTAAGGGGCAGGTACTTGGGCATATTCCGCTTGCCCCGGTGATCTGCGGGAACCATGAAGGGACTCTCGGACTCGATGAGGATTCGATCCAGGGGCAGTACATCAATGGTTTCGTGGAGATTGCGGGCGTTCCGGTAGGTAAGGTTACCGGCAAAGGAAAAATACAGGTTGAGCTCCAGGGCTTTTTTGGCATATGCCGCGTCTTCTGAGTAACAGTGGAGCACCCCGCCTCTGGGGGGCAGCCGGTCCCGGAGTATGTCCAATACGTCGTGGCCGGCGTCGCGGTTATGGATGATCACCGGCAAATTGAGCTTGCTTGCCAGATCAAGCTGGGTAATAAAAAGCTCTATTTGGGAGTTTTTGTCCCCAAATTTACGGTAATAGTCCAGACCGATCTCGCCTATGGCAACTACCCGTGGCAGTTGCACGCTTTGCTCGATGATCTGGAGCCAGTCCTTGCCGGGGTTTTGCACCTCCGAGGGGCTGACACCGACGGAATGGTACACATTGGCGGCGGATTTGAGGTTTTCGTACACCTGGGTGAAGTCATGAAGACTGTTGCAAATCGAGATGATCCGGGCCACCGAGGCCTGGCGCGCTTCCTGTATCACAATGAGCTGCTCAATAGGGTCATCCACAATGAGCCCCAAATGGGCATGAGTATCAAAATACTGCATGGCTTAGTCCAAAAGGTAAAGGATCAGATTTATTCCAAACTGGATAGTCTGAGTATAACACATATCTTTTTAGCCGTCAACAAAGTAATTGACATGATTTTTTGTACCCATCTATACTGTGAGTAAAACAAAGGAAGTCCATTGAAGCGAAGTACCTACTGGTTAATGCTGTTTCCCGGCCTATTTCTGCTGCTGGGCGCCCTGTTTTATCCCCTTTTAACAGTTATAGTTCCCACTTTTGTTGATAAGGGCTTTTCTCTGGCCCGGTATACCCCGTTTTTTACCGATTCCTACTATATAGTGATACTTTGGCGTACCATACGGATTGCGGTACTGGCAACGGTGATTTGCGCCGTTTTTGGGGTACCGGCGGCGTATTTTATATCCCGCAGGCAGAGGGGGCTAAAATCCTTCCTTATGGCCCTTTCCCTGTTTCCCCTGCTGATTAACCCGGTGATCCGCAGTTTTGCATGGATCAATATCCTGGGCCGGAACGGGGTGGTTAATTCCCTGCTGCTCAGGCTGGGGATACTGAAGGAACCCCTTGCCCTGCTTTACACCGAATTTTCCATACTTATGGGGACGATATACCTTTTTCTGCCTCTGATGCTCATTACCCTGGTGGGGAGCATGGACAATATCGAAGACGATCTCTGTGAGGCTGCCGAAAGCCTGGGGGCGAATCGCTTTCTCGCTTTTTTCAAGGTGGTACTGCCCCTGAGCTTGCCGGGAATCCTGGTGGGAGCGGTGCTGGTGTTTACCGGCTCGATCACCGCCTATACCACGCCCAATCTGTTGGGGGGGAACAAAAATATGCTTATGGCTACTTTCATCTATCAGCGGGCCATGAGCCTTTCGGATTGGACCGGGGCGGCGGCCATTGCCCTTATTATGATCCTCATCACTTTTATTGCGGTAAAAATCATGCAATCCCTGGCCCGGCGCCTGGATAAAAGGTAGTTATGCGAAAACGATACGGCCTTGCGGCTTTTTCCTGTATTGTGTTTCTCTTTCTGGTCATCCCCCTGGTGATCATCGTGGTTACTGCCTTTGGGCGGGACCCGACCATACGGTTCCCCATTTCCGGTTTTACCCTGGACTGGTTTGCCGTGGTATTACGTTCCCGCTCTTTCATGACATCCCTGCGCCTGAGTTTCAGGCTGGCACTTTACGCCACCGTCCTGGCGCTGCTGGCAGGAGTTCCCGCTTCCTATGCTTTAAGCAGGACACTTTTTAAAACCAATCGTTTTTTGCGTTCCTTTTTTCTTTCCCCCACTTTTATACCCGGCATTGTGGTGGGTTATGCGCTATTCAGGTTTATCATTATCCGCCTGCGGCTTCCGGTTTTTACCGCCCTGACCCTGGGGCATTTTATGGTGGTGCTTCCCTATATTATCCGCGTAGTGGGGGCAAGCCTGGAACAGTTTGATTATTCCATTGAAGAAGTGGCCTGCAGCCTGGGCTGCCACCGGGTAGGGGCTTTTTTCCGGGTGGTGCTTCCCAATATCAGCTCCGGGATTCTCGCGGCTTTTATGCTGGCCTTTATCAATTCTTTTAACAATGTCCCGGTTTCCATGTTTCTGACCGGGCCGGGGGTGAATACATTGCCCATAACATTGATGAGTTATCTTGAGTACAACTACGATCCCTCGGTTTCCGCCATCTCGGTACTTCTGATGAGCGTTACGGTGATCATGATGTTTGTCGTGGAAAAAACTTTGGGGATAGGGAGTCTGGCAAAATGAGGAAAGAGCATGTCCTACGCTAATCTTGAAAATATCCAAGTCAGTTATGACGGGAAAACATCGATTCTACAAAACCTTTCCCTGTCCATTGAAAAGGGGGAACTGGTTTCTCTTTTGGGCTCCTCGGGCTGCGGCAAAACTACAACCCTGCGGGTAGTGGCGGGTTTTATCGAGCCCCAGGCGGGACGTTTTACGCTGAGCGGCAAGGATCTTACCCGTTGTCCGGTGCACAAGCGGAACTTCGGCCTGGTGTTTCAGTCTTATGCTCTCTTTCCCCATTTGACGGTTTTTGAAAATACGGCCTTTGGCCTTAAGCTGCGGAAGATCCCTTCCTCCGAAATCAAAAAACGGGTCGATGCTATTCTGGAGATCACCGATTTAAGCGCCCTGGCAAAGCGTTACCCCAAACAAATGTCGGGTGGCCAGCGGCAGCGGGTGGCACTGGCGCGGGCGCTGGTCATTGAGCCGGAACTGCTCCTGCTGGACGAGCCCCTGAGCAACCTGGACGCCAAACTCCGCTTGAGTATGCGGGTGGAGATCAAGGCGCTGCAAAAAAAACTGGGTATCACCACGCTGTTTGTAACTCACGATCAGGAGGAATGTTTTTCCATTTCCGACCGGGTGGCGGTGATGAACCGGGGCATTATCGAACAGTTTGATACACCGGAGCGCATTTACTCACAGCCGGCCAATGAATTTGTTGCCCGCTTTGTGGGCTTTACCAATTTTTTTGAAATGGAAAGAGCCGGGGGGAACAGTTATCGTATCGCCGGGGGTTATACGGTCAGCCTGGAAAATACCCCTGTCGCCGGGGAGAAAATCACCGCCGCCATACGCCCCGAGGACATTGTACTTGCGGAAACCGGAGGGCCAAACGCCATTCCCTGCACAGTGGAAGTGCGGACTTTTCTGGGCAGGGGCTACCAGTACAAGATGCAAAGCCCCGCAGGAGAGCTGGTAGTCAGCGCCGGCCGGGACAATGTTTTCCGAACCGGAGATCGAATATTTGCGGCCTTACCTTCATCAAAAATTGTGGTATGCTAGTATCGAAATAAACAATTACGGAGGAAATTATGAATTACGGAAAAAAGTTGATCCTGCTGGCGGCGCTGATTTTGGCCACCGCCACGCTGTTCGCCGGAGGGTCAAAGGAAAAGGAGAAGCAGACTCTGATCATTTCTACATGGGGAGTCAGCGAGGACGCTCTTTGGAGGGATGTGTACAAACCCTTTGAGGAAGCTTACAACTGTACCATTGTGCTGGAACAGGGAAATGCCGCAGAGCGTTACACGAAACTGGAAACTAATCCCAATTCCACCATCGACATTATTGAGCTGAATCAAAAAGACGCCGCCAACGGCTTTAGCGCCAATATTTTTTCCAAAGTCGATTATTCCAAGGTGCCCAATTCCCAGTCCCTGATCCCTGCCGCCAAGGAAATGATCGCCAACGGTTCCGGCCCGGCGTATACGGTGAACAGTATCGGAATAGTCTATAATCCGGCGGCGATTAATTTTGAAATCAAGGAATGGGCGGATCTTTGGCGGAGCGAGCTGGCGAATAAAATTTCCATTCCCGATATTACCACTACCTTTGGCCCTGCCATGGTGTATTTGGCCGGCGAATACGCCAAAACTCCGGTAACTGCCGACAAAGGAGAGGCTGCATTCAAAGCTCTGACGGATCTGAAAAAGAACATTAAAAAAGTCTACGCCCGCTCGGCGGATCTGGCCAATATGTTCAGCAGCGGAGAAATTGTGGCGGCGGTGGTTGGTGATTTTGGTATTCCGGTTATTGAAAAAGCCCTGCCCGGCGTAAAGTACGTTGTTCCTGCTTCGGGCACTTACGCCAACTTCAACACCATAAACATTGCGGCTAACGCCAAAAACAAGGAACTGGCCCTCGCCTATATCAACTGGCGGCTCAACAAGGATGTGCAATCCAAAACAGTAGTGTCCGTCAACGAGGCTCCTACCAATGATTCGGTGGTGCTCACTGCGGAGCAGAGCAGGAACATCACCTACGGGCCGGTAGCCCAGCGTGCCAAGCCGGTAGATTATACTTTCATCAACCCCCTGTTGGGTCAGTGGATTGATACCTGGAACCGTACTCTGAACAACTAGGAATATGGTAATTACCGGGGCGCGGGTCTTCAATGTATACCGGAGGGTTTTTGAAAAAAAGGCCCTTCGGGTTCAGAACGGGATCTTCACCGATGTAGACGAAAAACTTACTCCTGCCGGCGATGAAGAAATTCTTGACGCCGGCGGGCTCTTTCTGGTTCCGGGTCTGGTAGATATTCACATGCACATTGAAAGTTCCATGACCGTGCCACGGGAATTTTCCCGTGCGGTCCTTCCCTGGGGAACAACCACAGTGGTGGCTGATCCCCATGAAATCGCCAATGTTTTTGGCATTGAAGGCATTCGGTGTTTTTTGTCCCAGGCTTCGCAAGCCCCGGCTTTGTCAAAAGCCCCGGCTTCGCAAGCCGAAGCTGTCTCAATCGAACTGGATATTTTTTTCGGTCTCCCTTCATCAGTTCCCTCAACCAACCCTCAACTGGAAACCACCGGTGGAATCATCGGTCCTGAGGAAATTCGGCTTTTGGCTGCGGAGCCAGGAGTTCTGTGCCTTGGGGAAGTGATGAACGCCCATGAACTTGCAGCTTGCCCGCCGCAAGTCGGGGCTTGCAGCGAAGCCAGCCGAACCGGACAGATAATCGCTGCTTTTCAGGCGGCAAAACCTCGTTTCCCCATTGAGGGACATTGCCCCAAAATTCAGGGCAGTGAACTTTCGGCCTTTATCGCCGCCGGGGTTTGGGCTGATCATACCTATCAAACCCCCGCCTCCATACTGGAAAAAATCGACAAGGGAATGTTTATTGAGCTGCAAAAGAAAACAATTACCCCGGAAAACATCGCTCTGGTAAAAGAGCGGCAGCTCTTTGAACACATCGCCCTGGTTACCGATGATGTAATGCCCGATGATCTTGTGTCGGGACACCTCAACCGGCTGGTACAGCAAGCCATCGCGTTGGGACTGAGCCCCGAAGAGGCCATCTACTGCGCCACGTATACCCCAAGCCGCCACATGGGGCTTCGTGACCGGGGTGCCATTGCGCCGGGCCGTATCGCCGACTTTATCCTGCTGGAAGACCCTGTGTCTTTTGTTATTGCGGCGGTGTATAAAAGAGGAAAAAAAATCTTCCGTCCTGGTGAGGCTGGCGCAGCCGCAAATCATGCAGCGGACGGCGCAAGTGGAACAGCACCGGGCTGCGCTCAGACGACTGTGGCCGCTTTTCCTCCCCATTTTTACACCAGCGTAAAGCGGCGCCCCTTAAAAACGGAAGACCTCGTACCTCCCCTGCCGCCGGGGCTTAAGGGTGAAAGCATTTCCTGCGTTACCATGAAAATCGATGCCGATTCAACCCTTACCCGCCGGGGCAGCAGAACGCTTCCGGTGCAGAACGGAAAACTCCTCTGGCAGGGACAGGGTCTCTGCCTTGTTACTGTGCTGGAACGTTACGGCCATGAAGCGCCCCCCAGCTTTGGTTTGGTGGAGGGAATGTTCAGCGGTCAGGGCGCGGCTGCCGCCAGTTGGGCACACGATCATCACAACATCCTTGCCGCTGGAACCAACGAGGCGGACATAGTTCTGGCGGTGAACACCCTCATTGAAGAGCAGGGTGGCTATGTGGTAGCCAGGGAGGGAAAGATCGTCGCCAATACCCGGCTCCCCGTGGCGGGCATCCTGAGTGAAGCGCCCATTGAGGAACTGGCCGCCGCAATACGCCAGGTTCGGCAGGCTATGATCGATTTAGGTTATGTGCATAAAAATGTCATCATGTCTTTCAGCACCCTTTCTCTGCCGGTGTCGCCGGAACTAAAAATAAGCGACAAGGGGCTGATAGATACGGTCTCGCAGAGTATTGTAGGACTTTATGAAACCACTCGGCGCGAATAAACCAATGAAATACTTTATCAAAAACATCCGTCTCCTCACCATGAATGCCGCTATGGATCAGTATCCCGATGGCTTCATCATGATCGAAGGCGATACCATCACCGCCGCCGGCAGTTTGACAAATGCCCCGCTTCCATCGGCTTCCCAAGGCAGGGCGGAAGTCTTCATACACGGCGAACAGTTTACGGTGATCGATGGCGAGGGGGCAATCGCGATCCCCGCTTTTATCAACGCCCACACCCATATAGGGATGATCCCCTTCCGCTCCCTGGGTGACGACTGCCCGGACCGGCTGCGGCGTTTTCTCTTTCCGCTGGAACGGCAGTCAATGAGCGCCGGACTTGCCTGCGCAAGCGCCCGTTACGCCGCCGCTGAAATGCTGTTGGCAGGGACCGGCTGTTTTGTGGACATGTATTTTTTTGAAGACGCCCTGGCTGAGGCAGTCAAGCCCATGGGGGTACGGGCGTTTTTGGGTGAAACGGTGATCGATGAAAATCAGATTGACGCACCGGAGGGTTCATCAAAAAACGGGAAAGCCGGCCTTGCCCTGGCTGAGGAATTTATCCGCAAATGGCAGGGCGATCCTCTGATCACTCCCCTGATTGCCCCTCACGCGCCTAACACCAATGATCCTGAAACCCTAAAACAGGCGGCGGCCCTGGCCCGGAAATACCAGGTTCCCCTCACCATACACGCTGCCGAGATGAATTACGAGACTGAGTATTTTCACAAAAACTTTGGTCTGAGCCCCATCGCTTTTCTTGATTCTGTAAGTATGCTTTCCCAGCCCCTAATCGCCGCTCACTGTATCAATATTGACTCTGAGGATATGCGGATTCTGGCCGACAGGGGCGTGAGCGTGGCTCACTGCGTTGGGGCGAACGCCAAAGCCGCCAAGGGCGTGGCGCCGGTCAAAGCTATGCTGGAGGCCGGCATAAAAGTTGCCCTGGGAACCGACGGGCCTGCCAGCGGCAACACACTGGATATGTTTACCCAGATGGATCTCTTCGCCAAGATTCATAAAAACGAAAACCAGGATCGCTCCCTTTTTCCCGCTCAGGAGATTCTCAAACTTGCTACTTGTGATGCGGCAAAGGCTCTGGGCATCGGTGGTCTTATCGGTTCCATTGAGGCGGGGAAAAAGGCGGACATCACCCTGGTGGAAACAGGATCGGCAAATATGTTCCCTTTGCACGATCTCTACTCGGTTCTGGTGTACAGTGCCAAGGCCGCCAACGTGAGTGTGGTTTTTGTCAACGGCCGACTGCTGGTTCAACGGGGGCAGCTTACCGGGGTTTCCCTGCGGGACCTGCGCGCCGAATTGGAAGCGGCGATGATGGGCTTCTACCAGGGCATTACATCTCTTCATTCATTCTTCTGAAAAAATCCGTCTTTCCAGTTAAAGCGGCTGACCCGGGGCAGTGGGACTCCTTCGTTCACAGCGCGCATCAGATCCCGGTAATCCGCTTTTTTTAATACCGGGCCGGAAAGGTCGATAATAAAACGGTCAAACCCCGCTTCTTTAAGAAAAGGGATCTTGTCGGTTATTGAAAAGGGTTTTTCAGGGATAACCTGGGAACCATCGAAATTGGTGACAAGCGAAAAATTTTCATCCCTGTTATCTGAAAATACGTTAAAATCGTACACAGGGCCAAGGTCCGCCCGAATACGGAACAGCGATGGCCAGCCAAAAACAGGGATAAAAAATTTTGAGCGCAGCCAACCCAAACTGCCGCCGCCCTGCCGGCTGCCGTCACGCTGTTCGCGGCCGCCGGATCGTCCGCTGTTGGACCCGCCGCTATTGGATCGTCCGCCGCCCAGGGTACGCTCCAGGTTTTGCCGGTTATTCTCCAGAGGGGAAACAAAGCCGTCTACTCCCAGGGAAGCAACAAATGAGACTGACCAGGTGTTGAACATATAGAGCCAGGGGCCGGCAATAAGCCGGACTTCCTCCGGGCCCCGGAACAGCGAAAAATGCCCCAGGTTATTCAGCATAAACTGCCGGTAGCCCTTTTCCATAAGCCGGGCCGTTTCATCCGCCATTGTTTCCGCCGCGCCGTGAGGAAAATAGGGATCCAATACCAGAATAATATCGGCAGGTTTAAATGGGAGCGGCGGCTTGTTATCAGCTAACAAATAAGCGGCGCTTTTACGGGTATACGAGAGCATCACCTTTGCGGGCCGGGCGGACTGTACCACATAGAGATCTTCGGTGCGGGAGACCGCTACATACAGCCCTGCCGGAAAGGCGCCGCCCTGCTTTGCGGATTTTGTCCGCCCCGCCGAATTTCCGTGTGAGTGTGTTTCCGCTGTCCGTGGAAAATCTACAGCAGGCGCTTTATCATGTCCCGGTTCGCGTCTGCCCCCTGTGTTATGTGCAATTATTTGCTCATAGCGGCGGGACATGGATTTTGTCTGAATAAGGTAGACCCGGTCGCCATTTTCAAAACCTTCGGGTATGGAAATCCAATAGCCGCTCTCGCCGGCGCCACTGCTTGCTGTGCTGGCAGGCCCGGCAAACTTGAGTTTGTGGGAGACCCGTTCGGAATCGTCGCTGCGGTGGAGCCGCACCGAGTCCCCCACAGCGGGCAGACAGGCGGAATCATAGCCCGGGGAAACCAGGCCCCGCCGCTCATCACCGGCGCCCTTCACCTTGAGCAGCGCCCCCAGGCTGATGCCGGTGCCGCCGTCCTGAACCGGATTCAGCCAGTCAACGCCGGCCGTTACGGCCGAGGCCGCTGCGTCCGAGGCCGCTACGGCCGAGACCGCTGCGTCCGACATCTCCGCAGCCGCAGACTGCGCCGCCGCCGGAATGTGCGGCACAGCGAGTACCGGCGCCAGGGGTATGGATTGCGGCGCCGTGTTAAAATAGAATTGCGTCTTTGAGCGGGCAAAATCGTTGCGCAGAATTTCCTGCCCCCGCTGAATACAACGCCGGACATTTTCTTCGCCCCCTTCGGCAATGGCGTCAATGACCAGGCGGTAAGCGGAAACCACAGCGCCCACATAATCGGCGCTTTTCATACGGCCCTCAATTTTGACGGCGTTGATCCCGGCGGTAGCAAGATCCGGCAGGCGCTCCAAAAGCTGCAAGTCGCCGGGGCTAAAGTAATAGCCACCTTCCGGCGCGGCTGTCCCCTCGGCGTTACGGTGATAGAGGCGGCGGCAAGCCTGGGTGCACATACCCCGGTTGGCGGATTTACCACCCAGGTAGCTGGAAAACAGGCAGAGCCCGGAGGCGCTGACGCATAACGCGCCATGTACAAAAATTTCCAGCTCCATATTGGTTTCGGTCCTCAGACCCCGCAGTTCAGCAAGACTGAGTTCCCTTGCCAGCACTACACGGGAGACACCGTGCCTGGAAAGTGCATTGGCCCCCCGTGCGGAGGCAATGTTCATCTGGGTAGAGGAGTGCAGCCTGAGGGAGGGAAACTCCGATCGCGCCATAGCGATCACGCCGAAGTCCTGCACAATGAGAGCGTCCGGCCCCAGGGCGGCAAGATACTTAAGAAGCTGATACATACGGTCAGCCTCACGCTGCTCAAAAACCGTATTTACCGTAACGTATATTTTTTTCCCCATCCGGCGCAGGGAACGCAGGGCGCCTTCAAATTGAGAATAGGTAAAGTTGGCGCTCCGCATCCGGGCATTAAAATCTTTCAGCCCCAGGTACACCGCATCGGCGCCTTCCCCAATAGCGGCATCCAGCGCTTCGGTATTACCGGCGGGGGCAAGTAATTCAATAGACATAAGGACTTATTGTATTGCCAAAAAGTTTTTGGTACAAGTCGGGTAAACGAATACGATGACGGCCACTCCTGCGCTACCCAGTGGATCATTTTGACTCACCCCCAAAACAGTGCCTGGCACCAAATTTGGAATAGCTGCTTTCAGAACAGCGTACCTTGAGAAATTTCCGTCAATGCACTATACTGGTATTATGGGAGGAATTCTCGATGAGTAATGAAATAACAATAACCGGCGGTAATTTTGAATCCGAAGTGTTACAATCGTCCATGCCGGTATTAATTGATTTTTGGGCTTCGTGGTGCGTACCCTGCAAAATGATCAGCCCCCTGATTGGCGAGCTTGCCGAAGAATACGCGGGCCGGCTCAAAGTTGGCAAGGTGAATGTGGACGAGGAAAACGAGCTTGCGGGGCAGCACGGGATTGTTTCGATCCCCACCATAGTCCTGTACAAAGACGGAGCAATCGTGGGGCATAAAGTCGGCGGCGCCCCCAAGCACGAAATAGAAGCACTGTTTAAAGACTTGCTTTAATAGCGCTTGGGATTGTTCGGAGTCCCCGGAGTTGCGCTGCTGTTTGCGGTAATGTACCAGTCTGCGGCAGTACGCGTATTGGGGATCGTTTCATCCCGGCAAATAGTCCGGGTTACAGTGGTCTTGCCGCTATTTACCGCACCGGCAGGATCGCTGATTTTTCCCTCCGCCGTTTTCCATGCGTCCTGTTTGAACAAAAAGTCTGCAGCATCGGCAAGGTAGTCCTTGTTCCACCATGCCACAGGATCATCGGAGAGCATAACCGCATCAAGCACTTTATCATCTTGATCCAGCACATAGACCGCATCGGCTTTATGCAGCAGTTCGGTTAAACCCGGTACCCAAAAATCCCTGGCAGTTGGAGAAGCATCAACACCGCCGGATTCATCCAGCTTTTCTTCAAGCTCATCCAGTTTTTTTGCAGGCCCATCTTTGTTTGTTTCCTCCGTGGTACGCAAATGCAGCACAACATATTCGCCTGCTTTGACTTCCACCGGGACGAACTCGTAGACAAGGGGGGCTTTGTAATTCCCTGCGATATACACCCGCAGCGCTCCCAGGTTTCCCGCCGTCAGAATTTTAAATTCAATAAATTCCGCTTTGGGTTTTGAATACTCAGTACGCAGTTCGTTGATCTGCAGTGAGGGAACACGGCTGTTCCTGGCACGGAGGGGAACCAGCACATTGATAGTGTTTCCATGCGCGTCTTCCGCCAAAAGGTCGGCAGTCAGCTTTTCCCCCAGCCCCGGACTTTCGCCAAGATTCACCCGCACGATATTCCCTTCTTCAATCGAATCGACCTCAATTGCCGGACTGAAACGAAGGGATACCACTTTTACCGGCAGCGAAAATTCAAAAGTAATTTCAGTTTCCGTTACTGCCTTGCAGGAAAGAAACACCGGTGCTTCGGAACTGGCGCCAAGTATCTGTGAGGCGGCCTCTCCGGTAGAACAGGCGCATCCCAAACAAAGCAGAACGCAAACGCTCAAAACTCCAAAAAAATATTTCATCATCTTTTCCTCCACTAAAAAGGAATGAGAAACGGGACGGAGAATGTAAACCAATGGGTTTTCCCGCTTCCCATTCCCAAAATACCATTTTCCAAACAAAAACTAATTTTAGAACGAAACCGCTTCAAGCTCCCTTGTATGGATGGCTTCCACGTCATCGTTCAATTCAGCGGCTTCCCCGGTATATGACGAGTTCAGCTCTTCCACTTCTTCGGCAACTTCTTCGGCATATGAAGGATCCGGCGTTTCCGCAACACCGGCAAGTTCGGTGATTTTATCTTCGTCCTTCTTGAATTCAGGCCGGAACTCCACATGTTCGGCCACGATGGTAACCCTGGAGTGGGCTTTTCCATCTGCGCTGTTCCAGCGATCCTGCTTTAAGCGTCCCACTACCCGGACGCCCCGGCCTTTGTGCCCCCGGTTGTAGCAGGCCTCAGCGAGCTTGCCCCATGTGTCCACGTCGAAGAATCCGACTTCCTTTTCCAATCCGGTATCTTGCCTGAAGAAACGGTTGGAGGCCAGGGTGAAAGAGCAGACCGATGTTCCTTTGGGTGTAGAGCGGAGCAGTGGGTCCCTTACCATGTTGCCTTCGATAAGAATTGAGTTGAGGTTATTCATAATTGCCTCCTGAAAAAAATTCCGGCTGCACAAGGCTGCCGTCCGGTAACACAAGGCTACCGGTGGAAGAATTTCCCAAAGAAATTCTCTACCCTATATATGGCTCGTAGATGCGTGGCGCTTTAGTGTTTTGCAAAAAAACTGAAAAAAAATAACAAAAACAGTGCCTGGCACCACTTTGTTCCCAAGTTGACATTTGCCGCCGCTTTGTGTCATTATCGAATATGGAAGCCCGAAATATTTTTCGCAACATTTCGCCTATCGATCACCGCTATTCAATTTCCGAAGCAGCCGTTTTTGAATCCCTTTTGCCCTGGATTTCCGAGGAAGCATCGGTTGCCGCCTGTGTAAAGGCGGAAGTTGCCCTCATCATTGCCCACCTTACGGTGCGGGGCAAACTCAATCCTGCGGTGCGCGCCGAACTGGAAAAGGCAGCCGCCGCTGTGGAAAGCGCCGAGGTTTACGCCGAGGAAGAAAAAACCCGCCACAATATACGGGCCCTGGTGAATGTGCTTAAGCGCAAGGTCCCGGCGGAGCTTGCTCCCCTGGTGCACCTGGGCGCTACCAGTGTGGATATTCTGGACACGAGCCTTTCATACCGTATGGCCGGCGTAACCCGTGAGGTAACACTGCCGCTGCTCAAAAAACTGGAGCGCCTGCTCTGCGATTTTGCGGAGCGTGAAGCGGAAACTCCCCAGGTGGGACGTACCCACGGACAGCACGCGGTACCTATCACCCTGGGCTTTGCCATTGCCGAATATGTTTCCCGTTTGGGAAAATCGATTCTTGAAATTGAAAAACGTTCAACAGAGTTAAAGGGAAAACTTGCCGGCGCGGTGGGCGCCTACAACGCAACCAGTATGATCGTGAAAGACCCGGAAGAGCTGGAACGGATTTACCTTGCCGAACTTGGCCTTGAGCCTTCGGAACATTCAACCCAACTGGTGGAGCCCGAATACCTGCTGCGGCTGCTTTTGGAATGTAATGTCGCTTTTGGAATCATTGCCAACCTTGCCGATGATCTGCGTAATTTGCAGCGCAGCGAAATCGGCGAAGTGCGGGAAGGTTTTTCCGCGGATCAGGTGGGCTCCTCCACCATGCCCCAAAAGCGCAACCCCTGGAATTCGGAGCACGTTAAAAGTTTGTGGAAGGCTTTCATGCCCAGGGTGCAAACGTTTTTTATGGATCAGATCAGCGAGCACCAGCGGGATCTTTCCAACTCGGCGAGTCAGCGTTTTATTGCCGATTATGTCGCGGGTTTCTGCCTGGCAATTTCCCGCATGACCGGCGTTATCGAGGGGCTCGGCGCGGATAGGGAACGGCTGCTTGCCAATTTGCGCGGTAATGCTTGCAATGCCGACATTGCTTGCAATGCCGGTGGCGGCGCGGGTGGTGTAAGCGCGGGGATTAGCGGCGGAGTTCTTGCCGAGCCTGCCTACATCCTGTTAGCTGAAACCGGAGTGTCTGACGCCCACGAGGTGATCCGCAGAATCACCCTGAAAGCCGAGAAGGAAAAATTGAGTTTCGCCGCCGCCCTTGCCCAGGAGCCTGAAACGCTTCAGAAAATCGGTGGTAAAATGGCGGAATTGGGATTAATCGCTTCCCCTGCGGAAGTGCTGTCTTTCTTTGAGAAACCTGAGTGCTACTGCGGGCTTGCCGCGAAAAAGGCAAAGGCCCTGGTGCAAAAATATAAAAAAATAACAGGAGAATGAAAATGTTCAGCGAAGGTTTATCTTACGACGATGTGCTGCTCCTGCCGGGGTATTCAGATACCCTGCCCAGGGACTGTGATATACAGACCACGTTATGCGATGGCATCCACCTTAACGTGCCGGTAATTTCGGCGGCTATGGATACGGTTACCGAAGAAAAACTCGCCATTGCCATTGCGCTGGAAGGCGGTGCCGGGGTCATACACCGGAATCTTCCTCCCGAAGTACAGGCGCGGCAGGCGGCGAATGTAAAACGTTTCCTCAACTGGATTATCGATTCGCCGGTTACGGTTCCCGAAGACGCGCTGGTAAGCGATGTAAGGGCGTTGATCGAAAAGCACGGTGTTTCCGGTATGCCCGTAATTGACGCCGGGGGACGGCTCAAGGGGATTATCACCGGCAGGGATCTGCGCTTTTGCAGGGACAATACATTGCCGGTAATTGACGTGATGACCAAAAATCCGGTGATGGTGCAGGGTGAACCATCGGTTGAGGAAGCCAGGGAAAAATTCGACAAATACCGTATCGAGAAACTGCCGGTGGTGGACGGCGAAGGCCAGCTGACCGGGCTTATCACCGTGAAGGACATGGAGAAGCACGAAAGTTTTCCACGGGCGGCGATTGACAAAGTCGGCAGACTCATTGTGGGCGCTGCGGTTTCCCCCCAGGATTACGCAGTGCGTATGCCCCTGCTTAAAACCGCCAGGGTCGATTTTGTAGTGCTGGATACGGCCCACGGCGATTCAAAAAACGTCATGGAAGCGGTGAGGAACATCAAGCGGGATTTTAAGATTCCCGTAATTGGAGGAAATGTCGCTTCCAAAGAAGGAACCCGCCGCCTGATCGAAGCCGGCGCGGACGCCGTGAAAGTGGGCATAGGCCCCGGCTCAATTTGTACCACCCGTATCGTATCGGGAATAGGTGTGCCCCAGTTCACCGCCGTGCTGGACTGCGCCGAAGAAGCGGCAAAATCCGGTATTCCGGTCATTGCCGATGGGGGCGTCAAATTTTCAGGTGATATTACCAAGGCCATAGGCGCAGGCGCCAGCGTGGTGATGATCGGCAATCTTTTTGCCGGCCTCAAGGAAGCGCCGGGCAGGGAGATTATCTTTGACGGCAGGATCTTCAAGGAGTACCGGGGTATGGGCAGCATGGGTGCAATCGCCGATGGCTCAGGCGACCGCTACCAGATGGGCAAGGATGAGGAGCCCGTGCCCGAAGGCATTGAAGGCCGGGTTCCCTTTAAGGGCGAACTCCGCGCTTATATGAACCAGCTTATCTCCGGCCTGCGCAAGGGCATGGGCTACTGCGGCTGCCGAAATATTGAGGAACTCAAACAGTACCGGAAGTTCGTCAAGATAACCGCCGCTGGCCTGCGCGAAAGCCATGCCCACGACATTACCATAACCCAGGAAGCGCCGAACTATTCCCGGTTATAGCGCATAACGCTATCAATGAAACGCCTTTCTGCCACAGACGCGGATATTAAACGTGATAATCTCGCGCAAGAACTTGACCGCTGGTACAAAAAAATCGACCGTCCCGAATTTATCCCCAATGATCCGGTACAGTTTCCCCGCCGTTATGCCAAACGCGCCGATATTGAGATAGCCGCCTTTCTCGCCGCAACCATTGCCTGGGGCAGGCGGGACCTTATCCTCCGCTCCGCAGAGCGCATGTTCGCCCTGATGGGGCCAAGTCCTGCGGATTTTGTCATGTCAGGCAATTACCGGAAACTGAAAGATAAATGCGTGCACCGGACTTTTTTTGAGGACGATTTAAAATATTTCTGCCGGGGCTTTAAAGCCTGTTATGCGAAATACGGCAGTCTGGAGAAATTGTTTGCTACCGCCATTTATGGCGCTGCCATCACTGTCGGCGCCAGGGGTATTGATTGCGGCGCCCTAAACCGGGCCGGGAGTATCTGGGAAGGCATTGCCCTGTTCCGGGAGACGATGGCTGCCGCGAACGGCGGCCGTTATACCAAACACATTGCCAATCCCGGTGAGAGTTCCGGCGCAGGACGCAACGAAAGTCCCGGCTCCGCCTGTAAGCGGATCAACCTGGCCCTGCGCTGGCTGGTGCGGGAAGGGCCGGTAGACCTGGGTCTCTGGAAACACATTTCCCCGGCGGCGCTGTACATCCCCCTGGATGTTCATGTTGCCCACACTGCCCGGCGGCTTGGGCTTTTGGAGCGCAAGTCCAATGACAAAAAGGCAGTGATCGCCCTGACGGAAAAACTGCGGGAATTCTGCCCCCAGGACCCGGTAAAGTACGATTTTGCGCTATTTTCCATGTAGCCTTTAGGCGTACGATTGACAGGCCGGGAGATCAAGGGGGATGGACCTGCCCCCCTTTTTATTCCTTCTTCGCTTCGGCTTCCTCTTTTTTTGCTTCTGCGCGATCTTTTATATCTGCAATGCCGATGAAGATTGCGATGAGACCGATGAGGGCGGCAATAACCGGCAGGGCGCCACGGAGAAAAGCGAGCATATTGTTCCACCAGCCAAGGCCAAAACCGGCTATTTCCGGCGGCAGGACCGCAAAAACTGCGGCGGCGATAATTATTACTCCGATGATCAAGGCTTTCATTTAATCCTCCCTATGGATAATGGGTTGCAAAATTATTGGTGGCGATACCGTCTGATGACCATGACCAGAAATGCGGCGATAAAAAAAGCTGTCCGCAGCGAAGGCAGCAGAATGGCCGCCAGGGGAACGGAGCCGACGAACAAGGTGTTACCGCCGCTGATACCAAACAGATCCAAAATTGAATAAACGGTTTCTATATATGCGGCGATGGTTCCGATTACCATGAGCATCCAGGCCACATCCCTGGTTTTTGACCAGAGCATGATGGCGAAAAAAGAAGCCAGTGCGCCCAAAATCAGGCGGCTGGAAATAAAAAGTACCTGTCCTGTATCCATGTGTCCAGTATGACTTTTTGGCGTTTAAATTTCAAGCGCGCTGCAATGCCATTGCCAGCTTCGCTTCTTCGCCGGGGGAGAGAACGCCGGGGAGGATCAGGGGATGGCTGGGGATGGGGGGGAGAAGAAAGCCCGCCTCAAGGAAGCGGCGGAAAAACGCAGGCCAGGCTTCGCTTTCGGCAGGGGCGTCTGTTTCGGCAGGGGCTGTGTGCAGCGTGAGGTAGATGCCCCGGCGCTGCCAGGGACTTTCTTTCAGGGCCCTGGCAATGCGGGGATATGCGGGTTTTGCCCGTTCCGGCGCAGCGGTGATGAGGTCGTATATTCCGCGAGTGGCAACGGCCAGCAGTACCGGAGGGAGAAACTCGCCGGGAGGGAGGGAATTTTCGCTTTCGAAAGCGGGGCTGAGGGCGAGTACGCAGAGGCCCTGGGGCAGGCCGCCGCGCCAGCCCTGGATGCCGGGCAGTACGGGGACGAGTGCCGGCGTGTCCGGGAGCGCCGCCAGGGACGCGGCCGGGTCGAGGAAGGGACGCCAAAGCGCGGCGGTTCCGGCTTGTATGAGCGAATCCAGCGCGGCCGGGGCGGAGTTGTAGAGTCTGAAACTGCGGCCGGGGAACAGGTGGGACAGAGCCTTGATGAAGCGCTGTTCCAGAAAATGGGGGAGGGGGGCGTAGAGTCCCCGGCTGGCGGTGTTTTTGAGTTCCCGCAGCAGCGAAGGCGGGGTGTGGCCGAGTATTGCCGCACCGCCGTTCTGCCAGAGATCGATTAAACGGCGGCCGCCCTGGGTGTAAAGGCGGAAATCCCGCGCCCGGAGCACCCCAGGCACAAGGCGCAAGAGGGAAAATTCGCCGTCGTTAGCTGTCATTTTATTCATCCTGCCCGATTTTCATAAACTTTGCGCCCTGCTGCTCGCTGAGGAAGCGCAGTTCCTTGCCGGTTTCAAAAAGAACCCGCACCACCGGCCCATCCTCGCTGTCCCGTACTTCCATCACCGCGCCGTAGCCGTAATCATCGTGAAAGAGCCGGTCCCCACGCCGCCAGCCGGCTTTGCGTTCGGCATCACTGTCGCTGCCGCGCCCGGCGTTGCTTTGCTTTCTGTTACCACCGTAACTGTTACCGCCGTAACTGTTTCCATAGCCGCCGCCGTCCCGTTCCCAGGCCGGAGGCTGCCGGGCAGCGCCGCCGGGAAAACCGTAGGGGATATCGCCGATGATACGCAGGCCGCTCTTGTCGATTTCCCGCAGAAACAGCGAAGGCTCGGCAGGCATGGTTTTGCCGTACATTCGGCGCATGGCGCAGGAACTCAGGTAAAGTTCGTCCATTGCGCGGGTGGCGCCAACATAAAAAAGCCGCCGTTCTTCTTCCAGTTCTTCGTCTCTTTTATCTTCCCTGGGAAAGACCCCATGTTCAAGCCCGGTCATAATGACCCGCCGGAACTCAAGGCCCTTGGTATTGTGAAAGGTGATGAGTGTAACCGTGTTGTTGTCCTTGTTGCCGGAAGCGGCATTGTCTGCCATAGAGCGATCCAGCTCGATATGCTCAAGAAATTCCAGCAGCCCTTCCCGGCTCGGCTTGTAAAGACTGGCGGCGTTTACCAGTTCCTGCAGATTGTTGAGCCGCTGGTTTCCCGTCAGCTCATCCTGCAACTGGTGATACTCGGCAATTCCCGAATCCTTGACAAGCCGGGCAACGCAAACTGAAAGTCCTTCGCCGGAAACCAGACCTTCCTGCTCTTTTGCAGCCCGGCGCTTCCTGCTCTTTTTTCCATCCGCCGCCCTGGTATCAGCCGCACCATCGTCCAATGCCAATTCGTTAGCCGCAACTTTTCCATCATCTCCGGCATTGTCCGCGGCGTTATCCGCCGATGCCGCCGGATCTTCCAAAACAGCCCGCCCGGCTTCGATTACTTTGAGAAAAGTTTGCAGCCCCGCCCGTGCCTTGGGAGCAAAGTCCGGCGCCATCCTCCGCATTGCTTCCATCAGATCGCCATCGCTGTTTACTGCGCCGCTGCTTGCTGCGCCGCTGCCTGCTGCGCCATCGCTCGCTCCTTCAACAATACGATCTACCGTTACCGGCCCTACGCCACGGGTGGGCTTGTTCACAATTCTGCGAAAGGCGACCTCATCCCGGGGATTCACCAAAAACGAAAGCAGGGCCAGGGCGTCTTTTATTTCTTCCCGCTCGTAAAACTTGAGGGAACCCACCACCTGGTAAGGGATACCCCTGCGGAGAAACTCAGTTTCAAAACCAAGGGATTGGGCATTGGTCCGGTAGAGTATCGCCCAATCAGACCAGTTGGTGTTTTTGGCGCCGCTGTTTACCGCGCCGCTGCCTGCTTTGGCGGCCTTCACCGAGTTCTCGATAAGAGTCGCGCAGAAATTCGCTTCCTCGTCCTGATCCGGCAGAAAGGCAAGAACCGGGAGTTTGCCGTTTCCCCGTTCGGCGCTGAGGGTTTTTCCCAAACGGCCATGATTGTGATCCACTACCGAAGATGCCGCCTTGAGGATGGGTGCGGTGGAACGGTAGTTCCGTTCAAGCCGGATAATGTCGGCGCCGGAAAAACGGTTGGGGAACTCCAGAATGTTCTTCACCTCCGCGCCCCGGAAACGGTAGATGGATTGATCGTCGTCGCCTACCACGCAAACGTAAGTGTCCGGGCCGGTCAGTTCCTTGAGCAGCTCGAACTGGGCAACGTTGGCGTCCTGGTACTCGTCCACCATGATTACCGAGAAACGTTCCCTAAAGCGCCTCGCCACATTGGGTTCCTTGCGGAGTATCTCCACCGGCTTTTTAATAAGATCCCCAAAGTCCACATTACCGATACGCGCCATTTTTTCCTCGTATTGCACATAACGGTCACGGAATTTTTTCCGGCTGTCAATAACCGCGAGTTCCGGATCATCGGGAGAAAGAAAATAATCCTTGGCCCTGGAGATGCTGTGGGCGGTCTGTTTGATTTCGGCTTTGGGGACGTCTTCCATAATGGTTGAAAGCAGGGAGATCATGTCGTCATCGTCGTAAATCACAAAGCCCGAGTCCAGCCCCGCCAGACTTCCGTTGCGCCGCAGAAACCATGCCCCAAACGAATGGAAAGTCCGCAGCATGGCATCTCCTGCCCGCTCGTCAATGAGCCGCGCCCGTTCTGCCATTTCCCGGGCTGCCTTATTGGTAAACGTTACCGCCAGTATGGAGCGGGGATCCACGCCCTGCTCCCTGATGAGCCAGGCGATTTTGGTGGTGATCACCCTGGTCTTGCCCGAGCCCGCACCCGCCAGGATCAGCAGCGGCTTACCGGTGTGGAGCACCGCCCGCCGCTGTTCAGGGTTGAGAACTTCAAGATAGGAATCCGCACCGCCTGTCATGGCTCATTTTAGCAGAAAATGATACCCGCGTCACGTTGACACACCCCAAATTCAGTGCCTGGCACCTGGGCGTTTACTGTGCCTGGCACCATATGCGCTCACCCCTAACTCCTCACTGTTATTCGGCAACTACGGCGGCGGCGATGCGTTCCCGAACCATGTCGCCTACCACTTGAGCGGGAGTTTTGTGGTCATGCTCTGCTATTGTCAGGATGTAGTTGGTACTCGTGTCGTCCAGGAACCGTAACAGTTCCCGGCGGCGGGTGAGAGGTCCTGTCCCTTCCAAAAGCTCCGGCGGATTTTCCGTCCACATTTTCTCAAGCGCCCACGCTTCTTCGTCAGTTGGTCGTCTAGCCATTTTTACTCCCAGGGGGCTTTCGCCCTACATTTGCTTCGTCTAGCCATTTTTGGCGGCACGGCATAGCGTGAAATACAAAAAGTGTCCCATCATCCAATTCACGGAACGCAACTTCAAGCGGATTGCCGACACGATTAAAGCCTACAACGAGAAAGCTCCCGCGGACCTATGGTCCGACGTAGCAGGCTTTTCATAAACGTGTGTACTCAGCGCCCACTCAATGTCGGATTCACTTACTTTGTGTTTAAACGCAGCTTCGTGATACTCGACAATCATGTTTTTAATTATACCTGAAAAAAAACCGTTGGACAACCACAAAATCGGACCGCAGGTCCGCAGCCGCCCTAGGATATTCCCCCAAGGCGGTTCATCTCTCATTCTCTTAAAGCGGTACCAGACACTGCGCTCACACCTTTAATGAGGGAGGAGTTAGGAAGGAGGAGTTAGGAGTTGAAAAACCGCCGTTTCTCCCTCTCTTAAACTCCTAACTCCTCCCTCAAGGAACAAAAGTACCAGGCTCATCGGCCCACTGCTGCCAAGTAGTAGTAGGACGGCTGCCGTCTTCCGGTGCGGCACCCGGAACGGCGCCCGGCATTCCGCCGGTGGGGTAGCTAATAGACGTACCAAATTCCGAAATTAGAGCAGTAGTTTGAGCAGCTGAATACGTTATCCGTGCTTTCAGAGTTCCGCTGCTGGTAGAGTTAAGCCAAGTATAAGTACCAATCGTACCTGATGAATCTCTGACTTCTAAAATACCTGTACTAAGAAGACCTATTGAGGTTGGCCTTGAAACATTGCCGCAGACGACGTACCACACGTTTTCGCCGGTGATGGCTTTGAGGGGGGTATCCTGAGATACGATGACGCCTTGCGCTGATAAGATTTGAATATTTTTCCAACCATCACCTTGTAACACAAGATTTTCTGCTGGTACTCCTATAGAAGTAACAAAAATTGGGGTATATAAACTAGGATCCCCAAGAACAAGATCATATAAATACACACCCTTATTCCCCAAATATACGGCGAGGTTGCCGTTGAGGGTTTCGACGGTGCTGTAGGTATTTTCGATGAAGGGGTTGTCGCCCTCGACTCTCAGATAGTTGCTGAACGAGAGGCCGGCAAGTTTGGCCAGATCGGTGGTACTGCCCATATATTTCTCGAGGAATGCGAGAGTTTGAGTTCCGTACAAGTTATTTGGACTTGAGCCGGAATAAGCATTAACCAACTTCAAATTATCTATAGTAAATAGCTGATCCGAAGCAGGATAACTCAACCCTAAGAGAGCAAGGCCGGTTTCAAGGTGCTCAGGAGTAATATTAGGAGGAATATAATTGCCGGGCGAGTATTCGACTTGTCCAGTAATGCTAGCAGTGGTAAAATCACAATCCAAAGCTCTTGCTTGCAAGCCAAACCCTTTAGTATATCCCATCATATCCTCTGCTCTGAACCATTTGAGTCTGCTTACAATTAAGCTTTTACCATCGGTTTTATCAATATACCACCGCCCACTTTCCTGTCTTACGGTAAATCCCTCGAAAATTTCCTGCCCATTTGTATATTCATTGAACACTTTACCCGCCATATCATAAGCAGGCATAGAATTAAAAGGAGAACCCGGGAAACCAAACATATCATCCCCATTAAACAACGGGGCGACGGCATTGGCGCCGGCGGCGGGCCGCATGGTAATCGTGCCGGAAGTCCGGGCGGCGAGTGCGGTATATAACGCGGTAATCACATTGAACCGTACCTTGTCGTTCGCCGGATTTCCTCCGTTCGTGAACGTTACGACCACGGCACGGTCAGTGCCCATAGTAATGTTGTCCACGAGAGCCGCAATGTCATCAGTTGCGGGAGCGGCGTTCTGGCCATAGTTGCCGCCCATTGTTACGTCCAGCGTAATCGTACCAGTCGACGGTATGGTCAAAGTCGCGGCGTTGCCCCACACCGTCTTGTCGGTTACGATTGTCGGCGGAACTGGCGGCGGCGTGTAGGCGCTGCCCGGATCCGTCAACGAGCCACGATGAGGCACAAAGTGTATAGTGTCGGCGGCGGGCTGCGCGCCTACCGTATCCGTCAATACCGAGCCGTCTGAATAATGAGTATCCGTGTACACCCTGACCGCCTTCACAATCTCGCTCCGCAGATAGCTTACCACGGCATTTTCATCCGCCTCGGTCATCTCGGTACTATCACCGGTCGCTCTGAAATTCAGGGCAGTGCTATCTGCCTCATATACCGCCTGTATCTGGTCCCGCGATACCGAAAGGACTTTGCTTTTCCCGGAAAAGTCCCGTGCGTCAAGGGGAAAATCCACGCTTATATCGCCGCTTGCGTCTATGGACAGATTCATGGACGTACCGGCTACGGTCAGGCTTGCCGCGTCGGCCAGATTGGTAGTAACGGTGTTGTTCAAAATCCCGCTATAGACCGTCCGTTGCGGAGTGTTGGTAACCGTTGGAGGATCGGTATAGTCACCCGTTGGATTGGAGAGCTCAGGGTGGGTTATTGCGCCGCCGGTTATATCACCGGCAGCCGGATGTCCTGTTATAGCAGTCAGATTGGGCTGTACCACGCCATCGTGCAAGGTTTCACGAACAAAATCGATTGCCCCGGCAATCTGGGCTTTCAGATACTGTATAATGGCATCCCGGTCGGCGTCCCTCATTTCAGCGGCAGCGGGGCTGGAAATACCCGGCTTATGAAAAGTAAAGCCCACAGGCAGGGCGGCATACACCGCCTGGACCTGGGCCGCCGGTATAGCAAGCGCCTTGGTTTTGGTGGCGAAATCCCGTGCCTCGTAAGGGAAGGTAACGCTTATATTGCCGCTTGCGTCTATGGACAGATTCATGGATGTCCCATCCACGGTCAAGGACACGGCGCCGGTTCCAATATCGGTAAACCTGGTCGAATCCCGTGTGGTAACAACCGGCTGTGGTTCCGGTTCCGGCGTCGGTTTGGTCGGATCGGTGCAGCCGGTGATTACCAGTGTGGTGATACCAAGACAAACCGCCATAACAGCGCAAAACAACGCAAAAAACGACCTTTTCATGGAGATTCTCCTTGTTGGGGTTTTGTGGGTAATTGGGGGAAGGAATACGGGGGAAACGACGCTATTTCTACTGCTTGCCATTTTAGGGGTTCTTTTAGCAAGTTTGATGCAATATGCCCATTCAAAAACTATTACCTGTCTATATGCGTTTGGCATATATATCTGTATTCTAAACGGATATCAGATGGAACTGTGGG
>BNVF01000018.1 GCA_025997895.1 Spirochaetia bacterium
CCCGCCGCCCATTTCAGGAATCTTGTCAGTACGCACGGGCAGAGACTCCCCATCTTTTTCCATGCCCCAAGGCAAGCGCTTCCTTGGCCATACGCAGGGCATGGTCAAAATTATCACCGCACGAAACGCAGCCCGGTACATCGGGAAAATAAACACTCATACCAGAGCCGCCATCAGTTTCAAAAACCGCGAGATACGTCAGTTTGCGCATAATAAACTCCTCCTAGTGAGAGGGAACCGTTACCCGGCCTTTCTTGAAAGGGTGTTTAAGCTGGATGTGCGAGCCATTCTGCTCGTATTCGAACCATCCGTCCTTATGCAAAAGCTTCAAGATTTCCCGCGCCGTCATGTTTTTATCATACGTATAATTTATACGTATGTCAACTACACGGAGGAGCTATTGAGTGTTATGAAATTTTGCCTATAACAAAACTTTTTAATCCCTGGGGATTTCTTTCAAAATATCTTTTACAAAATCATTATCGATTTCCTGATGGTGCCTTGGAACTGGTATAATTGGTCTATTTGGGCAAGTAATATTTTCATGTCCAATAGTCAGTGATGACAGACACCGCTATTTGGCACCACATCCCTTATTATTATTCCGGATTGGTGTTAGTATTACGATATGAAATCCCTTCTGGTAAAAAACGGTCTGGTTGTTACCGAAACTGCTGAAACGGTCTGTGATGTGCTCTGCGAAGGGGAACAGATAGCGCGGATAGGGAAAGACCTGCGCCCTGACGGTGCGTCTGCGGCGGATATAGAAACCATTGACGCAAGCGGCAAAATCGTAATCCCCGGCGGTGTTGATGTGCATACCCACCTCAATCTTGATGTGGGAATTGCCGTTGCCAGCGACGATTTTTTCACCGGCACAGTAGCCGCCGCCTGCGGGGGGACTACCACCATTGTGGATCATCCCGCCTTTGGGCCTGCAGGCTGCGATCTGGATCATCAGATTAAAAAGTACCACGGTTTTGCCGAAGGCAAGGCGGTTATCGATTACAGCTTCCACGGAGTTATTCAACACGTGGACGATAAAGTGCTGACCATGATGGAAACCCTGGCGGAGCAGGGTATTACCAGTTATAAAGTATACCTTACCTACGGCTTCAAACTTTCAGACGCAGATGTGTTCAAAGTGCTGCGACGTGCGAAAGAATTAAATCTTTTAATAACCGTTCATCCTGAAAATGACGGGGTGATCAATTTGCTGCGGGAAGAATTCCGGGCCGCAGGCAAAACCGGCGCTGAATTTCATCCCCTTTCCCGGCCTGCCGAATGTGAGGCCGAGGCGATAAACCGCATGATTTTGTTTGCCCGCATGGCAGATAACGCGCCACTCTATATTGTGCACCTGAGCAACAAACTGGGGCTGGAGTTTATCAACGCCGCCAGGATCAGGGGCCAGAAAAACCTGTGGGCCGAAACCTGCCCCCAGTACCTGTTACTCGACGATAGCCGCTATAAGCTGCCGGGGCATGAGGGCCTTAAATACATCATGTGCCCGCCGCTGCGGGGCAAGGCAGACAAGGAATCGCTCTGGCAGGGGCTTAAGGCGGATATCGATACGGTTGCAACCGATCATTGTCCCTTCTTTTTTGAGACCAAGAAAATGCTGGGTAAAGACGACTTTACCAAATGCCCCAGCGGTGCCCCCGGCATAGAGGAGCGTATCCCCCTCATGTACGGCGAAGGGGTGGTGAAAAAACGGATAAGCCTGCGGCGTTTTACCGATCTCTGCTGCGCCAACCCCGCCCGCTTGTTCGGCCTGTATCCCCAAAAGGGCGTGATCGCCGAGGGCTCCGATGCTGATATGGTGATCATCGACCCTGACAAAACGGCAACAATGAGCAAAAAGCTACTCCATGAAAATGTGGATTACAGCGCCTACGAGGGCATTGAGGTTCAAGGCTGGCCGGTTTATACGATTTCCCGGGGTGAGGTAATTGCCCAAAACGGGGAGTTTTGCGGCCGACAAGGGCGGGGAAAGTTCTTGAAGCGGGGGCAGGTGCAGCGCAAACGGTAATTTGTCGCGTTGTTACGTTATCGTACTATCACAAGCGAAGGAGCCCTGAATCCTGATCTCTGTCCGGGAGCGCACAGAAAATTTACTTGGCGGTCTGGGGCGGAAACTCACCCCTTTCACCTCGAAAATAACTCGGCTCAAGAGGTGATTTCCGCCCCAGACCACCCTTTAACATTTTTTCAAAGTGCGCTCCCGATTTACCCCGGGATTCAGGGCTCCTTCGCTTGCATTTGCCCGGTTATGTATACAACAGCCAATTACCATTTTCTTCCGCTGAGGGGGAATAGGGAGTTTTACTCCGTAGGGGTGGAATGTGTCGCCCGCCACGAGTAAGAAATAATCGCTAATGCAGCCTCCCCCGAAGTGGGCTCTTGGGAGGGTTTGTGAGCTATTTCTTGCTCGTAGTGAATAGCACATTCCCTCTCTGCGAAGGAAATGGTGATTTATTGAACTGTGTAACTAAACCACAACTGCAAATCGGGGTGGGCGGGGCAGCGGGGCACTGAAAGTTTTCCGGCGCTCTCCGCCGGAGCAGACCAGCGATCCAACGCAGCCGCAGGCTGAACCTTAGCTGTTTCCATTGCCGCCCGGTTCCCTGGTTATGGTATCCGCTCTGAATACCTTAACTCGCAAAGATTAGTATAAATCGCTCATCCGGGCGGAGGCTGCGTAGGCGGACTCCCCCGGCACTTTCAGTGCCCCGCTGCCCCGCCCACCCCGATTTGATGAGCGAGAGAATGCTACACAGTGCGACAAATTACCGTTTGCCATACCCAGTAGACAAAGTCCCGGTTTTTTGTTATAGTCACATTGGAAGCCTGAAAGCTTCGCTTTGGCGCCGTACCCAAGCGGTAAGGGAGTGGTCTGCAAAACCATTATGCATCAGTTCGATTCTGATCGGCGCCTTTTTATTAAATGGAAAGTACTGATTCATATTATGTAGTGCTTGTTATCTCCCTGTTTGCGCTGCTTTGTTTTTCCGCGTTTTTTTCAGCCAGCGAAATGGCCTTTTCTTCGCTCAACCGGATTAAACTGAAGAATTTGGCCGCAAAAAACCGGCGGGCCAGACTCGCGCTCAAAGTGCTGGATGCCTATGACAAGCTCCTTTCGTCGGTGCTTATCGGAAACACTATTGTCAACATCGCGTCCTCGGCGCTGGCCACGGTGCTTTTTGTAAGTCTTTTCGGCGCACGGGGAGTGAGTCTTGCCACTTTGGTGGTAACCCTGGCGGTGCTGCTGTTTGGTGAGATTTCGCCCAAGACTCTGGCAAAGGAATCGCCTGAACTTACCGCTCTCTGGACCGCGCCGCTGCTGCACTTTTTTATCATTCTCTTTACCCCCCTCAATTATCTTGCCGGTGCGTGGAAAAAACTCATTGTAAAGATTTTCCCGGTCAGGGGCGACCGTTCGGTAACCGAGGATGAGCTTCTGACCTTTGTGGAAGAGGTGCGGCAGGAAGGGGGCATCAACAAACAGGAAGAGGAGATGATACGCCAGGTGATCGAGTTTGACGATCTTACCGTGGCGGAAATTTTTACCCCCCGTGTTGATGTGTCGGCAGTTTCAGAAACAGACACGGTTGAGGAAATTGACCGCAAGTTCGCCGAAACCGGGTTTTCCCGCCTGCCGGTTTTCCGGGACAATATTGATAATATCACCGGAGTCATCTTATTAAAGGATTTTCACCATGAGGTGATGAAGCGGGGGAGGCAGCCTGCGGAAGTCGTAAAGCCCGTGGTCTTTGTTACCAAGACAATGAAAATATCGAAGCTCCTGCGCACCTTGCAGCAAAAGCAGTCCCACATGGCGGTTCTGGTGGACGAGTTTGGCGGCGCCCTTGGTATTGTTACCATTGAAGACATTGTTGAGGAACTGGTAGGTGAAATATGGGACGAGCATGACAAGGTAGTGGAGCCGGTAAAAAAAGCCGCTAACGGCAGCTATGTGGTGATGGGCAATACGAGCGTCCATGATATGCTTGAGTTTATTTCCGGCAATACTGAAAAAAGCTGTGATAGCACTGGTAGCAGTGATAGTACTGATATTGATGAAAATATTGCACATAACAATTATGCCGAAGCGATCCCCAGTACTACTGTGGGAAACCTGGTCATGGAAAACATGGGCAGGATCCCCCATATAGGAGAAGAATTTGTCTGGCGCAATTTGCGGTTCAGGGTGTCCAGAGTCCTGCGTCACCGGGTGATGGAGGTGATAGTAAATGGAAAAGAATGAAATTCTGGTTACTTACGGAAAAGATATAGCGGCAATGGCAATCCGTCTTGCGGAAGAGGCGAATCTGGCGGAGCTTATCGGCGATAGCGATAAACGAATTGGCCTTAAGCCAAATCTGGTAGTTGCCCGTCCGGCCCCGGAAGGGGCCACTACCCACCCGGAAATTGCGGCGGGGCTTATCGCCTACCTCAAGAAAAACAATTTTCACAATCTCGTGCTAATCGAAGGCGCCTGGGCCGGTGCTTCCACGGCGGAAGCCTTTACGGTCTGCGGGTACCGCAAACTTGCCAGGGAAACCGGGGTGGAGCTTATCGACACCAAGGACGATAAAACAAGATCCTGTGACTGCAAGGGCATGAAGATTGATATTTGCGAAAGCGCCCTTGCTATTGATTTTATGATCAATTTGCCGGTAATGAAGGGCCACTGTCAAACCCTGCTTACCTGCGCCCTCAAGAACAACAAGGGGATCATCCCCGACAGGGAAAAGCGCCGTTTCCACAGCCTGGGCCTGACCAAGCCCATTGCCCACCTCAACACCGTGGCGCGTAACGACTTTATCGTAGTTGACGGTATCTGCGGCGACCTTGATTTTGAAGAAGGTGGCAATCCGGTCTATGCCGGCCGTATGTTCGCCGCCAGGGATCCGGTGCTCTGCGACGCCTGGGCTGCCGCCCAAATGGGATACTCCATTTCCGATATTCCCTACATTGGCCTGGCGGAAAAACTCGGCGTGGGAAGCGCCGATCTCCGTTCCGCCAAAGTGCGGGAACTGAAAAGCGGCATCAGCATGGCTGACGGCATAACCGACGGCATGGCCGACGGCATGGCCGACGGCGCCGCTATGGGAAGTATACCCGGCGGCAAAGTGCGGCAGCTTGCGGCGTACATTGCCGAAGACAAGGCATGCAGCGCCTGTTATGCGTCATTGATTTTCGCCCTTTCGCATTTGAGCCGCTCTGAGCTTGGCCGCCTGAAAGAAAAAGTCTGCGTAGGCCAGGGCTTCCGGGGCAGGCAGGGCGGCATAGGGGTAGGGCAGTGTACCGCTGGTTTTACGGCATCCTGCCCGGGCTGTCCCCCATCGGGTGCGGACATTCTGGCCTTTCTGAAGTCTCAAATTTAAGTATGCACAGGACAATAATATGGCAAAGACTAACGTTATGCGCTTGTTAAGCGCCGCAGGTATCAATTTTGCCGTAAAGGAATACCCTGTAGACGAATCGGATCTTTCGGCCATACACGCCGCGGAATTTCTGGACATACCCCCGGAGCAGGTTTTTAAAACCCTGGTACTGCAGGGCGCTTCCGGCGCGTATACGGTGTGCTGCATCCCCGCCGCTGCCGGGCTGGACCTTAAAAAAACCGCCAAAGCAGCAGGAGAAAAAAGCATCAGCCTTATCCCGATGAAGGATCTGCACCCCCTTACCGGCTATATCCGCGGTGGCTGTTCCCCTATCGGCATGAAGAAACAATTCCCCACCTTTATCGACGAAACCGCCGAACTTTTTGACACCATCGGAATCAGCGCCGGTGAGCGCGGCGTTCAGGTAGTTCTTGCCCCGGCGGAACTTGCCAATTTTATTGGCGCACAATTTGCGGATGTGAGCCAGTTTCAAACAAAATAGAGAAGTTACTCGCTCTTCAGCCGCCGGGCATACCCCCGCCCCTCCCTGCTGGTAATAGCGAGTATATCCCCTTATTTTGAGACTGGCTCATGGTTCTCTATCCGGGGGAAGTCCGCCTGAGCAGTTTCGTCAGTATCCGGTCAAGGCTGTCCGCGAAGGTTTTGAGTTCTTTTTTGCTGTACGACCCGGAGCGTTCTATTCCCAGGCCGTTTTCCGCAAGGCCCACCATGAAATTCCGCAGCGAGAGCAGTTCTCCGATGTTTTCCCGGGTGAAGGTTCGGCCCCGGTCGTCAATGGCAGCGATGTCCCGCTCCACCAGGCGCTTTGCCAGGGGTATGTCGCGGGTGATTACCAGATCGCCGCTCTGCGCAAGTTCCACAATGCGGTCATCGGCGGCGTTTTCTCCGGCCGGGCAGATTTCCATGACCGCGTTCGAGCCGCTTATGCCCGGTATGGGGCGGTTCGCGGCAAATACCGCCTGTATGCCCCGCTTCTCCGCGCTGCGCAGCGCCAGTTCGCGGGCGTCCCTGGGGCAGGAGTCGGCGTCTACGAAGATTTTCATGTTACAGGCAGGGTTGCGACATAGAGGGCGAAGTTCCCGCTGAAACGCAGGGGGCGGCCGGCGCCGGCGGGGATAAAGATCGATTCCCCCGGTTTGAGTATTGTTTCGCCGCCGCCGGTATCCGTTATCTGCAACTCGCCTTCGGTAACCACGCAGATGGCCGGGCCCGTTTCGGCAAATGCCGTTTCATCGCCCTCGCCGCGCATTGCAGCTAACGAAAACTCGCCGCAATCTGCGGGGTAGCGGAACAGAGCGGGGCTGCTCCGGGCCTTGAGGATTTCAGGCCGCAGGGGGCTAAAGTCAAGAACTTTCATCAGTTCGGGAACATCTATGTGTTTGGGGGTAAGCCCCCCACGGAGCACGTTGTCGGAGTTGGCCATCAGTTCCACTCCAAGGCCGCTCATGTAGGCATGGAGTACGCCGGCGCGGAGAAATATCGCCTCTCCCGGCTCCAGGCGGAAGGTGTTGAGGTACAGGGGGGCGATAAGCGCCGGGTCGTTGGGGTAGAGTTGGGCGAAACGGAGCATGAGTTCCCACTGGGCCGGAGAGACGCCGCTGTCTGCGTCGCCGGCTATGCTGCCGGCAGCTGCGCCTTTGTGTCCTTGTGATAGAATAAAGCCGGTTAGTTCTTTTCGCAGCCCGGCGGAAAGGCCGAATAATACGCCCAGGAAATTCCGCAATGCGGCGCCGGTATCTGCCGTGTCCAGTGTCTGCAACAGCGGCACGAAACCCTCACGCAGGGGAGCGGGCGCCGTCTCAGCGGCAGACGCCGTCGCAGTGGCAGGCACCGTCCCGGCAGTAGATGCCGGGGCAAGAAAAGCTTCCAATAAGCGCCGGATTTCCGCAGGCGGCCTGAAGCCACACATTCCCGTAAAAGGCGTAATGGCGCAGATTATTTCGGGCTTGTGGTTCGCGTCCTTGTAGTTCCGGTTGGGAGCGTCCGCTGCCAGGCCGGCCCGGTTTTCCCGTTCAAAGCCTTCCTGCGCCTGGGCACGATTGGGGTGGGCCTGTATCGAAAGGGGTTTGCCTGCGGCAAGGAGCTTGAAGAGAAAGGGGAGGCCGCCGTATTGTTCGGCGCAGCGCTTTCCCAACCAGTATTCGGGATTGCCGGCGATAAGGCTGCCCAGGCTTGTTTCGTTTCCGTCTACATTAACCATAGAAGGCGCTGCAGGGTGGCTTCCCATCCAGAGTTCCGCCCAGGGGCGGCCATCGTTATTCGCCATGCCCATGAGCCGGGGGATACAATCCGGCGAACCCCATTCGTAGTGTTTGATTTGATTGCGCAGTTTAAAAAATTCAGCCATTACCGGGGATCTTGTCTTCCAGCGCCTGATCGATACGGGCGATAAGGTTCCGGGTTCGCTCTTCAGCTTCCTGGGCCTCGCCCTCCCTTTGCGCCTCGGCTTCTCCGTTCCGGAGCCGCATTTTATTTATCTCGTCGCATAACAGAAAACCGGTAAGTATGGCGATTCTGAGGGGATCCTTCATGCCGGAAATATCCTGGGTGTTTTCCACTGCCGCCCGGTACTGGCCCAGAATATCCTCAAGGTAGGCTTGGTCTTCATCGGCGGTAATGGTAAAAGCAGTTCCCAGAATATCCAGACGAAGGTCATTCTCTGCCATAGGAAGCCCTAAAAAATATCCAGTTCACCGTTCTCTGGCGGCTTGCCGGTTTCGCTTAAAGGGTCAATTACATCCCCGGCTTCCGCTTCGGGAATTTCAAAGAAAATTTCACTATTGGCAGGCGCAGCAGGCGTCTTGGGCGCTGCCGCTGCTTGCTGCGCCGCTGCTTGCTGCGAAGACTGCTTGCCTGTATCGGCGGGTTTGCTTTCGGGCTTTTCCGCCGCAACGGGCTTCTCCACAGGTTTTTCCCTCGGTTGAGGTTCTGGTTTGAGCGAAGAAGGATCAACTGCGGCGGGCTTGCCCCGTTTTTCCTTCAGGCTTTTTTCTATGGCGTTCTCAAACTTGTTGAGCTGATCCAGGGCGGAAAGAATTCCGTTTTCAATACGCCCCTGATCTTCCTTGAACCGCTTGACCAGAACCTCAAGCTCGTCAATCCGCTTTTTATAGGAATCCAGTTTTGCCTGCAATTCCGCTTCTTTTTCAAGCAGGGCGGCATTTTCACCGGACATCCGTTCAACATACTCAATCGCTGTTGCAACTTTTGTTTCAAGCAGTTTGACTTGCTCAAGGCTGATCATGATTATACCCTCTGCATAGCGCCGCTGAAGAGCGGCGCAGTTAAATCGAACAAGAAACAAAGTTTCATGACGCCCCTAGTGCGGTTTTGGCTTTGGCGACTACCGCCTTAAAGGCCGGTGCGTCTTCTATCGCCATGTTTGCCAGGGCTTTGCGGTCGATGATAATCCCCGCCTTGTCAAGTCCTGCCACCAGCCGCGAATAGGACAACCCTTCTTCCCGGCAGGCTGCGTTGATCCTGATGATCCACAACCGGCGGAAATCGGCCTTCCGGTCCCGCCTGTCCCGGTAGGCGTAGAACAGGGACTTGGTAACCGCGTCCTTGGCGGTCTTGTAGTTTGAGTGCCTGCGGCCCCAAAAGCCCTTTGCCTGTTTTAGTATTTTTTTGCGATGGTTCTTGCGTTTGGAACCGTCTACTGCTCTTGACATAATCTACTCCCCTTACTGAGCCCCGGTTCAACCGTAGGGCAGAAGCTGTTTTCTGATTACCGGCACATTGTCGGCGGACAGGATTCCCGCGTGGCGCAGCTTCCGTTTCCGCTTGGTCGACTTCTTGGTCAGAATATGGCGCAGGTTCTGTTTCTTGTACTTAACCTTGCCGCTGCCGGTAAAGGTAAAGCGCTTGGCCGCGCTTTTTTTGGTTTTCATCTTGGGCATAATGTGCCACCTTTACATAAATGTATGGAGTTTTCCGAAGGAAAACTCCCAGGTTTCAGCGAAGCTGAAACCCTATTTCTTGGATTTGGGGCTTAGTATCATGAACATGAACCGGCCTTCCATAGCCGGCGGCTTGTCCATTACATATTCCCCTTCAATACGCGCAAGCACGTCCTTGAGGACGTCCAGCCCGAGTTCCGTATGGGCAAGTTCCCGACCCCTGAAACGGATCGTTACTTTTACTTTATTGCCCTCGGCAAGAAATTCCTTTACATGTTTTGACTTGAAATCCAGATCATGATCGTCGATCTTTGGCTGCATCCGAATTTCTTTCAGCTTCAGGAGTTTCTGCTTTTTCTTGGAATCCCGAACTTTTTTTTCGTTTTCGAACTTGAACTTACCGTAATCCAGGATTTTCACTACCGGAGGAACCGCCGTGGGCGCCACCTCTACCAGATCCAAACCTGCTTCTTTGGCAATTGCGAGTGCTTCCGGGGTAGACATAATACCCTGCTGCTCCCCCTCATCCCTGATGAGACGGACCTCCCGCACCCGAATCTGTTCATTAATCCGTAAATCCTTATCCGACAACTGACCTCCTAAGTTTCAGGTAGAACCTGAATACGGTTTCCGGGGTTACCCCCTGCAATTCAATATCCGGCTCAACGGGGGAGAGCCAGTTATGTAGAGTATATTATACCAGATTTGCAAGGTTTTTGTCTAGCAGTCTGGATGACCGGGGCTGCCAGGTGGAATCTTTCCGGAAGACCGGGAATTTAAAGGGCGGTGCACGTTTTTCCGATTGTATTCCAGATGTTCCTGCATGGCAATTCTCGCATCCTCAGGACTATGGGCTTCAATGGCATTGATAATTACCATATGAAAACTAAGGGCTTTTAGGGTTTCGTACTTTTCCACTGAATGGTTGTATAAATCAATGCCGAAATGGATAACCGGGATTAAATTCGGCATTACCATGTTCCGGGAACAGGTGGCGATCAGCGTATGCAGGGCGATATCGTCGTCACTAAAATCCCTATTCTCCTGAGCCAGTATCTCAATGGCATCGGCCATATTTTTCATCCGGTTGATTTCTTCAGAGGTGGCGTGTTCCGCAGCCAAAGCCGCGATTTCCGGCTCCAGAATATACCGGATGCGTATCAAATCCGCGACTAATTGTATTTTGTTTTCCTGATAGATAAACCCGAAGGGATCGTCCACTACACCGGGATTTTCGCATACAAAAGTACCCTTTCCCCGGCGAATTTCAAGGATATTTCTGGAAATAAGCAGTTTTACCGCTTCCCGTATCGTACCCCGTCCTACGCGGAATAACTGGGCCAATTCAAATTCAGTAGGAATTTTTTCCCCTACAGCCAGATGCCGTTCCTGGATGAATTGGCAAATTTGATCCACTATTTGCCTGGTCAGCAGGGGATTAGGACTTTTATCATTTGGTAATAAATCACTTAACACCAAAGTCTCCAAATTATAGGCCGGTTTATCATAAAAACAAAAAAGCTTGACAATAGATATAGCATATTTTAATATAAAATGCAATGATATATGACGTCATATATGGTGGAGTTGAGTATGGATCAGAAACCATGGTATCAGAAAAAGAAGCTGGATTCCGCATTTCCTTTCAGTTTATCCGATTGCCCCATGCACAATTTTACCCTCCATTGGCACGAACCGGTTGAAATTCTCTATGTCTGCCGCGGCAGGATGAGCGCCTCCGTGGAAGGCCAAACCTTCGAAGCCCGGGAAGGGGATGTGATCGTTATCAATTCGGGGTTTTTACATGGTTTTTCCAACGCGCAGGGCGAAAACCCCCTTATTTTTAATTTTCAATTTGGTCTGGAGATATTTGATCAGCTCCTGGTGGAGCTGCGGGACCGGAGCAACCAGAAATCGATCTTTGATCGGCAGCCTTTTATTGGTCATCTGCGGGATAAGAACCTGCATGATCGGGTGGAAACACTGCTGCTTGCCATTCGGGAAGAATACTACGGTGCCCGTCCCGGATATCGGCTGGCGGTAAAGTCAAAATTGTTTGAACTTGCCCTTCTGTTCCTGCGGGAAGTGCCCAAACGGGAACTGAACGTCCGGGCCAGCGTCAGGCGGGATTATAACCGGGCCATTCTGGAACGGATGTTTTCATTTATTTATGAAAATTACTGCACCGACGTCATCACCCTGGAACAGGCGGCGGAGGCGGCGGCCCTCAGCAAATTCTACTTTGCCCGGTTCTTTAAGGAACAGACAGGCCTTACTTTTCATGCGTATTTATCCAAGATTCGTATCACCCGGGCCATGGAATACCTGGTAGAAAGCGACAGCCCCATTACCGATATTGCCTACCAATGCGGTTTCGCCAGCCTGAAAACCTTTAACCGGCTTTTTAAACAGTATACCGGCTCCTCTCCTTCAGGCTACCGGTGGGGTCAGAAATTCACCCGGCAGGATCCCGTTCCCGAACGCAAAAACGCCTAAAGGTGGTCAGGAGCTGATCCGCAGGGGGAATCGAAAAAAGAAAGCAATTTTTGAGGACAATTAAGCAACAGGAAGCAAGCTCTGACAAAATAGGCATGGTATGATGTACTATGCCTGTAAGCAAAAACCGGAACAATCTTACCCACAAAAAAGGCATGATCCTGTTTACTATGATGATCCCCGGCGTACTGTATCTGCTGTTCAACAATTATCTGCCCATGGCAGGGGTAATTATCGCCTTTAAAAATATCAACTATACCAAGGGCATTCTGGGAAGCCCCTGGGTCGGATTAAAGAATTTTGAGTACCTTTTTAGAACCACCGACGCTTTTGTTATTACCCGAAACACCCTGCTCTATAATATTTCATTTATCATTATTAATTTGATAACTTCCGTAATCCTGGCCCTGCTCCTGAATGAAGTTACCAAAAAAGCGTTGACCCGCTTTTTTCAGAGCGTGATTTTGCTGCCATATCTCATCTCCATGGTTATCGTCGGTTATCTGGTATTTGCCATGCTCAGTGCGGAGAGTGGCTTTCTTAATAACTCGATCCTGCCGGCCCTGGGGATGAAGGAAATTATGTGGTATGCCGAGCCAAAATACTGGCCTATTATTCTGACTCTGGTGAATATGTGGAAGCAGGCGGGCTATCTCTGCGTTATTTACTATGCCGCCATTATCGGCCTGGACAAGGGGCTGTATGAAGCGGCGGAATTGGACGGGGCGGGCCGGCTGCGGCAGATATGGCATATTACTCTGCCCCAGATCAAGCAGGTTATCGTAACCATGACCCTTTTGCAGATAGGGCGTATTTTCTATTCCGATTTTGGTTTGTTTTTTCAGGTAACGCTGGATACCGGCGCCCTGATGCCCACTACCAATGTTATTGATACCTATGTATACCGGGCGCTGATGAACCTGGGGGACATCAGCATGTCTTCCGCTGCAGGGCTGTACCAGTCGCTGGTAGGTTTTGTGCTGGTACTGGCTTCCAACCGGCTGGTCCGGAAAATCGATTCCGAAAATGCGCTGTTCTAGGAGGCCGGGATTGGGAAAACTTCGGGGAAAAGACGTATCACAAATCGGCATTATCATAGTCCTGGCTGTGGTGGCCGCTCTCTGCATTCTGCCGTTCCTGCTTCTGGTTTCCACCTCCTTTACCGATAACAACACCATACTGCGGGAAGGTTATTCTCTCTTTCCTTCCAAATATAGTCTTTTTGCTTATGAATACCTGATGCTTAATGCCAGCAGTATTTTTAGGGCCTACGGAATTACTATACTGGTAACCGCCGTTGGAACGGTGGTCAGTCTGTCGATTATGGCCCTCCTGGCCTATCCTCTGTCCCGTAAAGAACTGCCCCACCGTACCGGATGGACTTTTTTCGTCTTTTTTACCCTGCTCTTTAATGGTGGTCTGGTTCCCACCTATATGGTATATACCCAGCTTATCAATGTAAAAAATACCTTGTTTGCCTATCTGCTGCCGTTTTTCCTGGTAAAAGCCTTCTATGTGCTGCTGATGCGGACCTTTTTTATGGGGATAGAACGTTCCCTTATTGAATCCGCAGAAATCGATGGCGCCGGAGAATGGACTATCTTTCTACGGATTGTCATCCCCCTGTCCTATCCGGTATTGGCCACGGTGGGGCTTTTCCAGGCGGTGGCCTATTGGAATGACTGGTTTAGCGGGATGATCTTTATTACCGATGGGCGTCTCTACAGCCTGCAAAATCTGCTTAACCGTATCCTGCTGGATATTCAGTTCCTGACTACCAGTACCATGGTAGTCGCCACTGACGAGGGGGCCAATATTCCGGTTGCTTCGGTACGGATGGCTCTGGCGGTTATCGGGGTGGTGCCGATGCTGGTAATCTATCCTTTCTTTCAGAAGTATTTTGTGAAAGGCCTCACGGTGGGGGCGGTAAAGGGATAGGACTTTGTGAGGATACTCATAGCGCAAAGCTATTTGGATCATATTTATTTATTTTTAAGGAGCGAAAGTATGAAGAAAGTATCGTTATTTGTTTTGGCCATTAGTCTTATCCTGGCGTTCCCGGTCTTCGCGGGTGGGAGCAATGACAAGGGAGGGACGGCGTCCTATAAAGATGATGGAGCACCCTATGAGTTGCACGTGGTACTGCCGGTTTCCGGAACAGTACAAAAAGACATTAAGGAAGTTGAGGCGCGGATCAGCGCTTTTGCCAAAGAGAAGATCAACGCCACCGTAAAGATCACCCAGATTAGCTATTCCAACTGGACCCAGCAGACCAATCTGATGCTGGCGGCAGGTGAAAAAATAGATATTATCTGGTTGAGTACCAACTACGGATACAGCTCGGTGGTTACCAAAGGCCAGGTGCTTCCCCTGGATGATCTTCTGAAAGAAAACGGCCAGGGCGTTGTAAATGTTCTGGGCAGCCGGTATTTAGACCCCTGCCGGGTAGGTGGGCCGGTGTACGGTGTACCCAGCACCCGGGATATGGCCCAGCGCTATGGCGCCTATCTGAAAAAGGATCTGGTTGATAAATACAATATCGATGTCAACGCCATTACATCCCCCGAAACCCTTGCAAGGGCAATGCAGGTGATCAAGGAAAGAGAGCCTAATGTGCTTCCCCTGGCGATCACACAGAATATGTCTTCGGTTGAATACCTCTACGCCCCCATTTTTGACAACCTGAGCGACCGGTTTGGCGTTATGCGAATGTCCGACAAAAACTTTAGGGTTGTCAATCTCTACGAAACGCCGGAATACACTGCCTATGTCAACCTGATGCACGACTGGTACCAGAAGGGCTATGTAAGCAGGGACGCCGCCAATACCCAGGATCAGCCCAGAGATCTGTTCCGGGCGGACCGGGCCTTTGCCTATCTTGCCAATTATAAACCCGGCCAGGAAGGCCAGGAATTCCGCATCACCGGTAAACAGATCGTCTGCGTGTTTTTTGCACCTACCATTACCACCACTGCCCAGATCACCAATATGATGGCCGGCATCCCCGTTACCAGCAAAAATCCCGCCCGGGCCATGAAGCTGCTCAATCTGTGGTACACCGATCCTGTTTTGATCAACCTTTATGATAACGGGATTGAAGGCAAGCACTATGTCAAACAGAGCGATGGTAGCATCTGGTATCCTAACGGTGTCGATCCTTCCTCCACCGGCTATTCCCCTACTGCGTACTTTATCGGGAATAACTATCTTGCCAATGTATGGCGGGGAGACCCGCTGGACCTCTACAAGCAGATGGAAACCTGGAATCTGGCCGCTGAAGTTTCACCAGCTATGGGCTTCTCCTTTGATCAGGACCCGGTCAAAACCGAGGTTGCCGCGGTGCAGAATGTAGTGTCCCAGTACCGCAAATCTCTGGAAAACGGTGCATCTGATCCGGCCACAGTCCTGCCCGAATATCAGTCCAGGTTAAAAGCGGCGGGTATTGAAAAGATCATCGCCGAAAAACAGCGGCAGCTTGACGCCTGGGTAGCGGCTAACAAGAAATAACTATAAGGGGGTTACAGAAGGCGGTTTGCTTTTTGTAAACCCCTAGGAGTTATCATGGGGAAAATAGCGCTTAACATCAGCTCGGTACGGAAACATCAGCCGGGGGAAGTTTTTTCTATTGTGGAAAAGCTTGCCCGCATCGGTTATGATGGCGTTGAATTTATCAGCTATACCAATGTACCCGCAAAGGAACTGCGAAAAGTCCTTGACGCCAATGGAATTGTATCAAGCGGGAACCATATCACCTACGAAAGTTTGACAGGCGATCTGGACGCGGTGCTGGACTATAACATGGAGATCGGTTCTCCTTGTATCGTTTGCCCCCGACTGCCGGAACAGATGCGGAATATTGATGGGGCGAAACAGGCGGCAGAAGCGCTCCGGGGCGCAGCGGAGCGGTGCAAGAAGCAGGGTATACGTCTCATGTATCAGCACCATGACTGGGAACTGGTAGCGCATAACGGAAAAAATGCCCTGGATATCATGGCCGAAATACTGCCTGAGGAGTTGTTTTTCTTTCAGATGGAAACCTATTGGCTGAAAGCCGGGGGCCATGACGCCCCTTCCCTTATCGACAAATACCGTAATCGTTGCGTAAGCATTCATATCGGGGATAAAAAAAACGAACAGGATTCTGACTATACTGAACTGGGCAAGGGCGTGGTTGATTTAAATCCCATTATAAAAAAATGCAAAGAGATTTGCATGGAATGGTATAATATTCAGCAGGAGCATTATACCGATGATATGTTTGCAAGTATCAAACGGAATTATGAATATTTAAAAAATCTGACAAAATAATTTGGATCAAATGGAGTTGTCATGCAAATCTTAAAAATACCCTTCCAACGGCCGGATCGGGGTACTTCCAGCGTTTTGGAAACCCTGAATGTGGATACCGGGAAGCGTACTGTTTTACGGGAATTTTCTGATACTATTGAGGCGCCCAACTGGACCGCCGACGGTAAGTATCTTATATACAACTCTGAAGGGCGTATCTTCCGTTATGAAATTGCCGCCGATGAGGTAACAGAAATGTATACCGGACTTGCGGTTGAATGTAATAACGATCATGTGCTTGGCCCCAGGGGAGACAGAATCGCTGTGAGCCATCGTACTATTGAGGACGGTCTTTCCCGGGTATACATTCTGCCCCTGGTGGGCGGGGAGCCGGTTCTCATTACTCCCATTGCGCCCAGCTTTTTGCACGGCTGGTCACCTGACGGCAAAACCCTCATCTATACCGGCGAAAGAAACGGTCAATGGGACATATACTCAATTCCGGCTATAGGCGGACAGGAAAAACAGCTTACCAATAATCCCGCCCTTGACGACGGCTCCGAGTATTCCCCGGACGGAAAACATATCTGGTTTAATTCCACCCGGAGCGGCCTGATGCAGATATGGCGGATGGACGCGGACGGCGGTCATCAGACCCAAATGAGTTTTGATCAGTCCAATAGCTGGTTTCCCCATGTTTCCCCTGACGGAAAACGGGTGGCCTATATCACCTATAAAAAAGGCGACGTGGAGAGCGACAAGCACCCGCCGAACAAATTCGTGGAATTGCGGCTGATGCCGGCGGCAGGCGGAGATTTCCGGGTAATCGCGGATCTGTTCGGAGGGCAGGGATCAATGAATGTTAATTCCTGGTCGCCGGATAATCAAACCATCGCCTTTGTATCTTACAAGTTGAAAAAATAATGTTCATTTAAGGAGTACATAATGGAATACGTAACTTTAGGCAAGACCGCCGTGAAACTTACAAAACTCACCTTCGGATGCTGGGAAATGGGCGGCGCCCAATGGGAACACACCAGCGATGACAACAACCTGCGGGCCATCGCCGTTGCCCTGGACAAGGGCCTCACTACCTTTGATACCGCCGAAGGTTATGGCAAAGGCCACTCGGAGGAAGTGCTCGGTAAAGCCCTCAAGGGCAAACGGGACAAGTGCTTTGTGGCTACCAAAGTATCCCCGGAGCATCTGCGGGCCCAGGATATTCGAAGTTCCATTACCGCAAGCCTTAAACACCTGGACACTGATTATGTGGATCTCTATTATATCCACTGGCCCAACAAGGACATCCCCCTGGAAGAAACCATGACCGAAATGTCTAAATTGAAAAAGGAAGGACTCATCCGGGCCATTGGGGTATCAAACTTTACCGCCCCCCTCTTGAAGCAGGCATTGGCCTTTGACCGGATAGAAGCCATTCAGAATGAATGGAGTCTTTTGCAGCGGGACATTGAGAAAGAGCTGGAAAGTTTTTGCGTGGAACAACAGATCAGCATTATGAGCTATTCATCCATCGCCAAGGGCATCCTCACCGGGGCTTTCCACTTTGGCGGGGTTACCCTCAAGGCCGATGACTTCCGTGCGCCCCGGCGGCTCTTTCATCCTGATCATCTCAAAAAAGAGCGGCCCCTGTTGGACGCGATGAAGGAAATTGCCGACCGTAACCATATCCTGCTTTCCCAGCTTGCTATCAGTTGGCTATTGCACAAGCGAAGCCTCTGCTCAGCGATTGTGGGTACCCAGAGCGAAAAGCATTTTATCGAAAACATTCAGGCCCTGGATATTTCCCTTTCTGGTGAAGATATCGCCAGGCTGGATGCGGTAAGCGCTCAGGCGCTTGTTGAGATTGACGGCAAATAGGAGCAATCCAGATGGAATCCTCCCGCATCAGCGAGGCCGGTAGCGGCCTTATCCGCGTTGGTATAGCCGGTATCGGCAAGATAAGCGAAATCTATCTGCAGAACTTAACCGGTATTTTCTCCCGGCGAGTCAAGGTAAGCGCGGTAACAGACATTATGACTGAGCGGGCGGAACAGGCCGCCGCCCGCTACGGGCTGCGCGCTGCAGGCAGCATTGATGAACTCATCAACGCCCCGGACGTGGACATCGTACTCAACCTGACCCAGCCGCAAAACCATTACCGGCTTGCCATGCAGGCGGTACAGGCCGGCAAGCACGTGTATAACGAAAAGCCGCTTTGCGTAACCAGGGAAGAAGCAGCGGAACTGCTGGAAGCCGCTCAAGCAAACAACGTCCGCATTGGCGGTGCGCCGGATACTTTTCTGGGAGCCGGGCTGCAAACCTGCCGTAAGCTTATAGACGACGGCTGGATAGGCAGACCTATAGCCGCCTCCGCCTGTGTGATGAGCCACGGCCCCGAACACTGGCATCCTGCCCCGGAGTTTTTCTACAAGACCGGCGGCGGCCCCCTGTTTGATGTGGGCCCCTACTATCTCACCGCCCTGGTCAGCCTCCTCGGCCCGGTCAGCCGTCTGTCCGGTTCTGCGGGGAAAGGCTTTGAAAAGCGGACCGTCACCAGCGAAGCCCGCTACGGCGAGACAATCGACGTGGAAGTCCCCACCCACATCAGCGGCGTCCTTGATTTTACTTCCGGTGTCATAGCCACTATTACCGCCAGTTTCGACGTGTGGACCCACGGAATACCGCCCATTGAGATCTACGGGACCGAAGGAACTCTCCGGGTGCCGGACCCAAACACCTTCGGCGGCCCCGTCATGGTGCGGCGTTTCCGCTCCGAGACATGGTCGGAAATTCCCCTGATAAGCGATTTTACCGGTAACAGCCGGGGCCTGGGCATAACCGATATGGCGGAAGCCATTGCTGCCGGCTCTCCCCATCGGGCATCAGGCGAACTGGCGTACCACGTACTGGAAATCATGCACGGCATCCACGATGCATCGGCGTTGGAAACCTACTATCATCTGAAAAGCGACTGCCAGCGGCCACAGGCATTTTGAACATGAGAAGACCGTTTGTGTGACATTTTCTCTGCGGTATGATATGTGTATAGTTATAAAGCATATATAAGGAGATAGTATGAGTAGAAAAGTATTAATTCTTTGCGGCGGATGGGAGGGGCATGAACCAAAACTTCTCACCGGGCGGTTCAAAAAATTTCTTGAAGCGGAAAATTTTGAAGTTTCTGTTTCGGAAACCCTGGCCGTGCTTGAGGATAAGGGGCGGCTTATGGAACTGGATCTGTTTATTCCGATCTGGACCATGGCGAAAGAGGAGCTTCCAAAACTTTATTTTGAGCCGCTTCTTGAAGCGATAGGTTCCGGGGTGGGCCTGGCGGGATGCCACGGGGGTATGTGTGATGCGTTCCGCAACAATGTGGCATGGCAATTTCTGACCGGCGCCAACTGGGTAGCCCATCCGGGCTGTGATGGCGTTCCCTACCGCATTAATATTATCAGTAAGTCCAATCCTTTGACCGAGGGGATTAAGGATTTTGATGTTTGCTCCGAGCAGTATTATTTACATGTAGATCCCGCCAATGAGGTTTTGGCGACGACCCGGTTTCCTACAATCAAATGGTATCATTCAGCTAACGGTGAGGTTGATGTGCCCCAGGTGTGGACCAGAAAGTGGGGGTATGGCCGGGTGTTTTACAATGCTTTGGGGCATCATAACGATGTTTTTGATATTCCCGAAGCATGGGAACTGATGAAGCGGGGGATTCTCTGGGCTGCGGAAAGCAAAGGGATTGCGACGGCCAAGGGATTTACAGCGGATGACTTCAAGAGTGAGAAGAGGATGTACTGAAATGGAAAAGATGCGCATTGGTATCGTAGGTATTGGAAAAATCAGCGGTATATACCTCAATAATTTAACCGGTATGTTTGGCAAACGGATCAAAATTACAGAGCTAACAGATCTTATCACCGAGCGGGCGGAGAAAGCCGCCGGGGATTATCATATCAAGGCGGTTAAGACCGCAGATGATCTGGTTAAGAGTCCCGACGTAGATATCGTTCTCAACATTACCCAACCCCAGAACCATTTTGAAGTTGCTATGGCGGCAGTCCGGGCGGGGAAGCATGTGTATAATGAAAAACCCCTCTGCGTAAAGCGGGAGGAAGCGGCGGAATTGCTCAAGGCCGCATCTGCCAACAAGGTACGGGTGGGAGCCGCGCCGGATACCTTCCTTGGCGCCGGGATACAGACCTGCCGTAAACTTATTGATGAAGGGTGGATTGGGCGGCCGGTTGCGGCAAGTGCTTTTATGCTCTGCCACGGGCATGAGCACTGGCACCCGGCGCCTGAATTTTACTACAAGACCGGAGGCGGCCCCATGTTCGATATGGGGCCTTATTACCTTACCGCCCTGGTGAATCTGCTGGGGCCTGTTACCAGAGTTTCAGGTTCTGCGCAGAAAGGACAGGCCGAGCGTACCATCACCAGCGAGCCGCTGAATGGGACGGCGATCAAAGTGGATGTTCCTACCCATATAACAGGGGTACTGGATTTCGCTTCCGGGGCGGTGGGGACCATTATTACCAGTTTTGATGTTTGGTCCAGTTCCATGCCTTTTATTGAGATATACGGCACTGAAGGTACGCTGCAGGTTCCGGATCCGAATTATTTCCGTGGAGAGGTACGGCTTCGCCGTTTCCGTGAGGAAAACTGGTCGGTAATCCCCCTTGTGTTATGCGAACCTGACAATCCCAAGGATAAAGACAACTGGCAGCGCCTCAATAATTGGCGGGGTATCGGCATTACCGACATGGCCGAAGCGATTGTTGAAGGCCGGCCCCACCGGGCATCAGGTGAACTGGCGTATCATGTACTGGAAATTATGCATGGTATTCATGATGCATCGGCGTTGGGAACCTACTATCAACTGAAAAGTAGCTGTCAGCGGCCGCAGGCGTTTTGAACCAGGAGTTATATTAAGAGACGAGGAGAAAAGTATGAAGAACATTTTTGCCCGGAAGGGCTTGCGGGATTCAGAGAACGGGGACGAAAAATTTACCGTACTGTTTCAGGGAGATTCCATAACCGACTGCGGACGGAGCCGGGAGGACGATGCTAAACTGGGGAATGGGTATCCCGCCAAAATCGCCGGGATCTGGGAAATTCTCTTTCCTGGCCACAGTGTCCGTTTTATAAACCGGGGTATATCTGGAAACCGGTCGAAGGATCTCCTGGAACGGTATGAAAAGGATTTTCTCGCCCTAGAGCCGGATGTGATTTCCCTTCTTATCGGAGTCAACGATACCTGGCGGCGCTATGACAGTAACGATCCCACTTCGACGGAGCAATTTGAAAAGAATGTCGACACTCTCCTGGGAAACCTGCGGCGGGATCTGCCGGAGACTTCCATTATTCTCATCGAACCTTTCCTTTTGGGAACTATTCCCGAACGGAAAATTTTCCGGGAAGATTTAGATCCCAAAATTCACGCCATTCGTTCTCTGGCGATGGAATATGCGGATGTTTTTATCCCCATGGACGGCATTTTTGCCCGTTATGCGGTGGAAGGCTTCAAAGAGGCGGATATGTCCGCCGACGGGGTTCATCCAACTTCGGTGGGGCACGGCATCATTGCGGCAGAATGGCTCAGGGGCTTATCCGTCTTCTGCGGATAGCCTGTGCAAGCCCGGGAATTCTCAAAGCTGACAGGAGAAGTCCAATAAGACGTTTGCTCTAAAAAACAACAATTTTTGAGGGAAAGTGAGCAATAAATGGCACGATCGTTTTTTAAAACTAATGATATAATTTTTTTAAAGAGCATGGTGTCGGATGTCGGATGTCTAAGCCAGCCCAAAATTTTTACATTTCAGGAGGAATTTATGAAAGCAAAAGGACAAATTCTTTTTTTGGCTCTCTGTATAACAGCCGCTTTACTGATGGGCTGCTCCAAAAAAGAGGCGACCGGTACGGGGTCAAAATCAGGAAATCTGACTATTTGGTCTACCATGTCCCAACCGGAGCGGGTTAAGTCTTTCCAGGATCTGGCCAACGCTTATATGGCGGAAAACCCAGGTGTAAAGATCACTATTGAAATTATGCCCTGGACAGGGACCATGGATAAGGTTATGGCCGCTCATATGGCGGGGAACCCTCCTGATATTATTGTACAAGGTTCCGGCTGGCCTCAGACTCTGGCTGGGGCGGGTGCTTTGCTTGAAACCAGCAGCCTGATTGACCAGTGCGGCGGTAAATCTGCTTTTCTGAAAATGGCCCTGGATCTGGGTGCCTACGAAGATGGTCTTTATGCCGTACCGCTCTATACTACTCCCTATATCACTTTGTACCGTAAAAGCTACCTGGAGGAAGCGGGAATCACCAAAATCCCCACTACCTGGGAAGAATTCTATGATATGTGCGTCAAAGTTACCGATAAGAGCAAAAATCGTTACGGCTTCGGCGCCCCCATGGCGGATGTCCATAGCTGGAAGGCCATCTGGGTATTTCTCCAGGGTAATGATATTAATTTGGTCAATGTCGATAAGGACGGGAACTGGTATACGGATATTGATGCCACGGATCGGGCCGCAATCATTGAGACTTATGACTACCTGTACAGGCTGTTCCGGGACGCCTCGCCGGAAGGGATGATCGGTTATACCCAGGAACAGGTTCGGGAGCTGGTTGCTAACGGTACTCTTATGAGCCGTATTGATACACCGGAACTTTACTATGACCTGAGGACCAAGGGAGACGCTGCCGGTTTTGCTGATGTCGCTTATTTCCCCTTCCCCGGTCGCAAGCGTATTGGTGGTTGTACCGGTGCGGTTACTCTGGGCGTGCCTTCTAAAGGTAATACCGCACTGGCTTCGGATTACATCAAATGGATGTATACCGGAGACAGAATGGTAGATTTCTATGCCAGTTATCCCTATGCCATGTTCCCGGTAAAGAACGAGATGTATGCAAGCGTTGATTACCGTAACAAACTCCCGGAAGAGCTTAAGCCCATGCTGCCTGACATGGCATTGGAAGTTTTGAGCCATGCCACGCCCCTGATGATGTCCAACGGCCCCTTCCCTTTTGCCGGTGAAGTAGAGTCCCGGAGTATCTTCGCTATTCCCCTGGCCAATATGTTTACCAAGGGAAACACCGCAGAACAGGCGGCGGATGAACTTATCAGAGAAGTGAATGCTTTGTTAAACTAAAACCATTTTCCGGCGCTTTCGAAAATGTTCGGAAGCGCTTTTTTTTGACCTGCAAAAAATTGCTGGTTTTAGAAGTTCCGTCCAAAGGGGGAACATAATGCTAAAGACAAAGAAAGATCAGGTCCGGCTTTTAAGCCAGCGAATGGGTTTGGAAGGTTCCCTGCTGTATCTGCCGGCTATTATCATTATTGTCGGAATCGTGGTGTATCCCATGATATTTGCTTTGCAGATGAGTTTTACGAATTACCGGCCCTCGGTAAAAAATGTCAGCATTGTGGGACTTCGTAATTATCTTACGATTTTGTCCGATGGCCGGTTTTGGCGGGCAATTTACCGTTCACTCATTTTTACTATCGGCTGCTTGATTCCGCAGATTGTGCTTGGCCTTCTGATGGCGCAGCTCCTGAACCATCCCATGCTTAAATGCAAAATGTTCTTCCGTGGGCTGGCAATAACTCCCTGGCTTATTCCCACTGTTGCGGTGGCGATGATCTTCCGTTTTATGTTTAATGACATATACGGTATTGTTAATTACCTGCTGATGGGCTTGCATATTATAAAGGCCCCTTATGCGTGGATGGCCCATGAACATTCTGCTATGTTTATTCTGATTGTCGCTAATGTTTGGCGCGGCGCTCCCCTAATGATTACCATGTTTCTTGCCGCCCTGCAGGGTATTTCAGGCGATTTATACGAAGCGGCACGGGTAGACGGCGCCAATTCCCTGACCCAGTTTTTCCGCATTACTATCCCGCTCCTGATGCCGGTGATTATGGTGTCTGGTATTCTGCGCTTTATCTGGACCTTCAATTTTTATGATCTGCCCTGGGTTATGACCGGCGGTGGTCCCGGTGAGGCAACCCAGACCGCGCCGCTTTATGCTTACGTGCGCGCTTTTAGCGGTTATCGTTGGGGAGAAGGTTCTTCCATAACGGTTCTTCTTTTCATGGTACTGGTTGTGTTTGCAGTTATTTACTTCTTCGCAAAAAAGTACCAGGACAAGATGTACAAATAAGGAGGCGAAGAATGACCAAACAACAACGATACACTATTAAAAGCATTGTGATTCATGCCCTGGCAATACTTGCGATGATTCCGATTGTATTCCCCGTATATTGGCTTGCAGTATCGGCGCTGCAAAGTCCGGCTAATATTATCTCTATCCCGCCAAAGCTGTTTCCCAAGAGCTTTTCCCTTTATTATTTAAAAGTTGTTTTTTCCGAATTCAATATAGTCCGCTATCTTTCTAACAGTGTCTTTCTTACGGTCGTATCCGTATTCTGTGTGCTGGTAGTTGCCTGCCTTGCCGCCTTTAGTTACATCGCCTACCGCTATAAATTGCGGGAAACGTTCTCCCGGCTTGTGCTTTTTGTATATATGTTTCCCCAAATTCTGATCATCATTCCGATTTATATTTTGATGAGCCGCATTGGATTGATTAACACGTATCCGGGACTGATTTTGTGTTATATGGCCTTTGAAATGCCGATTTGTGTATGGACTATGCAATCCTATTTTGAAACCATTCCCCGGGATTTGGTGGACGCTGCGGAAATTGACGGATTGCCCCGGATTAAAACCCTCTGGTATGTGTTCCTTCCTGTCGCTCTTCCCGGCCTTGCCGCATCGGGAATTATGACCTTTATCGGAATATGGAATAATTTCCTGCTGGCAAATACGCTGCTTATCAAAATGGAAAGCAAAACCCTGCCGGTAGTAATTGCCGACTTTGCCTCCCGCGCTACAGCGCAGCAAGGTGTTATCCTGGCTTCATCCCTGGTTATTTGCATTCCCTCGTTTTTATTTGCGCTGTTTGCGCAGCGTTATCTGGTAGGTGGTCTTACCAGCGGTGCCGTAAAAGCCTGATTATATCCGGAGGTAACGTATGTTTGTACAAAAATTGCATGAAAATTGGAAAATGCGTATCCTTTCAGCAAAACCGGAGGCGGGTATTCCCAATGCCGCCGATATCGCCCAAACAGTAAAGGATTTTATTCCCGCTGTAGTTCCCGGATCGGTTTATAATGACCTTTTGCGGAACAAAAAAATGGATGATCCCTTTTGGCGGGATAATGAAGACAAGTCTCTGGCGCTTATGGAAAATGAGTTTGAATACCTGGGCCATTTTACCCTTATGCCGGAACTGCTTACATGTGACAAGATCCTGCTGCGCTGCGACGGTCTTGATACCCTGGCGGACATTTATCTGAACGATACCCTGATTGCCAAAACCGACAATATGCACCGCACCTGGGAATTTGACGTAAAGGAAAAACTTGTCCAAGGGGAAAATGTCCTGCGAATTTTATTTCATTCTCCCACCGGGTTTATCCGGGAAGCTTTTATCAAGCTCAAAACCGATGGTTCCCCTCACGGGTTAATGGGTTTCCCGCAGATTCGCAAGGCCCATTGTATGTTTGGCTGGGACTGGGGCCCCCGGCTTCCCGATGCAGGTATATGGAAGGATATACAGCTTTTGGGGATACATACTGCCCGGATTGATGAGGTATATATTACCCAGGAACACCAAAAGAATTCGGCGGCTCTCCTGTTTGCGGTGAAACCGGCATACACCGGCCCTGTTTGGAGGGAACCGGAAAAACTTGACTACACGGTAATCATCACCGATCCTCGGGGCATGGCGAAGACTTTTGAAAATTCTCCGAAAAAAATCACCGTTGAGAATCCCGAACTGTGGTGGCCCAACGGATTGGGCGCCCAGCCGCTCTATACGGTAAAAGTGATTCTGTTTCATCAGGGGAAAGAACTTGATTCCTGGGAAAGGCGAATAGGCCTGCGCACCATGACCGTACAGAGAAAAAAGGACGAATGGGGAGAAGGTTTTGCCCACGAGGTAAATGGCGTAACCTTCTTTGCCTTTGGGGCGGATTATATTCCCGAAGACAATGTTTTTCCGAGGATTACCCCGGAACGGACCCGGAAACTGCTGGAACAGTGCGTGGCGGCGAATTTTAACGTTGTTCGGGTCTGGGGCGGCGGTTTTTATCCATTTGACTTTTTTTACGATATCTGTGACGAGTTGGGGTTGGTGGTTTGGGAAGACCTGATGTTTTCCTGTGGCATTTATGAATTAACCGACGGATTTGATCAAAGTATCCGCGCCGAAATCATTGATAATGTGAAACGGATCCGGCATCACGCCAGTCTGGGACTCTGGTGCGGCAACAATGAAATGGAACAATTCATTGTTGCCGGCCGCTACGACAGTACGTATAAACAGCGGGGCGACTATATTAAAATGTACGAATACATTTTTCCCCAGCTTATCAAACAGCACGATCCCAATACCTTCTACTGGCCTTCAAGTCCTTCCTCCGGCGGCAGCCTGGACTATCCTACGGACCCGAACCGTGGCGACGTGCATTACTGGGATGTTTGGCACCGGGACAAGCCTTTCTCGGATTACCGGAATTATTATTTCCGGTATCTTTCGGAATTCGGCTTTCAGGCTTTTCCCTGTTTAAAGACCGTGGAAAGTTTTACCCTTCCCGAAGACCGCAACATTTTTTCCTACATTATGGAAAAGCACCAGCGGAACAATGCGGCTAACGGCAAAATAATGAATTATCTGTACCAGACTTTCCTTTACCCCACAGATTTTGATACTCTGCTGTACGCTTCCCAGCTCTTGCAGGCGGAAGCTATCAAGTACGGCGTGGAGCACCTGCGGCGGAACCGGGGGCGCTGCATGGGGACGGTTTACTGGCAGCTTAACGACATCTGGCCTGTGGCTTCCTGGGCGTCCATTGATTATCATTTCCGCTGGAAGGCCCTGCATTATTACGCGAAACGCTTTTTTCAGCCGGTGATGATTTCCTGCCACGAAGAAGGCATTCTGACACAAAATCCCAATGCCAACGGCCAGCCGTGGAGAGTTATTGAAAAAAGCTTTCGCCTTTCGGTAGCAAATGAAAAGCGGCAGGATAAATCCCTTGTGGTAAAATGGGAGATTCGGGACAAATATGCCGCAGTTCTTCGGGAAGAAAAGATCGCTCTTACGATTCCGGCCCTTTCATCGGTTTGGCTTGACAAGGTGGAAGTACCGGATATTGCGGTGAATGACGAGTACCTGAGTTATCATCTGTATGACGGTTCTGAGGAGATCTCTGAAGGGACGGTTATCTTTTCCCTGCCCAAATATTTCCATTATGAAGATCCGAAACTCAGCTGCCGGGTGGAAGGGGATACTATTATCGTCAGCGCCGAATCCTACGCAAAGAGCGTGGAAGTGTTAAACATGAATCAGGATATTGTCCTTTCGGATAATTATTTTGATATGAATGCCGGTGAGAAAAAACTGAAAATTATTAGCGGTAAACCGGATGAAATCAAACTGCGGAGTGTTTTCGATATCCGCTAAAAAAGGGAGTTTACAACTATGGAAGGATTGGATATCTCAAAACTTTCACCGGAACAGAAAGTGGGACAGATGCTTTTGGCCCGCAGTCCCATTAACCAGAAGGATTTTGATTATGTAATTGATCTGGTCAAAAACCGCTGCCTGGGGGGAATACATATTTCCTACAAACATCTGCGGGATGATTTTCCGGTAAAAAGCGAACGAGTTTTTCTGGAAAAGATACTGGAAACTGCCGATTATCCGATTTTGATGTGCGAGGATATGGAGCACGGTTTTCCCCAGAGTAAAGTTTCCCTGCCCTACCAGCTTGCCCTGGGCAGCGCCAATGACGAAGAGCTCTGTTATGAATACGGCAAGGTAGTTGCCATAGAGGCGAAGAGCAAGGGCTATAATCTTGTTTTCGGCCCCATTGTGGACATTGCCCAAAACCCCGACTCCTGCATGGTCGGCTCCCGATCCTTCGCAGGAACCAAGGAGCAGGTGGCCCGCATGGCGTCGGCGGTGATCCGGGGCTATCAGGATCAGGGGCTGGTGGTTACCGCCAAGCACTATCCCGGTTTTGGAGCTTCTCCGGTGGATTCCCATATCGGCATGGTATACCTCGAAGGGGATGAGAACGATCTTTTTGAAAACGAACTCTACCCTTATCGGTATACCATTGAACATGCCAATCTTTCCGGAGTCATGGTAGGCCATATCCTGGCACCAAAGGTTGATCCCAAATATCCGGCCACCCTTTCTCCCAAACTGATCAGCCTGCTTCGGGATCGGGCCGGCTTTGAAGGGCTTATTATGACAGACTCTTTTGCCATGGTGGGTATGACCAACCTCTTCCCCCTGGGAGAATGTCACAAACTGGCAATGAAGGCGGGGAATGATATGGTAATGACCAGTTACCGTATTACTTCCCGGGAAGCATACGAGTATATGCTTGACGGGTACAAATCGGGCATGGTCAGCGAAGAACAAATTACTGCGGCGACAAAACGGGTGATCGCTGCTCAGAATCTGACCCTGAAGCCGGCCTCCCAGAACGCCGTTACCGGGGAGCAGATGGCCAAAGCCGAAGAAATGTGCCGCAAGTCTATCGCGGTAACCCTCTGTGGAACCGATACTCCGGCTATCAAGACCGATGAAAAATGCCTGTTTATTATCCAGGAAGGACTGAGCTACAAGGACCCCCTTTCAGGAACGGTAAAACAGGACGGGAGTATCGATGTTAGCGCCGCAGTAGAAACCCTGAAAGCGGAGTTTAAAAACGCCGACTTTGTAACAATCGCTGAATATCCGGTCAAGCCGCAGCTTGAATTTTTATTGAAGATAACTCTGGAATACGACAAGCTGGTGCTGGTGCTCCGTCACCGTACGCTGTCCTATACCGGTACCTCCGACGCCTCCAAGCCGATGATTTCCATTATCGACGGTCTCCGTCCCAAGCTGGAAGCGATAGTGCTTTTTGGTTGTCCTTACGCCGCCCGGGAATTCGGCGAAATCAAGCGGATCATCTATGGATTTGATGGGGCGATCTGCCAGAAATACGCAGCCCTTACCCTGGCGGGAAAACACAAGGCCACCGGAAAATTGCCGGTTAAAATTGAAGACCGGTCAATCTATCAGGGTTATAAGATGGTGAAAAAATAACGATTATGTTAAAAGAAAGAAACATAGCCGGGATTATTTTCGATCTTGACGGCGTCATCTGCTCTACCGATGAATATCACTATCTGGCATGGAAATTTATGGCCGATGAACTGGGAGCCCGGTTTGATCGTACTATCAATGAACGGCTCCGGGGTGTAAGCCGGATGGAATGTCTGGAAATTGTGCTGGAAACGTATCAGGGAACTCTGAGCCCGGAAGAAAAACAGCGTTATGCGGATAAAAAAAACGCCGCCTATCAAAAGCATCTGCTGAACATGAGCCCCGCTTCCCTTTCAGAAGATGTACGGCACACCCTTGATACCCTGCGGGAACGCGGGTACCGGATGGCTATCGGTTCTTCCAGCAAAAACACTCCCCTTATCCTGAAACAAATTGGCCTGGATCGCTTCTTTGATGCCGTGGCAGACGGTAACAGCATTACCAAATCCAAACCGGACCCGGAGGTCTTTTTGCAGGCTGCGGAAGGATTGGGGCTTAAACCGGAACAATGCCTGGTGATCGAAGATGCCGAAGCGGGTATTGAAGCGGCCCAAAAAGGGGGAATGATGAGCGCCGCTATCGGTTATGCGGCGGGCCTTGGATTGGGGGACATACAATTACAAAAACTTTCGGATTTGCTTGATTGTATGCGAATATGCGCAAAACTGTAGTGTGAAAACTTGACAAGTAAAGAGATGTATGGTTTAGTAATATAGTCTATGATATAGGACGTCATACAACGCATATAATGCATTGAATACAATTGCATATATATAAGGAGAAATTATGGCCGTATTTGTTACCGGGGCAGGGGGCTTTCTTGGTCAGATGCTGGTAAACACCCTCATCGCCCAGGGCAAAGAAGTGCTTGGCTTTGATTATACGATACCAAAAGACGAGGTTCTGGCCCGGTGGAAGGGCAATCTTGCCCAGAAGGGCAATCTTGCCCAGAAGGGCAAGGCCGAATTCTGTCAGGGTGATATCCGGGATGCGAAACTGATCGCTGAACTGGTGGCCAAATCCGGAACCACCGATCCAGTTGTACATCTTGCAGGGGTTTTGACCGCCGGCTGCGACCGGGACCCCCGCTCGGCGATTGAGGTTAACGTCGGGGGAACTTACAATGTGCTTGAAGCGGCGCTGAAAAATGGCAAGCGGCGGGTAATTTTCGCCAGTACCATCGGCGTTTACGGCAGGGGGCTTCCCCAGCCGGTTACCGAGGATATGCCCCTGGAGCCGGACGGGTGGTATGGGCTGACCAAGCAGTCCGCTGAACAGATGGGGCTGCTCTATGTGCGGCGCCATGGACTTGATTTCCGGGCGGTCCGCTTTGCGGCGGTTACCGGTCCCAACCGGGTGGCGGTGGGATCGACGAGTCTCTTCACTTCCCTTATTCCCGAAAAAGCGGCCAGGGGGGAACCTTACGCGATTGAGGTAACTCCTGATACTTCCTACCCGGTGGTGTACATCAAAGACGCGGTGGACGCCCTGATAAAACTCATGAGCGTCCCTGAGGCGAAAAGCCGTATCTACAATATCTCGTCGGGAAACGTGGTGGTAGATAAAATGGTGGCGTACATCAAAAACAAAATTCCTTCGGCTTCCTTTACCTACGCTCCGGTAGAGGACATCATGGCGGTGGTATCGGGGTACAAGGAATGGACTATCGGCTGTGACCGGGCGGAAAAAGAAATTGGCTGGCGGCCAAGTTATACAGTTGAAAAGATGGTGGACGATATTATCGCCCAGACCCGTACGAAAGGTTAAGGCATGAGAACTATCAATTTGGGAAATTCCGGTTTACAGGTTCCGGTAATTGCTATCGGCTGTATGCGGATCAACAAGGTCGAAAGAAAGGAAGCAGAACGCTTTGTAAAGACCGCACTTGAACTTGGTACGAATTTTTTTGACCATGCTGACCGTTACGGCGGTGCTACCTGTGAAGCGATTTTTGCGGATGTTATCGGGATGACTCCGGCTGTACGGGAAAAAATCATCCTGCAGTCAAAATGCGGTATCCAGCAGGGCTACTTTGATTTTTCAAAGGATCATATTCTTGAGGCGGTAGACGGGAGCCTAAAAAAGCTCAAGACCGACTATCTTGATGTGTTACTCCTGCACCGCCCTGATGCACTTATGGAACCGGAAGAAGTCGCCGTGGCGTTTAACGAATTGCAGACAAAGGGCAAGGTACGGCACTTCGGCGTGTCGAACCATAACCCGACACAGATTCAGCTTTTGAGAAAATTGGTGAAGCAGCCTCTTGTTGCTAATCAACTGCAGTTAAGCATCGCCAACGCAACGATGATTTCGGCGGGGCTTCATGTAAATATGCTTGAAGATGGTGCGGTGAACCGTGACTGTGGTGTGCTGGATTTTTGCCGTTTACATGATATTACCATACAAGCATGGTCCCCCTTCCAATACGGTAATCCTTTTGGAGGTGGAGGTGTGTTTTTGGGGAGTGAAAAATACCCGGCCCTTAACGCTGCGATAGATGAGCTTGCCAAAAAATACGAGGTAACGAACACGGCAATTGCCCTTGCGTGGATACTCCGGCATCCGGCGCATATTCAGCCCCTCACCGGTACGATGAACAGCGATCGTCTGCGGGATTGTGTAGCTGCGGCGGACATCGTGCTTACCCGCGAGGAATGGTATGGTCTTTACAAAGCGGCGGGGAATACGCTGCCCTAAAAGGCGAAAAATAGGGATATATGCAACAAGTACGAATAACCGGCCCCTTTACATTTCAAACTGAAGAGGCGCCAATTCCGGAAATCGGCACTCATGAGGCGCTGCTGAAAATCAACTGTATCGGGGTATGTGCCAGCGATATGCAGATTTATCACGGGAAGCATAAATTTATGCGCTATCCGGTGATCCTGGGTCACGAGGTCGCCGCCACAGTGGAAAAGACAGGAGGTGCGGTTTCGGGTTTTGTCTCCGGAGACAAAGTAACCATAGAGCCCCAGGTGTTCTGCGGGGAGTGCTTTCCCTGCGAGAGCGGACGTTTCAATGTCTGCGAAAACCTGAGCGTCATCGGGGTACACCAGGATGGCTGCTCACGGGAGTATATCGCCCTTGATTCTAAATACCTCCACAAGGTTCCCCCTTCCATGCAGACCGAACTGATAACGCTGGTTGAACCTTTTGCGGTGGGAGTGGGGTCCGTTAGGCGATCATCGCGTCTTAACGGGGCGAATGTGACGGTGGTCGGTGCGGGTACTATCGGCAATTTTACCGCCCAGGCGGCCAAAGCCCTGGGTGCCGGCAAAGTGCTGATTACCGACATCAGCCAGGGCAAGCTCGACTGGGCCGCCGAATGCGGTATTGACTACTGCGTCAACACCAGAGAAAAAAATCTCAAAGAAGTGATCGGGAATTGTTTCGGCAAAGACCGGGCGGATGTTATCATTGACTGTGCGGCGGTTCCGGCGGGTTTTAAATCAATTATGGAAGCCGCCCGCCCCTGCTCGGAAATCATCGTTACTGGCAATTACAAGGAGCCGGTTGAGTTTAATGTGCCCCTTTTACAGCGTCAGGAAGTCTCGATGATCGGGCACATGATGTATGTACGGGAGGATTATCAAATCGCAATTGAGCTCCTCGCCGGTGGAAAGATCCGCACCGAAAAAACAATTACCAGGGTATTTCCCTTTAATGAATATGCGAAGGCTTTTGAATACGCGGACGTCAATCCGGATTCAATAATGAAATTACTAATAATGGTATAAGGAGTGAATTTTGAGCAAGATATCAGAATTACTGCGAAACAAGCGGGATGCGGCCTGCACGGCGCCGGAACTGGCGGCTATGTCCGCATCGTTCAGGCTCCAAATGTTCGATATTCTGCACAGCCGCGGAACCGGGCATTGGGGCGGGGCCTCTTCCGCTGCGGAGATCGTCACGGCGCTGTACTTTAACCGGCTGAAAATCGATCCCAAGAATCCCCGCTGGGAAGACCGGGACCGGTTTATCCTTTCCAAGGGTCACGCCTCAGTCAACCTGTACACGATTTTGGCGCACCGGGGATTTTTCCCTGTCGAGGAACTGCCCAAGTTCAGAACCTACGGCTCCATTTTGCAGGGCCATCCCAGCATGAAGCTGGTCCCCGGGGTTGATATTTCCACTGGTGCGTTGGGACACGGCCTTTCGGTGGGTGCGGGCATGGCCCTGGCGGCGGCGCTACAGGGCAGGAGTTACAAGACCTACGTGCTTTCGGGCGAAGGCTGCCTTGACGAGGGCTCTACCTGGGAAGCCATGCTCTTCGCGGCGAAGTACAAACCAAAAGGGCTGGTCTACCTTATTGATTACAACAAGGTGCAGCTTGACGGCGCTTCGCAGGATATTCTTCCCCTGGAGCCCCTGGCGGATAAATTCAAAGCCTTCGGCTGGCATATCGCTCCCCGATCCTACAAGGGGCAGGACACGGCGGATATTCTTGAATCCTTTAAATGGATTGACAGCGACGATGTGTGGCCCAAGGCGATCATCTACGATACGGTAAAGAGCTGGGGTGTTTCATTTATGGCGGGTACCAATAAATGGCATGGCGCTCCCATTGATGACGCGAGTTATGAGAAAGGCCGCCCGGAACTGGCTGCGGACCTTGCAAAAAAGGAGGCCGCTTTATGAGTCTTATCATGCGGGATGCGTTTGGAAAAAAACTTGCCGAACTGGGTGCGGCAAATAAAAAACTGGTGGTGCTGGACGCGGATGTTTCGGGGAGCACCAAGTCGGGGATTTTCGCCCAGGCTTTTCCGGATCGGTTCTTTAACTGCGGCGTCGCCGAGGGAAACATGGCCGGAGTGGCCGCGGGGCTTGCCGCCTCGGGCTTTCACCCGGTGATTAACGCCTTTGCCATTTTTGTCGCCCTTAAATGTACGGATCAGATACGCCACGATTTTTGCTACAACAAGCTGCCGGTGATTATTGCCGGCGCTTACGGCGGCTTAAGCGATTCCTATGACGGCGCAAGCCACCAGTCCATTGCGGATATCGCCATTCTGCGCTCCCTGCCGAACATGGAAGTGATTGTTCCCGGCGACAACAAACAGGCGGAGCTTGCCCTGGAATACGCGGTATCTCAAAAACATCCGGTATATATCAGGCTTACCAGAAACGACACTGCGGATATTTCCGTGTCCAACGGCTTTGGCACAAAGGCGCCGATTCTGCTGAAGAGCGGCTCCGATGTAACAGTGGCGGCTACCGGTCTTGCTTCTCAGCTTGCACTGGACGCGGCGGCCCTGCTTGAGAAAGAAGGCGTCAGCGCGGAAGTGTTTTCAGCGCCCTTTGTAAAACCCATTGAAGGAACAGCCCTGGAAACATCGGTGCGGAAAACCGGCCGGCTTGTTACGGTGGAAGAACATTCGGTAGTCGGCGGCTTTGGCAGTGCCTGTCTTGAAAAGCTGGCGAAAAGCGGCGTTCAGTTTTCCTGGCTGCCCATCGGCGTACAGGACACCTTTGGCGATACCGGCGCTTACGACGAATTGCTGGCCGCCTATGGTCTCAGCGCCCGGGCGATAGCGGATGCGGTTAAGAGGCCGATTCCCCGCGCTGCCGCCTCGGGAAATATGTAGCTTATCAGGGAAATGTGATATGCGAATTGCAATTGTTACTGAAACCAGTACCGCCGCGAGAAACAAGGTCATAGTAGATGCGCTTTCGGCGGTATGCAGGAATGATGAGATTTATAATGTCGGTATGAAAGGCGTTGAGGGGGAACCGGAGTTGTTGATTTATGAGACCGGTTTCCTCACCGCCCTGCTGTTGAATCTGCATTGCGTTGATTTTGTCATTGGCGGCTGCGGGACAGGCCAGGGCTATTTTAACTGCGCTCTGCAGTTCCCTGGCGTTACTTGCGGCCTCATCCGCGAGGCTGTTGATGCCTGGATTTATCCCCGGATCAACAGCGGCAACTGCGTCTCGTTGATGCTGAATCAGGGTTATGGTTGGGCTGCTGAAAAAAACCTTGAGTTTATTTTTGAAAAATTGTTTAATGCCGAATTTGGCGGCGGTTATCCCCCACAGCGAAAGGAACCGCAGAAGAAGATACGCGAAAAATTGGCGTTGGTTTCGGCCTGTACCCATGTTGATTTTTCCCGGATAATCAGTGTTATTGACGAGGAAATATTCAGGAATGTGGTTAATTTCCCCGGAGTACTTGATTTTATTAAAATGCATACGCGGATTAAAGACGGCCCCTATATTGCACTGATGGAGCGGATATAACTCTCTGGCATTGTTCTCAAATGAGTTTGACAAATAGATTTTTTCCTCAATTTTCCGGATAATCCGTTTTTCCGGATAATCTGTTTTTTATAATTAGCACGCTGGACATACCCGGCCCACTTGCGCTAAAATATTATGATTTTTTGAAATAACGGAGGAATGTAAATGAAAAAGATCATTGTAATGCTCATGGTGTTGTTTTGCGCCGCGTCGCTGGCTTTTGCCGGGGGCGCCAAGGACAGCGATGCGGTCTCTATTGGAGCGGTTTTTCCGCTTTCAGGGGGCGTTGCCTTCTATGGTAATGAGTCGCGGGACGGCGCTTTGCTGGCGATTGACGAGATCAACGCCGCAGGCGGTTTGCTCGGCAAGAAGCTGGTTCTCATTTCCGAGGACGATGAAGGCGACAGCGCAAAGTCGATTAACGCCTTCACCAAGCTGACCACCAGGGACAAAGTGGCCTTTGTGGTAGGTTCCAGCACTTCTGGCCCCACCAAGGCCTTGACCTCGCTGGCCCAGCAGCAGAAAGTGGTGCTGATCTCCCCTTCCGCCACTGCTGCGGACGTTACCTCGGCAGGCGATTTTATCTTTAGGGCCTGTTTTATCGACCCCTTCCAGGGCGTGGTAGGCGCTGACTTTGCCTATGGTACCCTGGGAAGCCGCCGGGCCGCAGTTCTGTATGATGCCGGTGCGGATTACAATACCGGCCTGGCTGATTCGTTCAAAAAACAGTTTGCGGCCAATGGCGGCCAGGTAGTGGCGGACGAGGCTTATCAGTCGGGAGACGTGGATTTTAACGCCCAGGTTACCCGGATAAGGGCCGCCAACCCCGATGTGGTGTATCTGCCGAATTATTACAACGATGTGACTCTCCAGGCCAAGCAGCTTCGGGATCAGGGCGTCAGGTGCGCACTGGTAGGCGGCGACGGCTGGGACAGCCTGATTGATAATGCCGGCGACGAGGTGCTCAACGGTTACTGGTCTTCGGGTTTTGCGTCGGATACCACCGACCCCAGGGGCGCGGCTTTTGTCAAATCCTTCCAGGCAAAGTTCAACCGGCCCGCTTCCCAGTTCGCCGCTCTGGGCTACGATGCCATGATGCTGGTGCTGGATGGGATAAAAGCCGCCGGCAGCTTTGATTCCACTGCGGTAAAAAACGCAATGGCAAAACTCAACGGCCCCTATGTTACCGGTAATATTCGGTTCGACGCCAACCGGGACCCCATCAAGGGTGCGGCTATTCTGGAAATTGTCAGGAAAGACGGCAAGCTGACCAACGCATACAAGACTACGGTCAATCCCAAGTAAGTGAAAAAGGGCTGTACGGGAATACCGGACGGCCCGTTTTCGCGGTGACGGTAATTATGATAGTACTTCAACAGTTGATAAACGGCGTTTCTCTGGGTTCCATTTATGCCCTGATCGCCCTGGGCTATACTATGGTCTATGGTATAGTTCTGCTTATCAATTTTGCCCACGGAGACATTCTGATGGTGGGGGCCTACGCAGCCTACTTTGTGTTAGGCGCCATCGGCGCGGGTCCCCTGGGTATGTTACTCGCTTTTGTGGTTTCCATGATCATCTGCGCCGGTTTCGGCATAAGTATTGAGCGCCTGGCATACCGTCCCCTTCGCTCGGCGCCCCGCCTTAATTCGCTGATTACCGCTATCGCGGTAAGCCTGATCCTGGAAAACGGGGCCCGGGTGCTGCCTTTTATCGGCTCCAATCCGCGCCAGTTTCCCCGGCCTGCGGTGGTCAATATACAGCTTGGCGGCGGTCTTTCAATTTCCAATATTCAAATTATCGTGATTATACTCTCGGCGCTTCTGATGCTGGCGCTGAATTATATAGTGAATTATACCAGACGGGGAAAAGCCATGCGGGCCGTTTCCTTTGATAACCAGGCCGCCAGCCTTATGGGTATTTCGGTAAACGGGATTATCTCCTTTACCTTTGCCCTGGGCTCGGTGCTGGCTGCCGCCGGGGGCGTGCTTTACGCCTCGGCCTATCCCCAGGTGAATCCCCTGATGGGCATGATGCCCGGTCTTAAGGCTTTTGTGGCTGCGGTGCTGGGCGGCATAGGTTCCATCCCCGGGGCCATGCTGGGCGGCTTTATCCTGGGCATTGCGGAGACTTTTACCAAGGGCTTTATTTCCAGCCAATTCAGTGACGCGATTTCGTTTTCAATATTGATCATCGTGTTATTGATTAAACCTACCGGCATATTCGGCAAAAAACACCGGGTGAAGGTATAATATGACGGATAAATTTCCCTTCCGTTCAACGGCGATTTTATTCATCATTGGTGTTCTGGCGGTATTCCTTCCCCTGGTATTAATGAAAGCCGGTCTCCTTGACGCCTACACTGTCCTTATTATCACTATGGGCGGGGTGAACGCCATTATGGCCGTGTCGGTCAATATGATCGTAGGCATTACCGGGCAGCTTTCACTGGGTCAGGCAGGCTTCCTGGCTATCGGCGCCTTTAGCTGTATTTTTTTCAATTTTGATCTTGGCCTGCCCCTGCCCCTGGCCGCGTTATGCGCCATTCTGCTTACCTCCGCTGCGGGTTTTCTTATCGGCTTTCCGGTGCTCAAACTTTCCGGGGATTACCTTGCTATTGTTACCCTGGGCTTTGGCGAAATTATCCGGGTGGTGTTTATCAACCTGAAAACCCTGACCGGCGGCCCCAACGGCAGGCAGTTTACCACGGTGGTGAAGCTGAACGGCGAACTGGCGTTTATAGTGGTAACGGCAGTACTGGTTGTTTTGGTGGCGTTATTGCAGAATTTTTTGCGCTCCAGTTACGGCAGGGCTATTATGGCGTGCCGTGAGGATGAAATCGCTGCCAATTCCAGCGGTATCGATATTTTCCGCTACAAGATGATGGGCTTTGTGATCGCCGCGTTTATCGCCGGCATTGGCGGGTGCCTGTACGCTATGGTTGTCGGCCTGGTGCAGCCCAATGTGGCCCAGTTTCTCAGATCAATAGATTTTCTTATTTATGTGGTACTGGGGGGTATGGGTTCCATGACCGGCTCCATCCTTTCGGCCTATGTGCTTACCTATTTGCAGGAATTTCTCCGCTTTTTTCAGGATTACCGGCTGGTCATTTATCCGGTTATTCTCATTTTTGTCATGCTCTTCCGTCCCCAGGGGCTGTTGGGCATGAAGGAACTTTCCTTTGTGCGTATTGTAGATCGCATAACCCGCAAATTCCTTTCACGGGGGAAAGCGCATGAGTGATCTCAGACTGCGGGTAGAAAACCTTTCCATTGACTTTGGGGGGCTCAAGGCGGTAAGTGATTTTTCCTGCGAGCTTTTCCAGGGGGAACTGGTGGGACTCATCGGGCCCAATGGCGCGGGAAAGACCACGGTGTTCAATATGCTCTCCGGTATTTACGTTCCCTCTGGCGGAGAGATTGAATTCCGGGACCGCCGGGGTTATACCTATCTTGCGGGAAAACTTAAGGCGGCAAAACTCAACCGCATTGGCATTGCCCGGACTTTTCAGAATATACGGCTTTTTTCAAACCTGAGCGTTCAGGACAATATCCTCATTGCCCTGCACGCCGGAAGAGCAGCCAATCCCCTGGATGTGCTGTTCCGCCTTAAGCGCTTCCGTACCGACGAAAAACGGATGATAACCCAGACCGATGAATTGCTTTCGCTGTTCAAAATAGAGAAAAAAAAGAGCGAGCTTGCCCGGAACCTTCCCTACGGCGAACAGCGCAAGCTGGAAATTGCCAGAGCCCTGGCATCCGGCCCCTGCCTGCTGTTACTCGACGAGCCCGCTGCGGGAATGAACCCCCAGGAAACCGAAGAGCTGATGAAACTTATCTCTTTTATACGGAACGAGTTTCACCTGACAATACTGCTTATAGAACACGATATGCGCCTGGTGATGGGAATATGTGAGCGTCTCATCGTGCTTGACTACGGCCGTATCATAGCGGCAGGCACGCCTGAAGAAATACGCAAAAACCCGGCGGTGATCAAGGCGTATCTTGGCTCGGAGGCGGTAGGATAATGGCGGAGATCATGCTCAAAGTTGAGGGCCTGACGGTCAATTACGGGGCAATACGTGCTTTAAGGGGAATCTCTTTTGAAGTCGCCGCAGGGGAGATTATCACCCTTATTGGCGCAAACGGCGCGGGCAAGAGCACTACGTTACACGCCATTTCAAACATTATCAAAAAAACCGCAGGCAAAGTTGTCTTTGACGGCATTGATATCAGCGCCATGCCGCCTGACCGCATTGTGTCCGCCGCGCTGGTGCAGGTTCCCGAAGGCAGGCGTATCTTTGCCAATTTGAGCGTCCGTGACAACCTTGAGATGGGGGCATATTCCCGCAAGGCAGCAAGCCGGAGCGAACGGCAGGAAATACGGGCGGACATGGAAAATGTCTTTGACATTTTCCCCCGGCTTAAAGAGCGCATACGCCAGGTAGCGGGCACCTTGAGCGGCGGCGAACAGCAGATGCTCGCTATGGGGCGCTCCCTCATGGCCCGGCCCCGGCTGCTCCTGCTGGACGAGCCTTCCATGGGCCTTGCGCCCATACTGGTAGACGAAATTTTTTCGGTTATCAAGAATATAAACAAGGCCGGCACTACCATACTTTTGGTGGAACAGAACGCATATAAGGCCCTTGCCCTGGCAAGCCGGGCATATATCCTGGAGACCGGGGAAATAGTCAAAAGCGGCGCCGCCGCCGATTTAATGAAAGACGACGCGGTAAAAGCCGCGTATCTGGGAGGTTAATTGATATGATAGTGTCCCGCGTTATGACCAGGAATCCGGTTTTTATTCACCCGGATCTGTCCCTTACCGAGGCCCGTTCCCTCATGGACAAGGAAAAAATCGGCCATTTGCCGGTGCTCAACAAAAGTAACGCCCTGGTGGGGGTACTCACCAGAAAAGATCTGTTAAAGGCGGGCCCCTCGCCGGCGACCAGCCTTGATATGTACGAGATCAGCTACCTGCTTTCAAAACTCAATGTCGAAAAAGTGATGGAAAAAAACGTGATCACTGTTTCGGAAAAAGAGGTGGTGGAAGAGGCCGCCCGGATCATGGCGGACAAGGGCATTGGCTGCCTGCCGGTGATGAACGGCTCCCTGCTGGTGGGCATCATTACCGACACCGACCTTTTCCATGTGTTTATCAATGCCTTTGGCGCACGGCACGCAGGAATCAGAATCGCCCTGAACTTCGACGAGAAACCCGGACAACTTGCCAAATTCGCCGGCGCCGTGGCGGAGAAGGGCGGCAACATCGTGGCCTTTGTTTCCTCAGAGGGCGATGATTTAACCCACCGCCGGGCCACTCTCAAAATTGAGGGCCTGTGCCGCGCCGATGTGGAAGCTGCGGCAATGACTCTGGATGGTGCTGAAATTGAGGATATTAAGGAATAAAAATATTTTCATGTCCTTGCATAAGTTTCTCCCATTCGATAAAATAACCATATATTCAGGCGGACTGACCGCCAACGGAGCTTGATCGATGACTATACTCAGTACGGTATTGCTGGTTTTTTTTGTGATTGTGGCGGTTTTGCTAATTTTACTGGTTTTGATTCAAAATGAAGAAGGGGACAGTCTGGGTGGTATCTTTGCTGGCGGTAGTGGTTCGGCCTTTGGCTCCCGCTCCGGCAATGTGCTTACCAGGGCTACTACGGTACTAGGGGCTCTTTTTCTGATAATCAGTTTGGGTTTGGCCCTAATAAACCGGACTCCCGGCGGCAGCGGGGTTGAATCTGCGGGCAGGGAGCTTTCCAGCGAGGCTTCAACCGGTAACTGGCTGGATGAGGAACTGAATCCCGCTCAGGAGATAGATTCCCCCGATATATTTATCGCGCCGGAATCTGAAACAGAGGCTGCTGAATAATTTAAAAAGAGCAGCCGGTTTGGAACTGGGAGGTATTTGATGTTCCTGCATGATGTGTTTCCGCCTGAATTTATCAAAGTTGACCTGGAAGCAGAAGATAAAGATGAGGCTTTTGAGGAACTGGTAGATCATTTTTGTCAGGCCGACCGGTCAAACGCCAGGGAGGAGATACTTCAAGCCTTGCGGGAGCGGGAGGCAAAGATGTCTACCGGTATCCATAAAGGCATTGCCATTCCCCACGGAAAAACCAACGCGGTGGAAATGGTCCGGGGCGTGCTGGGGGTTTCCCGGAACGGCCTTGACTACGACGCGTTGGACGGGGAGCCGGTGCATCTGCTTTTCATGATTGTAGCCCCCCAGAAAGATTCGGAAAAACATCTGCGTATACTCAAACGCCTTGCGGAGCTTTTGGAGAACCCGCAGTTTTATACTGATCTTCAATCCCAGAAGGATGCCCAGGGTGCGTATAAAGTTATCTGCAAATATGAAGATGTGTTAATCGCCCTGGATTAACGCCCCAATACCGCGTAAGCGAAATGAGCGGAGGTTCCCGCTGTGAATGACGATAATGCCCTTGGACATCTGCTGCAAATTGAGGCCGAGGCCGTTGCGTTGGTGAACGATGCCCAGGCGGAAGCCGACCGGCGTATTATTGAAGCTGAAAAGCAGAGCCGCGCCGAATATGAAGAACGCTACCGCGCCGAAGCCGAAAAACTGGAAATAGAATATCAAAAAGAGAAAGATTCCGTGAAGGATTCATATAAAAAAGAGCTTGAAGCCTATGGCGAAGAACTTTCCGCAATTACCATTCACATGGATCGTTTTTCCGCCCTTCTCAGCGAACTTCTTGCCGGGGAAGCGTGATGCAAACCGTGATGCAGGACGCGGGGGAACGGGCTTTTGCGTATACCAAGGCCTGCGGAATTATCGGCAAGTCCTTTGTGGGAAACCGTATCTCTATATTGACGGGGATCCGTTCCTTAAGCGAGCTGGACCGGCTGATTTTTCCCGAACTGCGCCGGGAGCTGCCGAGCCGGGAACTGTTACTCGATCTGGAAGACCGTCTCGTGAAGCGCGCCGTAAAGCAAATACTGGCAGTGATCAATTCCTACTCAAACCCTCCTGAGCTTTTGATTCGCCAGCTCCGCTCCTATGAATACGGCGATCTTAAAACCTGCCTGCACTACCTTGCCGGGGGAATGAAAACCCTCCCGGCCCTGAGCGACATAGGCCGTTTTAAAACCATGCATTTTGAGGCATTTCCGGATCTAAAGGCAATGCTGGCAGGTACTGAAGCCGACTTTATACTTGCGAAGGATCTCAGGGCAATACAGTCGGGTAATTTTGATCTCCCCGCCCTGGAGAGCGAACTGGATAAACGCTACTACCAAAGGCTGAAAGAGAGTCTGGGCCATCTTTCTGCGGAGGACCGCTCTTTTGCGGAGCGTATTATTGCCGAGGAAATATCCCTGCGCAACTGCGTGTGGGCGTTCCGGCTTCGTACCTACTTCAAAAAAAATGCCTCCGAAACCGGAAAATATTTGATGGACATAAAAATGCACGTGGGTCTTGATGAAATCCCCGGGGATATCCGGCAGCACAAACCCATTCGACATTTAAGGGAAATATCCCTTGCGGCCGAGGCTTTTGAATCCCTGGACCTGCCCCTGGATTCCCGCGCAGACTGGCGTTTCTGGCGTTGGGAAAAATTTCTTAATCCCGAAAAACCAGGCGAGATATGGGAAGTGGATCCCCGCTATTTTCAGAACGCCGCCTCGGAATATCTGTATCAGCTTGCCATGCACTGTTTGCATCAGGTTCCTCTGGCTATCAGTACCGCCTTCTGTTATGTGAAACTCAAACAATTTGAAGAAGACCTCCTCACCAGCATTGCCGAGGGGCTGGGACTCGGTATGGGCGGCAAAGAAGTGTTTGAACTGCTGGAGGTCAGATAATGCTTCGTCCCCGCAGGATGAAATTCATTGAGCTTACGGTTCTCAAAGGCGATGTAAACGCGGTTATTGAATACCTGGGGCGGTGTGGGGTGATACATTTCCCTGAGTCTTCGGCTAGCGCCGTGGCTGGCGCCGTGGCTGGCGCCGTGGCTGGCGCCGATGCTGTTGGCGACCGTGAAGCGGCTGCCCGGATTAAGGGTTTTTTGGACCGGCTCCGCAGCTGCGCCGAATTTCTGGGTCTGGAGATGCCGTCTGATCCCGGCGAGGACAGTTCCATGCCCGGCGAGGCCGAGGAAGCCCTGACCGGCAGTCTCTGCGTTTCCATTGAGGCCCTGAAAAACCGGGAAATTGAAACGGGCAGGGAAGTGCAGCGCATTAGCGAAACTTTTAAAGAGGCCAAAGCCTTTTCAAACCTGAATGCCCCCTTTGCGGATTTGGATCAACTCTCGTATCTTACCCTGCGGGTGGGGCGTCTCGATCCAAAGAGCCAGATTGCGATGCAGGAAAATCTGGGGGAACGGGCGGTGATCATACCCCTGGGCGATGGCGGCAGGATTCTCGCTGCCAGTTCACGAAGGGGGCGCTTTGCCCTGGATTCGGAACTTAAAAAATACTCTTTTGAGCCCATAGCCATACCTGAAGGCTACCAGGGGATTCCCGCAGAAATGCTCAATGGCCTTGAGAAGCAGCTTAACCAGGCTGAAAAGGAACTGGTGAAAATCAGTTGGGAAAAAGAACGAATGTGCCATGAAGCAGCGGCGGATCTCAGGCGGCTTGTTTCTGCATGGCTCATGGCCCTGGCTGCGGAGCGGCTTAAGGCCCGGTTCACCGTTACCGAAAGTATTTACCTGCTGTCGGGCTGGGCGCCGCAGGACCTGGTGCCGGTTATAGCGGCGGATCTTTCCAAATTGGGCGGCGGCAGGATAGGGATACGCTCCTACAGCCCCGATGAAATTCCCTCCGTGCAGGACGGCAGCGAAAAGGTGCCGGTTTCCCTTAAGCACGGGGCCTTTGTAAAGGGCTTTGAGGGAGTGGTCTTTTCCTACGGCGCCCCCCTGTACGGGACTATCGATCCTACGCCGCTGGTGGCCTTTTTTTTCACCATACTCTTCGGCATCATGTTCGGCGATGTGGGCCAGGGCTTTGTGCTTTTGCTGGCGGGTTTTTTGATCAGCAGCCGGGGGCCCAAATCTCTGGCGGGCTTCAAAAAATATTCATCTCCACTCATTGCCGTGGGAATTGCCTCTATGGTCATGGGGCTGTTCACCGGCGAAGTATTCACCACCGAGGGACTTTTGGTTCATCCTGCCAGGGCGATCACCGCCGCCATTACCGGGCAGCCCAGGGATCACATTCTTGTCCTCATGCCCCTGGCGGAAAAAGGCGGCAGCGTAAAAAAACTCTTTTACTTTTTCGGCTTTACCATCGGCATTGGGGTTATTCTCAACTCGCTGGGGCTCCTTATCAATATTGTTAATCGTTGTATAATGAAAAAATATGAGGCCGCGTTCTTTTCCAAGACCGGGCTTGCGGGGCTGCTTCTTTTTTGGTATGCCGTCTTTATAGCCCTGCGCTGCATCTTTGGCGGCCGCTTTGAGAATTACGATTTTGCGGGCCTTTTTGTTCCTGCCTTCTGCATTTTCTTTGGCCCCGTAATCTGGCGCTGCGCCATTCGGGAAAAGCCGGTGCTGGAACACGGTCTGATGACTTTTTTTATGGAGGGATTTGTGGAGATTCTGGAAACCGCTTCTACCTATATTTCCAACACCGTCAGCTTTCTCCGTGTCGGCGCCTTCGCCCTTTCCCATGCGGTACTCTCGTATATCGTGTTCCGTTTTTCCGAGGAGCTCGCCGGCTCAGTCAGCGGCCCTGGCGGTTCTCTTTCGGCGCTGTTCATCATGATCTTTGGCAATGCCCTTATCATTGTGCTTGAGGGAATGATCGTCGCCATTCAGGTGGTGCGCCTGCAGTATTATGAATTTTTCAGCAAGTTCTTTACCGAGACAGGGGTGGAGTTTGCTCCCTTCCGTTTTAGGAAAAATAGCATTGATCACAGGAGTTAATGATGAAGCGAAAGGTGTTGTTTGTATGTGTGTTACTGCTTGCGGGCGCTGCGGTGTTCGCGCAGGAGGCCGAGACTGCCGCGCCGTCCGGGTCCGGGTGGAAATATATTGCCGCCGCCCTTGCGGTGGGAATTTCCTGCATCGCCGGCGGTATCGCCGTTGGGCGTATCGGAACTGCGGCTATGGGCGCCATGAGTGAAAACGCGGATCTTTCGGGAAAGGCCCTGCCGTATGCGGGACTTGCGGAAGGTATCTGTCTCTGGGGCTTCCTCGTGGCCCTGCTCATCCTGATCCTTTAGGGGATTTATCCGCAAGGATGCAAGGGTGATCGATGGATTATTTTTTTATCGGCGACCCGGAGCTGGTAACGGCTTTCCGGTTTATCGGCATTGAGGGAATTGCCGTGAGGGACTCCCTTGAGGCTGCGGCGGTGTTCAGAAAGATCACCGAAGGCTGGATTGAGGAGGCGGGCGCGGCGCTGCCGGATTCCCTGCCCGGCGCCGATAGCTGCCAGGTGCTGATCATGACCGAGGAAACTGCCGACTGGCTGGGGGAATTGCTGGTCAACTGGCAGCTTTCCGGCCATTACCCCCTGGTAGTGGAAATACCCGGCATTATGGGAAGGATTCCCGGCAGAAAGACCCTGGTGGATTCTATCCGCGAGGCAATCGGCGTGCATGTTTGAGGCTTGAGGATATGTAATGGAAGAACTGCAATCAACGGAAATACTTGACCGGGAGATTCTTGAAGACGCCCGGAAAAAAGCCTACCGTATTCTCAAAACCGCCGATGAAACGGTAAAGGCCAAGGCTGCCGAACGGGAAGCAAAAGCCCGTGCCGCCCTTGACGAGCTGAACAAAAAATACGCCGAACAGCGGAAGCTTGCAGCTCAGGAGATCATGGCCCGGCTTCCTATGGACAAGCGCCGCGCAAGGGCTGAAAAAATCGAAAGCCTGATTCTTTCCGCCACAGAGGCATGGTATGCCGGTCTTGACCGCAGACAGGTGCTTTCGTTACTCGAAAACGGGCTGCGCAGGCGGCTTACCGAATACGGTAGTTTTTCCAAGGGCAGTTTTGCCGAAGGCAAAAAACCCAGAGCCTTTATCTGTAAACTTGAGCGGGCCGAGGCCGAGGCTGTATTACAAGCGGTCTACCCCGGCCAGGGCTGCGAAATTGTTGAAACCCCCGCCGCCGATCCTTACCCTGTTATAATCCTTGAAGACGATTTTGTGCGGATTACCGCGTCTATACATGAAGCCGCTGATTTTTTTCTGCAGGAAAAACGGGCGGAATTGATCGCGTCCCTTTTGGGGACCCAGGACCTGCCGGGAGAGTCATTGTGTTAATCGAAGGAAAAGTTCGGCGCATATCGGGCCCCATTATCCGCGCAACGGGCCTTGGCGGGGCAGGACTCTTTGACGTGGTGGAAGTAGGGGAGAAGCGGATCATCGGCGAGATTGTCCGCCTTGAGGGAGATGAGGCGATTATTCAGGTCTACGAAGATAATACCGGCCTGAAAGTGGGAGCGCCGGCGCGATCTACCGGCCGGCCCCTTTCAGCCCTGCTGGGACCGGGCCTTATGGGAACGATCTACGACGGCATACAGCGGCCCCTGGAGCTGCTCTATGCCCAGAGCGGCGCTTTTATGACCCCCGGCGAACGCGGCGATCCTCTGGACATGGCGCAAAAATGGCATTTTGTGCCTGATGCCGGCCTGGCGGAAAAACTCGTGTCAGGTGAAAAAATTCCCGCCGTTCCGGGGTTGGTACTCGGCACAGTAAAAGAAACCGAAAGCATCACCTGTAAAATCATGGTACCGCCAAATGTAAAAGGCGGCGAGATTACGATGCTTGCCGTCGAGGGGGATTACACCGTATTGGAGAACGCCGCGAAAACCAGCCTGGGCGAGGAAATCCCCATTGCCCAGTGGTGGCCGGTGCGTCTTCCCCGGCCCAATGCGGAGCGGCTTTCTCCCGATCAGCCCCTGGTTACCGGCGAGCGGGTTATCGATGTATTTTTCCCCCTGTCCAGGGGAGGCGCCGCTGCCATACCCGGCGGTTTCGGTACCGGCAAGACCATGACCCAGCACGCCATTGCCAAGTGGTGCGACGCCGATGTGATCATCTACATAGGCTGCGGCGAGCGGGGCAATGAGATGACCGACGTACTCACCGAGTTCCCGGAGTTACAGGACCCCCGCACAGGCCGCACCCTGATGGAGCGGACTCTGCTCATTGCCAACACTTCCAATATGCCTGTGGCCGCACGGGAAGTTTCAATTTACACCGGTGTTACCCTGGCGGAATTCTACCGCGACATGGGCTTCCACGTGGCAATCATGGCGGACTCCACCAGCCGCTGGGCCGAGGCGTTACGCGAACTTTCCGGCCGCATGGAAGAAATGCCCGCCGAGGAAGGTTTTCCCGCGTACCTCCCCACCCGTCTGGCCGAGTTCTACGAGCGTGCCGGCAGGGTCCGCACCCTTTCCGGTGCCGAAGGCTCAGTCTCGATAATCGGCGCGGTCTCCCCGCCGGGGGGCGACTTCTCCGAGCCTGTAACCCAGCACACCAAGCGCTTTATCCGCTGCTTCTGGGCGCTTGACCGCGACCTTGCCAACGCCCGGCATTACCCGGCGATAAGCTGGACCGACAGCTATTCCGAATACGCCGAGGAAGTGCAGCCCTGGTGGGAACGGGTGAACCCCCGCTGGGCCGAAGTCCGCCGGCAGTGTCTCGATCTATTAAAGCGTGAGCAGCGTCTCGCGGAAATCGTCAGGCTTATTGGCCCCGATGCCCTTCCGGACGAGCAAAAGCTGATCCTTGTAACCTCGGAAATTATCAAAGACGGTTTTTTGCAGCAGAATTCGTTTGACAAAGTCGATATGTACTGCGTTCCGGACAAGCAGGTTCGGCTTCTGGAACTGATCATGGAATTCCATGAGAGTTCCTATATCTGCATTAAACAGGGAGCGCCGATCTCCAAAATATTGAGTCTGGGGCTTAAAGAGGGATTATCCCGTCTCAAGAGCACGGTGAAGAATGATGCCCTTGTGGAGCTTGACAGGTTTGGGGCAAAGATGCGCTCTTCTCTGGAAGAACTGGAACGGAGTTACCGTACAAGGGAAGTCTTATGACCGGGAGTCATACATGAGGGGAATTGAATACCGGGGACTTACCCGGATAGAAGGCCCGGTGGTGATCACCGCCCGGAGCCGCAATGTAGGTTATAACGAAGTAGTAGCTGTCTACGGCCGGGATGAAGGCAGGCGCCTTGGCCGGGTGGTGGACATGAGCGAAGATTGGGCTGCCATTCAGATATTCGGCAACAGCACCGGCCTTTCCGCCGATGACAGCCGGGTGGAGTTTCTGGGCAAACCAATGGAACTGCGGGTTGGCCCCGGCCTGTTGGGGCGTATCTTCAACGGTCTTGGCGAACCTATCGATGGCTACGGCAATATTTTTTCCTCTACCACCCTGGACGTAAACGGTCTCCCTATCAACCCCTTTGCCCGCGCCTATCCCCGGGATTTCATCCAGACCGGCATCTCCGCCATTGACGGCATGACCACCCTTATCCGGGGCCAGAAGCTCCCGATCTTTTCCGGCAACGGCCTTCCCCATAATCGTCTCGCCGCCCAAATCGTCCGGCAGGCGAAAATTTTGAACCGTTCAGGTATGAGCCTGAACGAGGGCGCTGAACCATCGTCTCCTACAGAGCCATCGTCTCCTTCGAAGCCGTCGTCTCCTGCGGAGCCGTTCGTAATAATCTTCTGCGCCATGGGCGTAAAGTACGATGTAGCCCGCTTTTTTCTGGATGACTTTGAACGCTCCGGCGTACTCTCCAATGTGGTAGTTTTTCTGTCCCTTGCCGACGCCCCTTCGCTGGAGCGCCTCGTGGCCCCCCGCTGCGCCCTGACCGCCGCCGAATATCTGGCCTACGAAAAAAATATGCACGTCCTGGTGGTAATGACCGATATGACCAACTACTGCGAGGCCCTGCGGGAAGTTTCTTCGATACGGGGCGAAGTGCCCAGCCGCAAAGGTTATCCCGGCTACCTGTACTCAGACCTTGCTTCCCTGTACGAACGTGCGGGGAAAATCAAGGGCTCCTCAGGCTCCATTACCCAGATACCGATTCTCTCCATGCCCAACGATGACATAAGCCACCCCATCCCCGACCTTTCCGGCTACATCACCGAAGGCCAGATAGTCCTTGACCGTGAACTTTCCCAGCGGGGCGTGTACCCGCCGGTTGCCGGTCTCCCCAGTCTCTCCCGCCTTATGAAGGACGGCATAGGGCCGGGTATGACCCGGGAGGATCACAAGGATGTATCAAGCCAGCTCTTTGCCGCTTATTCAAAGGTAAAGCAGGTACGCAACCTCGCTTCGATTATCGGCGAGGAGGAACTTTCCGAAGGTGACAAGTGTTATCTGAAATTCGGCGAACGCTTTGAACAGATTTTTTTGACCCAGGGTGAAAATGAAAACCGTGACATAGGCCGCACCCTGGACCTGGGCTGGAAGGTACTCTCGGAGCTGCCCCGGGAAGAACTACTGCGGGTCAATCAGGAGTTTATTGAGCGATACCTGGAGCCGGCTGCGGCGAAGTGAAGCGTTCAGTCAGGTTGAGTATTTGATCTGTCCCGTCAAAAGTGAATGCCAAAAAGCCAAATTTGGTGCCCGGCCACCGCCTGTGTCCTCCTAACAAAAATAGGCTGCAATACGTTTTGAATGTTTGAAGTATAAAAAACAAATAATCAAAAGACCCAATGAAGTAAATATCCCTATTACTAAAAACACCGGATACATTGTTCGTAATAACCCAAGCATAGGATTAATGAGACTGGTAACTAAAGCGTTATGTCCTGTGCTTATCATAATATCAAAAATGGTAAGTGGGTATAAGGCAAACAGATTGACCAGTAAATGAGCAAGTGCAATAATGCAGGACATAAAGAAAAACAGTTGAAACAAAAATGATTTGCGTCCGAACATAAACACCAAAAACAAAATATTGCAAAGTAATGTCATCGGCATTGCAATTAAAAATAAACCTTTATTGGTAAAGACGCGGAAGAAAAAAGAAAAGAAGGCGTTACCTGCAAATGATTGTGTTGTCATCAGTATCAAGGTAATTATATCTCCAATGACGTTTAGAATACCAAGAACACCGATGAGCAAAAGCACAATGCCCATTTTGGAAAAGTTTGTAGTATTGTTTTTCATAAATTCCCCCTAAAACCTGAACCCGATGCCAATATGAGGCGCAAATCCCCATGTACGTATTAGCGCCATGTCGAATTTCGGGCCGCCTTCCGGCGGTGTCATTATTGAAAATCCCAGAAAATCGAATGAGCCGTTTGCCCGCGCCAGAATATACCAGTTGTTACTAAAGGCATATTCTACGCCAATTCCAAGACCAATACCGCTGTTTACCGCCGTGGTAAAATAATCTGAAATAGTGGAAAAGAACAGTTTGCCGTGAAATCCTGCCATTACAGGAACATTCAGCCGATCTGTTTTGACCACGTTAAAAACAACGCCAAAAAATTCATCCATTCCCAAAAGAAAATCGTAGTCATTCCGTGTTACAGCAGTTCCACCATCAGGGTCGGCGGTAAAGGCCAGCGGAATGAGAAAATCAAAATAGGCTTTAAGGCTAATGGAGTCATTAAAATAAACTCCGCCGGCAATACCCGCCGAAACGGATGCCGATTTAAAAACAGTTTCATGACCGTTCATTCCGCTGGTTTCATCAAAGAGCGCGGCTCCGCCGTAAAGTTCCACATTCCCTTTCATTTGTGCGAACAAAAAAGAAGCCGTCAAAAGAAATACACTCGCAATTAAACACTTTTTCATTGTTTTACTCCTATAAAAATGCGGCCAAGAACCCACTTGCGCGGGGGAGGCACGGTAATCGGAAGTGTTGCTAGCAACACACTACTCCTTCAATATTTTTTGGGATAAGCATATCCCAGATTGCCTCAATCGCTTCATTCATTTTTGCGGGGGACGATTTTTTTTGCAAATACGCTTTTAACAGTCCCATTGACGCACCGGAAAACATCGCCATAAGTACCGGAAAAGGCAAGGGCTTTAACAGTTTTTCTTTTTGTGCACGGATAAGCAAATCCGAAATAGGAGACGCCACTTTTTCAATTTCCGCTTTTGTCTCATCGGTAATGAACGGAGAATGTTCATACTGTTCGGTAAACTGTATTTCCGTTGGATTCTCAATCAAATAGCGGATAAGGTTTTGCAAAGACTTAACGAATTGCGCTTTCACCGGCGCGGCTTCGTCCTGGCCTTTGCCGATTGCCTCGGCCATGCGTTTACGGATTTCAAGGTAGAGGCCGTTAATCAGCTCGTCCTTATTCTTGAAATAGCGGTAAATTGTTCCCACGCCGATATTGGCTTCCACGGCAATTTGGGACATGGGCGCGGCGTGGAATCCCTGCCTGGCGATAAGTTTTAGGGCGGCGTTCAGGAGGTCGTCCCGTTTACTTGACCGAATAGGCATACTTTTTCCTCCTGATAATCCCCAAAACGATTGCGATAAAACCCATAAAAGTCCTCCACAGTTAAAATATAGGAATGAACGTTCATTCCTTATAAAATATATACTAACCTAAAATAGTTGTCAAGCGTTTTTTGTGTTTTTTGTCACATTTATCTCATTGACTTGCCTAAAATATCAAGATATCGTCAGTTATATGCAGGGGGAGAAAAGGGATGAAAAACAGTGTAGTTTTAATTTTATGTGTTATGATGTCTATTTTTAACCCTTTAACGGTCCGCGCCGGCGAATCCCCTGCGGGAAAAGAACGGCCGTTCCGAATAGGCATAAGTTTAGGCTATACATTTGCCGGATATAAAGAAACAACCTATGATCCGGTAACAGGCCAGCCCATTTATTTTGCCTATTACCCCACATATCAGGCGCACAGGGCGTATCTTGAATATGCCCTTGACGCAGAGCATATAGCGAGCAGCACAGATGACCAATTAGCTTATGCTTTATCGCTTGTTCCATAGTCCTATAAAAAATGTCCATCTTCACTTTTGAGGAGTAGGCAATGGAAAAGGAAATAGTATATTTTACAATGCACCCATTAAAAATGGTAATTGCCACTCGACCGCAAACCGGGTCGGCAATAATTTTCAAAAACAAACAAAAGGTATGGGCTGTTTCGTCGATTGATTACTACCAAATTTCTTCCGATGGTAGTTACAGTGTTATTTCACAAGAACAGGCACAAAGTGTTTTTGGAAACATACCTCCGGACACGGCATTGCTGGATAGAATTGATTCAATAAATATGGGTGTTATAAAATGATATACTCAAAAATATATACTTGACAATATATCTTTTCCCACATATTGTTATATACAAAGCTGATCCGTCTGAAACGGAGGAGTACAATGATTACTTCAAAAAAATTAACGGCTGAACGGCTTAAAGAAATAAAAGACTTTCCTATCACTTTTAATAAGGACAGTCCCAAACTGACAGCCGAACAGTTGGCCCGGATGTGGCCTGCGCACTCGGAATTCTGGAAAATTGAGCCGGTAAAGGTTCCCCTCTCCATTAAAGTTGACGCCGATGTTCTGGCATGGTTTAAGGCAGGGGGAAGGGGGTATCAAACCCGCATGAACGCGGTTTTGCGCGAAGCAATGCTTCATTCCAAAACAGGATAAGCAATGGCTAGAGAACAAATCGCCCCTACCAAGAGCAACCTCCTGCGGGTCAAAGAACGGCTGACCATTGCCAGGGAGGGCTACGACCTGCTGGAGCAGAAGCGGGAAATTCTCGTGATGGAGCTGATGCAGAAGGTGGAGCTGGTGAAGATGCTGGAACGGGACCTGGATGCCCGTATAGCCACGGCCTATCCCTGTCTCAAGCGTATGCTGGTGGTGGTGGGGCGGGAGCGGGCGGAGCGGCTGGCCCGGAATATCAGTTATCGCTTTGAATTGCGGGAAAAACAGGTTATGGTCGCCGGGATGAAGCTGCCGGGGCTGGAAATTCACCTGCCGGACGCGGAATTGAAGTATTCCCCGGTGAATTCATTTGCCGAATGTGATGAAACCGTGCTAGAATTCTTTGAGCTGCTCAAAATATGTACCGAGTTGGCGGCGGTTAGGACTGTTGCCTGGAGGCTTGCCCGGGAGGTTCGTAAGACCCAGCGCAGGGTGAACGCCCTGGAAAAAATGGTCATCCCTACCGCTGCTGAGACCAAGACCTATATTGAGGCGGCGCTGGAGGAGCGGGACAGGGATTCCTTCTTTACCAGCAAACTACTAAAACGAAAAGGAGTTGCCGGTTCGGCATCAGGTAGAAAATGAAGCCCCTCATCTCGAATATTGTAACGGTTATTACCGGATCAGACGCCTCTATTCTGGCGGCAAAATACGCTATTGTTATGGCCAAGTCCTACCGCTGCCGGCTCTCGGCGGTGTATGTGGTGGACACCGCAACCATACGGCAGCTTACGCTGAGCAAAATTTTTATCCAGGAAGAAAGTACCGAATATGAAAAAAGCCTTGAGGCCAACGGCGATCGTTACCTTTCCTTTGTGGAAGAGCTTGCCCGCGCCAAGGGTGTCAAGATTGAGCGGGAGATACGCAAGGGCGCGGTGTACACCGAAATCCTCACCGCCGCCGACGAACGCAAGGCCGACCTTATTGTGATGGGGGGCTGGGAAAAGGATCGCAGCGCCAGGGACATTATCAGCCACGCTCACCGGGAAATCATGGTGAATGCCAAATGCTCGGTTCTTTTGGTCAAGGAACCAAACATCGATCGAATCTATAAGCAGGCTTGAGATTTGACTGAGCCAAACCTCACCGGAGAAAATACTTTGTATTTTCTCCACATAAAGGAAATAATATGAGAGTAGCAGTTATTAGTGTACCATCGATACGTAAAGCCCCGCCGGGTTATGTGCAATCTTTGGCAAAGGGTATGGAAGCTATGGGCCACCGGGTCGACATCATCGACGCCTGGACCGAAGACGGCTTCCGTCTTCCCGGTTACGAATACATCGCCATAGCCGCCGAACCGATTTCCTTTTTCTCCGGTAAAATCCCCGAAGCGGTTTACAAGATACTCTCCGCCGGCAGCGGCCTGGTAGGAAAGAAAAGTGCCGCCTTTGTAAAAAAGGGCGGGCTTTTTACTGGACGGGCGCTTGTAAATCTGATGAAGGCTATGGAAAAAGAGGGGATGATGGTCAACTGGAGCGAAGTGCTGCTGAATCCACCCCACGCGGAGGCCATTGGGAAGAGGATAGGAGCGTAGCGTACAATTTTAAATGGCGAATAACAAAAAATGAACAACTACTACGATCTCCTCGGTGTAGAGCATGGGGCTTCAACTGATGAAATAAAAAAAGCGTTCCGCGAAAAGGCGAAACGGCTCCACCCGGATATTGCCGGCAAGGGCGCCGAAGGGGCGATGCGGAAGCTGCTCACCGCTTATGAAGTGCTTGCGAGCCCTGACCGCCGTTATGAGTACGACCGTGCCTATACGCGCTTTGTGCAAAACCCCGGTTTTGATTACCGCACCTGGCTGCGCGAGCGGGGGGACGATCCGGCGAGTCAGGCAAAGCTGGTGTTTTTTGAGCTTCTGCATCTTGAGGAAGACGAAGCCATCAATATTTGGCGGCAAAACGGCGGCGTCAATTTTCTTATGGAAAATTACCTTGACCGGGAAGACTGGATGGACTGCCTTTTCATACTTGCCGAGGAACTGGACAAGCGGGAATGTTCCTGGGAGGCGTTCAGGCTTTTGGTGAATCTGGTGCGAGAGGAGCGGCGGCTGCCGTATTTCAAACACTTCATGGAAGAGCTTGAAAATTACCTCAAGACCCTGGTGCGCCTGCGCCTGCGGCCACAGGTAGATGATGAAACCTGGATCGAGTGCATGGAGACTATGCTCACCCTGGGTTTCCCCGTCAGGGATGAAGCCCGCTGGATGCGCTCCCTGGCGGAGACTCTTTTGGAACTGGGAGACGAAGCTGCAGCCGGGCAAGTCATCCGGGAGGCGCTGCAAAGGGACGCCTCGCTTCCCAGCATAAACCGGCTCCGCCGTAAATTGAAGGTATAGTAATGAACCTCAACCGACAGGAACAGAATGTATGATTCGATTAAAAAACGAAAAACAGATCGAAGGGATCAGAAAGTCCTGCAAGATGCTTTCCGCCATGTTCCGGGAACTTATCCCGCTGGTAAAGCCCGGCGTGGAGACTCTCGAAATTGACCGCTGGGTGCGGGACTGGATCAAGCGGGCAGGGGGAAAGCCGGCCTTTCAAGGCTACGGCCCGGCGAAGAATCCTTTTCCCGCAGCGATCTGCATTTCGGTTAACGAAGAGGTGATACACGGCATTCCCTCAAAGCGGCGTATCCGCGAGGGAGACCTGGTGGGCCTTGACTGCGGCATTGATCTGGGCGGCTTTATCAGTGATCAGGCTGTCAGCGTAGAGGCGGGCAGGGTGAGCAAGGCGGTGCAGGATCTCAATATAACCACCAGAGAGTGTCTCTACCGGGGTATTGCGGCAGTCAAGGCCGGCGACCGGCTTTTGCAGATTGCCAGGGCAGTGGAGGGCCATGCCCTTGAGCGGGGCTACGGCGTGGTGCATGAGTTCTGCGGCCACGGGGTTGGTCTTGAGGTGCACGAAGACCCCCAGGTGCCCAATTACCCCCACGGCCCCAACCCCAGGATGAGCAACGGCATGGTCATTGCCATTGAGCCCATGATCAACCTGGGAACCGGCGATGTGGAGATTCTGGAAGACGGCTGGACCGTGGTAAGCGCCGATAATCAGATATCCGCCCACTGGGAACACACAGTGGCGATCTTTCACGATACCACGGAAATTCTTACCGAGCCTTTGGAAATGTATCTTTAGGGAATTTTCCACTATGCAAGTTAAAGCCGTGCTGCGTTATTCGTCAGCGTGCGCCGTTCATCGTAAAAAGATCGTACGCGATTTTTACCAGAAGCAGCGCCAGCACTCCAAGGATAAAGAGCCGCAATACCCCTGCTCCCCGGCGTATTACCAGGCCCGAACCAAGCCAGGAGCCGGCAATGCTGAAGGCCCCGGCGCACAGTCCCAGGGGCAGGAGCGCCCTTCCGTGCAGGAGAAAAACAACAAGGGCGCTCAGATTCGAAGCGAGATTTACCAGTTTGGCGTTGCCTGTGGCGGTACGGGCATTGATGCGGGCAAGGCCGGTGTAGAGCAAAATGAGAAAAGTGCCGGTACCGGGGCCAAAGAAGCCGTCGTAGCCGCCAATGACAAAAGAGACAAGCGCCGCAATGAGTGCCGTTTTGGGACGGGAGAACGGAGCGTCCTTTTCCCGGAATTCTTTATTGCGCATCACATAAAAGGCCGTAACCGGAAGGATGATGAGAAGCAGCCATTGCAGATAACGTTCGTTGACCAGCAGTGTGAGGGATGTACCCAGGGCGGAACCTGCAAGGGCCGCCGCTATAGAAGGAACGCAGAGAAATAAATCCACAAACCCGTTTTTGTAATACCGCGCCGAGGCGGTGATTGCCCCCATAGTGGAAGAAAGCTTATTGGTACCCAGGGCAAAGTGCATTGGTACACCGGCGATTAAATAAGCGGGCAGGGAGATAAGCCCTCCGCCGCCGGCGATGGAGTCCACAAAACCCGCGAGAAAGACCAGGGGGCAGACAATAAGAAAGCTGGTGAGGGTTAATTCCACAGCGCAGACCTTTTAAAAGAGACTTTTGACAGCTTCCGCCACAGTCTCGGCAAGCTTCCGGTGATCTTCCGGATCAAGGTGAATGCCGTCGATGGAGCTGGTTTTAATGTGTTTGCCTGCATCAAGAAAAACGGCGCCCCGTTCCTGGGCCAGGGCGCGGTACATGGGCGACAGCTTTTTGGAGAGTTCTATGCAGTCACCAAAGACGTGCTTAAAGACCGGAGATTCCACGGTGGGCGGGGGGCAGATCATCAGCACCCTGGGGCTGTCACCGTCCGGGCCCACCTCGGACTTCTGAACGGCGATGACGATGTTCTGAACTCCCTGAGCTATATCATAGGGGGTGGGGCTGAACCGGGGCTTGAGATCATTGGTGCCCAGCATCACCGCTACCACATCAATGGGCTTATGGCTTTCCAGAACAGGCAGCAGATGTCGCAGCCCGTTTTTATCACCCCCCACAAAATCTTCCCTGCAGCTTGTCCTGCCGTTCAAACCTTCCTCAACTACCCACCATTCCGGATCATCGGGAGACGCGTTCCGGTTCAGAATATTTTTTAGCACCATAGGCCAGCGGGTTTTATGATCATAACGGCCCTGGGTCCGGGGATTAAACCCCCAGGTATTGGAATCGCCGTAGCAGAGAATGGTTTTCATCAGCGGACCTGTAAAAACTCAATGGCTTCGCGGTCGGGTCCCAGCACAAAGGCGTTACGTACCGCCATAGTACCCAGGTTAATGTCCTGGGGCTTGGTTCGGGATTCCGCGCCCGCTTTTATTGCCATATCATAGGCCGCCTGGGTATCGTCGGTACGGATCGCTATATGAACCCACCGGGAATTTGCCTCTTCGCCGCCGTTCCCACGGGGGATAATTTCCACAACCGCGTTGTTTCCCAGATCGACCAGATAAATGATTTTATCAGGGGCATCCAATCGGGGAAAACTGTGGACCAACTTTCCTCCCAACCCTTTGATATAAAAATCACGACTTTTTTCAGAATCCTGAACCCATAATCCAATGTGATGAAATCCGTTAATCTGCATATATGCTCCTTTGTATAGATAGATAAACCTATCTTATACGGTTACGGCTTGGCTTTCAACAGAGAAATCCATTACAATGAACCCATGAAATTTTGGAGGAATTATGCATCCAGTGATTGAGAATTTAAAAATCAGGGGCTTTTTTCAACAGTGTACCGATGTTGAGGGTCTTTCAAAATTGATAAACGAAGGGCCGGTAACTTTTTATGTGGGCTGCGATCCTACCGGGCCGAGTCTGCACATTGGCCACATGGTTCCGTTTTTCGCCTTCCGTCACCTTCGCGCGGCGGGGCAAAAAGGCATAGCCCTTATCGGCGGCGGCACCGCCCGCATTGGCGACCCTTCGGGCAAAACTGAAATGCGCAGAATGGTGAACTACGAAACCCTGGATGCAAACGCCGCTTCCATCGCCGCCCAGCTTGATCGTTTTATCGGTTTTGACACTGACGCAATCCATACCCCTGGCGCCGCAATCCATACCCCTGGCGCCGCAATCCATACCCCTGGCGCCGGTACCGCCCGCACCGCCAACAACAAGGACTGGCTGGCCAACCTGAACTATATCGACTTTCTGCGGGAAATCGGTAGCCATTTTTCGGTGAATCGTATGCTCAGTTTTGAGGCATACAAAATGCGTATGGAAACCGGCCTTTCATTTATCGAGTTCAATTACCAGCTCCTCCAGAGTTACGATTTTCTGGAACTGTACCGCCGTTACGGCTGTCGTCTGCAAATAGGCGGCGACGACCAATGGGGGAATATCGTGGCCGGTGTGGAACTCGTTCGCCGCATCGAAGGCGCCGAAGTTTTCGGTTTGACCTTCCCCCTGGTAACCACCGCTGACGGCAAAAAAATGGGCAAGACCGAAAAAGGTGCCCTCTTCCTTGACCCTGCAATCACCAGCCCCTACGACTTTTTTCAGTATTGGCGTAACGTGCAGGACCCAGACATACGCCGCTTTCTTTTGATGTTTACATTTCTCCCTGCGGAGGAATGTGAAGCCCTGACCTCGGCGGGCAAGAACCCCAATGAGGCCAAGGAGCGTCTTGCCTGGGAAATAACCGCCCTGATCCACGGTAAAGACGAAGCGGACAAAGCCCTTGCCGGAGCCAGGGCCGCTTTTGGCCGCGGCGGGGAAGGGGACAAATCCGCCATGCCCAGGGTGGAATTAAGCCGCGCCAAATTCGATGCAGGCTACAACGTGGTGGATCTGTTTTGCGACGCCGCTCTGAGTCCCTCCAAGAGCGAAGGCCGCCGCCTGGTGCAGCAGGGCGGGGCGTTTGTGTCCGCCGCAGGCAGCGAAAGCGGTGAACTTGCGGCGGTAAGTGATGTGGCCGCCCTCATTGGCGCTGAGCGGCTCAACGCGGAAGGGGAGCTGATATTGCGGGCGGGGAAAAAGCGGTATTGCCTGGTGGCGGCGAAGTAAGCGTAAAAAGCGGCACGGATTAGCGGTTATTTTCCTCAAACGAGACGTTGACCAGACAATACCTGGCTGTAAAGGTGGGGACCCCCGCAATTCCTCACGTAAAAATCTTACCGAAGGACCCTTGACAAATTTTTTGTAAAAGGCTATAGTGTAGCTACATTCCCCTGTAGCTCAGTTGGCAGAGCAGCTGGCTGTTAACCAGCTTGTCCGTGGTTCGAACCCGCGCGGGGGAGCAAAAGCGGCGGAACGCCCATAGGGCGGGCCGCCGTTTTTTTTATTCCTGCGGGTTCGAACCGGAGGCCGCGCCGAACGAATGTGAGGAAAAGGCGCCAGGGATGGCAGCGGCCGGAGGCGGCCCGGAATGAGCAAACATGATGTTTGCGAATGGAGGGCGAACCCGCGCGGGGGAGCAAGGAAACCCATCCGAAAGGATGGGTTTTTTGTTGTCATGTTATTGCAGGTTCGAACCAAAGGCGGCCCTTGCTTTTACCTGCGCGGCGTAATCCGAATCCCCAGGCCAATGCGCCAGCCTTCGGCGGGGGGGGAGGTCGTCGTCTGACCAGAGACGGTACATGGGAAACCAGGTGCGCAAATCAAAGCCCAGCAGGAATTTTTCGTTTATGGGAAAATCCATTCCGGCGCCAAGTACGGGCATAAACCAGCGGCCTTTGCCCCAAAAGTATTCGCGGATGGCGTCGGTCTGCAGTTGGGCGTCGGTTTCGATATTACCGGTAAAGTCGTCGGGGTGATTCAGGCCTATGCCCAGGGCAATAATGCGTAAATCAGCGGCGGGGCCGCCATAGACCCGGACATCAATATCCCGGCCTATGGGGAAAAGTGCCCGCGCCTGAAGACCGGTAAAAAAACCAAACACAAAGGCGGAGCGGTTTTCGGGGTTACAGGCCATGGGGTAATTGTCCCTGGCATTGTATTCGTAATTGGTAAAATAGAGGTCTTCTGTAAGTTCTATTGCCAGAGGACCCCATATCTTAAAAGACGCGGCAGCGCCCAGTGAAGGCAAAATGGGGGCTGGATCCGATCCTTGCTTGCCGTTGTCTGCGGTAAAGTAGAAAATGCTGCCACTTACAGACCAGGAAAAACGGTCTCCAAAACCATCGGCCCCCAGGGGGACAACGGCGAGGATCATCAAAAAAAACATCAGAACGATTAAACACCGGGGAAAGCGCTTCTTCATATCTTCAATAATAACACAAACCATAGCATAAAACAAAGGCCGATTCCCAGGGTCTCCGCGTTTACTTTTCACCCCCTGCATCCCTCCGTATATCCGTGGGTGGGGAGCGATGCCGGGGAGCGGATCATGCGGGGGAATACCACTCCGCAGCCCCCTGCGGGGTCTGCTCCGCTAAGAACCCCGCAAATGCTCCGCTCCCCGGCATCGCTCCCCACCCACGGACGTTCAGCGTATGTAGTGTACACTTGCCCCCTAAGGCCCGTGGCAAGGCGGCAGTGCGGGGGCACTGATCATTCGCGGGATTCTTAAGAGCCTGCTTGCGCAGGGGAGGGAGGAGACCCGCTTGCGGGGCTCCGTAGGCGGCGTTCCCCCGCCTGATCAGGGTCTCCGCACTGCCGCCTCGCCACGGGATATACGGAGGAATGTGCGAAAGTAAATGCAGAGACCCTGAGCCGATTCCGCTTTGGAACCGGCCTGTTTCATTTGCCTTAGCCAAGCAGTTCCCGGGCTTTTTTTACCAGGCTGCCAACATCAAGGCCGAAGCGATCGGTAAGGTAGTCCTGGGTTCCCACTTCGCCGAATTCATCGCGTATGCCGATACGGGCGAACTTGCCCTTAAAGCCATTCTCGGCAAGAATCTCCGCAACGGCGCTTCCCAGGCCGCCGGCAATCTGGGCGTTTTCGGCGCTGATCACAGCCCGTACCTTGCCGGCCTGGGTCAGGATTGCTTCCGCATCAATGGGCTTCAGGGTCAACACATCCAGCACGCCGGCGCTGATACCGGAAGCGGCAAGGGTCTCGGCGGCTTTGAGGGACTGGTTCACCATGAGGCTTCCCAGCGCGACAAAGCAAATATCCTTCCCTTCTTTTAACACCTTGGCCTTGCCGATTTTGAACGGTTCGTTTTCCGGGTACAGAACCGGAACCGGCTTGCGGGGAAAGCGCAGATAAACGCAGCCGTAGGTGTCCGCCATTTCGCGCACAAAGGCCGCGCAGGAACGGGCATCGGAAGGCTCCAGCACCGTAAGCCCCGGAACTACCCGCATCAGGGCCAGGTCTTCAAAAGGCATATGGGTACCGCCGTTAAACGCGGCAGTAACGCCGGGGTCGGTGCCAATCAGTTTGACATTCAGCCTGGCGTAATTGGCGGAGAGAAAAAACTGATCAAATACCCGGCGTGACGCGAAACAGCCAAAGGTAGCGGCAAAAGGTATCTTGCCCAAAGTGGAAAGCCCCGCCGCTATTCCTACCATGTTTGCCTCGGCAATTCCTACATTGAAAAACCGGTCAGGGTACGCTTTTTTAAAACCGCCGGTATTGGTGCAGCTCATGAGGTCAGCTTCCAGCACTACGATATTCTTGTTTTTTTCGGCCAGGGCCAGCAGGGTATCGGTATACGCCGCCCGTATTTCCAGTGTTTGTACTTCCATGATTATCCTCCCTTAGTTAAGCGCCGCAATCGCTTCTTTGGCTTTATTCAAGTCAAAGGCCATGCTGTGGTTCTTCTCCACCCCTTCGGCAAAGTTACAACCTTTCCCTTTAATCGTATTCATCACGATCATCGAGGGCTTTTCCTTTTGCGCCAGGGCCTTTTCAATAGCCGCGTCCAGAGCGGCAATGTCGTGGCCGTCCACGGTTTGGGCAAACCAGCCGAAAGCTGCCCATTTGGCAGCTAGATCGCCCAGATCAATAATGTCTTTGGTAAAGCCGTCAAGCTGCTGCTTGTTGTAGTCGGTAAAAGCCACCAGATTGGAAAGTTTCTGGCTGCCCGCAAAGAGGGCGCCTTCCCAAATCTGGCCCTCATCGGATTCGCCGTCGCCAATAATAGTGTAAACCGTGGAAGCCCTGGCATCGATCCGCAGCCCCAGGGCAATGCCAATGGCCGCAGAAAAACCCTGTCCCAAAGAGCCGGTAGTCATATCCACGCCGGGGGTAAGGTTGCGGTCGCAGTGGCTGGGCAGTTTGGTACCGCCCTTGTTCAGGGTAGAAAGCCAGTCTTGGGGGAAAAATCCTTTTAAAGCAAGCGCCGCATAGACTGCCGGCCCCGAGTGCCCCTTGGAAACCACCAACTGATCCCGTTCCGCCCAGCGGGGCTGTTTGGGATCAACTTTCATCCGGTGAAAGTACAGCAGCGCCAAAAGGTCCGCAATGG
>BNVF01000019.1 GCA_025997895.1 Spirochaetia bacterium
TCAACACCTGGTGCCACAGCATCCGCTATTGGCTCCTCCGGTGATCCTTCCGCCACAGGCGCGGCCCGGTCTGCAGCGGCTTCGCCGACTGCGCCGGTTGCGGTGGAAGCGCCGGTTGCGGTGGAAGCATCAGAACCTTCCTGGGCTGCGGAAAAATGCGGCAACAGGCTAAAGAGCGCAAGTAATAACAGAATAGAAATCCGGCGCATAGCTTTATCTGTTTACAATAGCGGAATTCAGTATTTTGTGAAAGAGCTTTAAGGAGGGATTCATTATCTTGCAACCTGTTGGCGACATCCGAAAAGCCGGAAATAGGGTATATTTAAGGCAGACTTTGCATTCCCTTAGCGCGTCGTCGCAAAGACAATGCCCCCGCTAAGGAGCGCCGCCGATGGAACCGCTATCAGCGTAAAAATCTTCCAGAACCTTGAGCTTTTTGCGTATTTCGCCGATAAGGCCGACTGCATCCTGTAGGTTTCTGACATTTCGGCCAGCCGTGTCTGCAAGTCCCGCAGCAATTTCTCGCGCTCGGCTATTATGCGCTCGTAACTCCCGATTAAGTTCCCGCTCGTGTCCAAGCTCTTCTTCAAGTCTTCCAATTGTTTCTGCTGCTCTTCCATGTTCAAGAGCGTATCGGCGATCAAGCTCTCCAATTGTTCCAGATCTTTGTCGATGGAAGAAAAGTCCTGCGAGAATGCAGCCTGCGGAAAAAGCAAGCAAAAGACACAATATAAAACGAATCCGGCGGAAAATGATTTTGTATATTTCATTCAAAAGATTCCTCCTGAAAACACCCGCCTCCCCCACACGGACTCCCCGGGTTGTTAATTACAATATACGAAAAAAGTTTTGAATAGGAAAGGAAATTAAAGGGAAAACCTTATTAAAAAACCGTCCCGGATTAAGGGACGGTCAGGCACACCTGAGCTTCTGTTTTTAGCAAATATGCAAAAAGACTTGACAGCCGATTTAAAGAGCCGATACTATAAAATATGGGCGATCACAGAATTCGTATACGGGATGTTATTGAACTGCTGGCCAAAATCGCCACGATCATTTTGGCGGTCGCCACTATTAAAGAATGTTTGGGGGGATTATGAATGTTATTTTAGCTATTTTAAGTATATTTTTAATAATTTACTGTGTTCATGGGATTATCACAAAAATCGTCGAGATAAAAAAGCGTTAAACCTTTTCCCCGCCTTACAGGACGGGAGCGCAAGGGGCGTTTTGCCCCTTGCCTGTTCCCTTTATTCCACGATGCCGGAATACGCCATCTGGCTGCCAGACCCGCCTGCGACAAACTTCCCACCGCCGTAGGTGATGCAGGTGATGTAGTTGTTGTCCCCGAATGCGCTGTTGGTAATCGCTGTCCAGGTTATGCCGTCAGACGAATACGCCATCTGGTTGCCATTCCCGACTGCGATAAACTTCCCGCCGCCGTAGGCGATGTCGCTAATGTCGCCGCCGAATGTAGTGTTGGTAACCGCTGTCCAGGCTATGCCGTCAGACGAATACGCCATTTTGCCGTCCGACCCGCCCGCGATAAACTTTCCGTTGCCGTAGGCGATGCCGTTGATGTGGTCGCGGTAGTAGTTGTTGCCGAATATGTTTTGGGTGTCAAACGCCGTCCAGTTTATACCGTCAGATGAATACGCCATCTTGCTGCCCGTATACGCAACCACGACAAACTTCCCGTCGCCGTAGGCGATGTCGTTGATGATGTTATCGCCCCCATTTGTGATTTTCGTAACCAATATCCAGTTTACGCCGTCAAACGAATACGCTATGTCGTTACTGATCCCGCCCGCGACAAACTTCCCTCCGCCATAGGCGATGCATTCGATGGGGTAGCTGCCGGCTTCGTAGGCGAATGCAGCGTTGGCAGCCGCCGTCCAGCTTATACCGTCAGACGAATATGCCATTTTGGCCTCTTCCCCACCGCGACAAACTTCCCGCCTCCGTAGGCGATGCCGTAGATGCGGTTTGTGTCGAATATGCTGGTAGTAACCGCCGTCCAGCTTATACCGTCAGGCGAATACGCCATTTTGCCACGTTCCCCGACCGCGACAAACTTCCCGTTACCGTAGGCGATGCTGTAGATGTAGTTGTAGGGGTCCGGCCAGTTGCCGAATGTGCTGTCGGTAACCCGCGTCCAGTTCTGGAGGGGGTCGCCACCGCCGCCACTATCACCGCCGCTGTCTCCGCCGTCACCACCGCTACCGCCGTCTCCACCGTCTCCGCCACCGCTGCCATAAGAAACAGTTGCATTACCATTTGTGAATGTGACGGTCTTCACAATTCCAGCACCGGGATTATAGGTATCAAACCATTGATCTCCCCATTCTCCAACACCAGCAATAATACCTATTTGGACATTTGCGTCAGAACCTGTGTAAGGATTACACTTGAACATTGCCTCCCCATCTCCGAAATCTTTATATACTGGAATTTGGACAGTTGTTCCGCTTATGAGAACACCTTCAGCAATCATATCTTGACGGGAAGGTGTCGGTTTCGCGCCGATAAGTTTTCCATTCGATCCAACCCTGTTGAGACTTACAAATATGATCCACTTTCCGTTAAGTGCTGCCGGAATATCTGTAACCGTCAGTTTACCCGCGCCGCCACCGTCGCCATCGCCAGCGTCAGTTTTACACCCTGCCAACCCAAAACCGATTACTGCCGCCACGACAATAATCCCCAGGGTTTTGAAAAAGCCCTTTCCAAACAAGTTCTTCATAGGGAACTCCTTTGCGGTGTTAATGCCGCCGCCGACATATTTAGCTAAAACATCCCGAGTAAGGGAATAAGCCAATAATTCCATAGGGCAAATGTCCTGTCATGAGTAATCACGCACGGTTTTTGTTTATAAATTATCAAACTTGTCTCTCTACTCATCTTTGACGATAAAACAATACGCGGAATGTTTTCACCTTTACACTAACCGGTACAGGCTTTTCAAAACCCGATCCGTTTCATGCTCTTATCCAGCCGGGCCGCTAGTTCATCATCGCAAGAACGTTTCAATGCGGCAAAGGTGGGTGTACCGCCGTGGAGGATAAAATCGACATCGCATTTCCGCGCTATGTTTTCTATCTGCCCGCCTGAAAACTCATAGCCCACTGCCAATTGCTCCGCGGTATCAGGATCAATTTCCGGCATGGTACTCATCCAGATGTTTTTACGGGGCTCCCTGCCGGGAGAAGTAAATTCAATCTTGTACAAAAAGCGCCGTTCAAAGGCCTTGTCCAGATTCTGCGTAAGATTGGTCGTAGCAATAAGGATACCGTCAAGTTTTTCAAGCTCCTCAAGGATGATATTCTGCATTGCGTTTTGCGTTTGCGCTACCCGCCCGCTTTCAATATCACCGCGCTTGCTGAAAACCGCATCCGCCTCGTTAAACAACAGAATGGGGATAGCTTCCTTCCGATTACGGCTTCTTTTGACTGCATCGCGGTAATCATCAAAGATTCCCTCAATGCACTTTTCACTTTCGCCGAACCACTTGCTCTTTGTGTCCGCGATATTTACCTGCATAATACTGCGCTTTGTTTTACGGGCAATCTGATACACCGTCTCCGTTTTACCCGTCCCGGGAGGGCCGTAAAAGAGGCAGGCAAAACCGGAACGCCTTCCTTTTTTCTGCAGCCTGTTTTGTACCGCAGCGAACTGCTTCTGCCCAAGAATCGCAGTAAGTTCATCAACCTTCTCCTCATCGCCGGAATTATAAAACATAGTTTTTTCTACAAAATTCTTATACGATTCAAGACCACATACTCTTTCCGGCCTTGCTTCCCCTATATCTAATTCTGCAAGGAGGATCTTTCTGGCTTTGAGGGAAAGACAGTATATTTCCCGATCACCAAAGCCTTCATCATTGATAAACTCAATCATATTCATCTTGATTAAGATATGGGAACCATTTATAAGGTCCCGCCGTGCTTTTCTGGCCGCTGCAGGATTTTCGTGCAGTTTTTCAAACTGATGAAAAGGCAGATTATCATCGAGATAATTAACCAGCCGGTTGCAAAAAAACAATATCACCATTTTTTCCTGATCATCAATTTCCAGTTTTTGGATATTTTTACAAAACTCAAGATGCATATTATCTGCAATCAGCGCCATCAATTCCGCCACACGTACTTGATGGGGCATGATATACGAAAAGGCAGCTTCCAGGGCGGAAAAAAGTTCATCGATAGAAATATTTTTTGTATCCGGCGCTTTCCATGCTTTACCCCGGCTTATTGCCTCGGCAACATCAGACGGTACAGTCCAAGCAGTGCAGCGTTTACCCATGCGGCCTTGAGGAGACATCAGAATACGGCGGACAAGTCTTTTCCTCTCAAGTCCTGCAAGCGCGTCTTTATAGCGGATCATTTGAATATGTTCGCAGTTAAGGGATTTGGCGATTTCTTCAAGGGTTGTCAGCTCTTTGTTGAGAAAATGAGAAAAGAACACCGATTGAATTTCACTTATTCCAAGACGGCGCTGAACAAAATCAAGATGCTTGCCGGCGGCCCGGAAGAAATCTGCGTGAAGTCCCTGTTCGCGGGAAAGCACGATAATTTTTTCAATGTGATCCAACAGTTCATTCTTTTTTGATTTAACCATTTAACTTGCTCCTTTTTTTGGGGGGGAGGAAGAAATAAACCACAAAGGACTCAAAGTACACGAAGGGGAAGAGAAAGAGAATGTTTCACGGGTATAGTATAAGCAGAAACTTGAAATTTCCTTAAAATTTACGCCAATTAGAGTATTTTTTTGGAGAATTTTATAAAATAGTACTATACATTTGTCATGCTTTTTTCTTTCGATCTTGAATTTTGCCCTTGGCTATATCTTCATACACATCATAATGGGACACGGAAACCGTCTTGCCGTCATATTCCAGACAGGTAGGCGTCTGACATTCCGGGCAAATTACTGAGACCCTGCCCGCCTCCCGCAGCAGGGTAAACGAAATCATGTCCGTCACCTTACCGCAGCTTGGGCAATAGATTGAACAAAGGTTTTCTGAGTTTTTGGTTGCTTCCATGAGATCCTCCTGTTTTGCTGTAAATGGCTTATTGGTAGCTAAAAAACACGGGTGTCAATCACATACCAAAAAGCCATTTTTCCGTGTTTAAATCTTTTCTGTTTTGATACCAAGCAATTCATACGCATTAGGCGGTCTTTTGCTTTTCCAGGATACATTTTTGTACTCGTCAGGAACTTCCTTTTTTCCTGAGATAATACCATTTTTATCACCTTCATCCAGCTTTTTGTCTTGGTCTTTGGTGATCCAGGTAACTTTTACACTTGCCAGAATTTTCTGTATGTCTTTTGGGGTTTTAGCTTCCATACAGCGGCTTATGATTTGCGAAAGCGGCGGATCATGTTCAAATTGCAGTTCGCTTTCTTGAACTTTTGGTCTAGCGTTCCGATGTTTATCAAGATTTTCTATCTTGTTATTGGAAGCGATTTTTTTTGCTTCAGGACTTGCGAACGGCGTTATATAATCAGTATAATCTCTGATTATATGTTCGAATCCCATTTCAATAAAATGATCCTCTGCGTATTTTTTATTCTCATAAAAAAAATTCGCAAGCCGTTCTAAATTTCTCTCGTCATAAAAACTGTTAAGAAATTTGCTCTCCATAACATTACTCCTTTGCGTTTATGCCCGCCGGCAAAGACGACATCTTGAATTTTCTGGGTATATATTCGAAGGCCCTGGGTTTTGTTGTACTGCGCTCATCTGGTCTTTTTCTCCGCATCAATGCGCTCACGCAATTCCCAATAGTGTTCCTCACATTCGCTGACGACTCCCGAAGGATCCCAGTCATCATGATTATCCTGTACTGCTTTAAAAAAACGTTCCAATTCCTTGTAGAAATCCTCATCGGTTTTTTGCCGCATGAAATTAAAATCGAGACCCCCTGCCTCGCAAAACATCCCAAGGGTTCTGGCCATAAGGATAAGTTCTTCCATTGGCGTTTCAGGGGCTTCCGGGAAATCAGAGTAAGTCTTTTCTTTTTCCGGCGTTTCCATACTCACTCCTGTTTCCCGCTATTTCTTCGCGGGTTTTTTAGCCGGAACTTTCTTGGCGGCAGCCACAGGTTTCTTCGCCGCAGGCTTCTTTAGCTTTGACAGTTTTTCTTCAATTTCAGCCCGAAGTTCCTCTGGTACATATTTCAATGCACGGCCATTATTCTGAACTGCAGCCAAGCAAAGTTCCGATGTTTTCAGCTTCTCCGGTACATATTCCAATGTAGATACCGCTGCACTGCTATCTCTGGTATTTTGAACCGCACTCAGACAGAGTTCTGCCGTTTTCAGTTTCTCCGGTACATAGTCCAACGCGAGTCCGCTCTCTTGAACCGCACTCAGGCAGAGTTCTGCCGTTTTCAGTTTCTCTGGTACATATTCCAATGCGAGTCCGCTCTCTTGAACCGCACTCAGACAGAGTTTTAGCGTTTTCAGTTTCGCCGGTACATATTGCAATGGAGAAAACAATGCCTCTCTGATATTTTGAACCGCACTCAGGCAGAGTTCTGCCGTTTTCAGTTTTTCTGGTACATATTCCAACGCGATGCCTTGATTTTGAACCGCACTCAGACAGAGTTCTGCCGTTTTCAGTTTCTCCGGTACATATTCCAACGCGATACCGCTCTCTTGAACCGCACTCAGGCAGAGTTCTGCCGTTATCAGTTTCTCCGGTAAATATTTCAATGCGCTGCCGAAATTTTGAACCGCACTCAGGCAGATTTCCGCTGTTTGCAGCTTCTCCGGTACTTCCTTCAGCAAAACGCCATGCTGCTGAACCGCAGACAGGCAAAGCTCCGCTGTTCTCAGTTCCTCCGGTACAGATACCAATTCGTATCCGTCTTCGTTTACAATTTTTAACCATTGTTCGTAGGTCTTTTCCTTTGCCATATTTTTTTTTGCCGGAGCTTCCTTAGCGGCAGCCGCAGGTTTCTTTGGCTTTGACAGTTTTCCCTCAATTTCAGCCCGAAATTCCTCCGGTACATATTTCAATGCAAAGCCTTTATTCTGAACCGCAGACAGGCAAAGGTCTGCCGTTTTCAGTTTCTCGGGTACATACTCCAGGGCATAGCCTTCCTGCTGAACTGCGGCCAGACAGAGTTCCGCCGTTTTTAGCTTCTCCGGTACATACTCCAGGGCACTGCCACCCTGCTGAACTGCGGCCAGACAGAGTTCCGCCGTTTTCAGCTTCTCCGGTACATATTGCAATGCAAAGCCATCATTCTGAACTGCGGCCAGACAGAGTTCCGCCGTTTTCAGCTTCTCCGGTACATATGCCAATGCAAAGCCATTATTCTGAACTGCGGCCAAGCAGAGTTCCGCCGTTTGCAGTTTCTCCGGTACATATTCCAATGCAAAGCCATCATTCTGAACTGCGGCCAGACAGAGTTCTGCCGTTTGCAGTTCCTTCGGTATACTATACAGGAGAGAGCCTTTATTCTGAACCACAGCCAGGCAGAATTCCTTCGTTTTCAGTTCCGCTGGTACCTTTTCCATTTTAGTATAGTTTTCCCGTACGATGTTTAGCCATTCCTTGGCAGTCTTTTGCTTTGCCATATCTTACCCCTTAATAGTGCGGTCAACTGACCGCACCGTACAATCGAACATGAAACAACGTTTCATGATTACCCCTTTGCGTAAACCCGCCGGTTATTCATAATCCACGCCGTCTTCAAGGTCGCCCTCAAAGGAGGAACCTTCTCCGACATAGACATTGTCTCCCCCACCGTCTGCGCTGTTGTTTTCTATTGTTCCGCCGGTCATGATAAAATTACAGTTATGTAAACGCACGCCGCCGCCGGTATTATCAGCAGAATTACCGTATATTTCGCCGCCTTCCATGATGAAGGTCTGCTGAAAGTCTTCTTCCTCTTCATACACTGAAATACCGCCGCCTGCGTCCGAGGTATTATTCCGGATCACTCCGCCGCTCATTTTGAGGGAGGAGCAATAGATGCTTATGCCGCCCAAGGTGTTGTTTTCGATAACGCCCCCTTTTATCACAACTTCGCCGATACCTCCTTCATAGCGGATTCCCCGGCCACCTTCCGTGTTTGCGATGGTTCCCCCTTCCATGATCACGCCGCCGCATATACTGCCGCCGCATCCTTTTATATGGCGCGGGTAGGTAACGGTATTATCTTTGATGATTCCTCCCCGTAAAACAAAACTGCTCTGCAGCTCTTCCAGGTCGGATACAAAGACGGCGGCCCCGTTAAATGCCGTATTGCCGCTGATGGTTCCCCCTTCCATGATGAAGGAACCTTCGACACATACGCCGCCTTCCTTGCCCCCTGTAATGGTGATGTGATCACGAAGGATAAGCGTATTGCCCGTGCCGATGCCGATTACCCGTTTATTGCCCTGAGCATCAAGGATACCCGCTTTTTTTTCGCTTTTTCCCCGCAGGATAATATGGGGCAGATCTTTATTGGCAATGATGATCGCGGTTTCGTCATTTGTATCATGGAGGGTATCTCCTGCAGCAGCACATTCCGGTCCTTTTAAGCGCAGCGTACCGGAGACTACCAAAGCAGCGTATTTTATGTCATTCTTTTTTGCTGCTTCATAGGCGCTCTTTAAGGCTCTGCCGATAGTTGCAAAAGGGGAATTTTCACTGCCGTCATTTTTGTCGCTGCCTTTGGCATCAATGTAAAAAACTATGTCTTCCACCGCACTTTTTTTCTTTGCCATCTCTTACCTCTTAATAGTGCGGTCAATTGACCGCACCGTAAAATCGAACATGAAACAGCGTTTCATGATTTCTCCTATCTGAATTTGATCCCCGAAGGCCGCAGCAGCTTTTCTACCGATCCCTTTAAGGGCAGCCCCTTAAGCATAAAAGCATGGCGGTACTTTTGAATGGTAACGTCATCAACCATGGGGCTAAAATATATGGGGATTTCATCGTCCTCAAACAGGACCGGTTCGCTTTCAACATGAATACCGTCAAAGACACCGTTGTATACAGCATGTTGAATATACGTATTGTCCATTATGCGGTCGATGTAGAGCAGACGGTATTCCTTTTCGTGCTCGTAGGAAGTATCCTTTATCAAATGGGCGATACTGGTAAATAATTCCAGGAGCAATGTATTGAATTCTACGGTAAAAGCATTCTCGTCGAATTCCGCAATACAGTCGGCTATTTCCTGGAGGGGTTTATTTTCATCAAAATTAATACTTTTTTCGCTGTAGAAGACTTTGTAGAGCCCCATTTTGCTAAAGGGTACACTGGTATCATCCTGTTCTTTATTTTGTGTCTTCGCCGCGCTTCGTTTCTGTTTTTCATCCATATCGATCTGTTCATCAAAGACAAGTTCTTTACCCACACCCTGTCCCTTGTTGATCCGCTTTGAGGAAATACCTATGGAAACACCGGCGCCCGCCGCATAGGAGCTGTTCCACATCAAAAGGGTGTTCCCAAGGGTAGTTAAACTTCTGATAAACGCAACTTTTTCGGAAACATGCTCGGTAAGGGAATTGATAAAATCAGTGGGCTTTTGCTTTTCCTTTAGATATTGAGCAAGCCGTATATAAAAAACCTTCCCTTCTTCGGGGTCGTTCTGATAGTTTATCGGAAACAGACGCAGCTTCCGGCTGTTCCGCATACCTTCCAGGGCAGGCAGGTTGGTAAACTGATTAAGGACTATGGTGTCATCTTTACAGCGGCATTGATCCCAAAAGGTAAATACCGCCTTAACCAGACGCTTGTGAACATCGGAATTAAGTTTTGCTTTGCGGAAACCACAGATGATATTGGCAAAAAAATGCGGCACCGGTTCAAGCTGGACAAGAGGAATATTCCAGAGCAGCTCCATTTTTTCAGTATCACTTAAGAGCGCATCAATATAGGCAAAAAAGTCACCAATAAAAGTTTGCTTTAATCTTGCTGCAAAAAAACGGTCATTAAAGGCTTTTGTATAGTCTCCTTTCTTTTCGAAGGCAAGGGCGCGCCCGGAATAGGGATCCGCAAAATTCGGATCCAGGCGTAACGCTTCGTTGAAGTCCGCAATAGCCTTGTCATACTCGCCTTTTTCATTATAGAGAGATCCCCTTGAATCAAGAATATTTCCATTTTCCGGTTCTAACTGCAATGCTTCGTTAAAATCGGCAAGGGCTTTGTCGTACTCACCCTTACCACGATATGCATATCCCCGACCATTATAAAATTTCGTATCATCAGGCGTCAACCGCAATGCTTCATTGAAATCGGTAATCGATCTGTCATATTCACCGGTGTCGCAATATAATTTACCTCGAATACCAAATGCCACTGCAAAATCCGGTTTTAGTCGTATCGCTTGATTTATATCGGTGATAGCTTTATCATATTCAGCTTTTCTCCTATACGTATTTCCCCTGGCTATAAAACACTCGGCACTATCCGGTTTTAGCCGCAGTGCTTCATTGTAATCTTCGATAGCTTTGTCATATTCAGTCTTGTGGCTGTAAGCAAGCCCTCTGTGAAAAAAACCTTTGATATCTTCCGGTTTTAGCCGCAGCGCTTCACTGTAATCTTCAATAGCTTTGTCATATTCTTCTTTTTCCCTATACATATTTCCCCTGGCTATAAAACATTCGGCAAAATCCGGTTTTAGCCGCAGTACTTCATTGTAATCTTCGATAGCGTTATCATATTCTTTTTTACTTTTATAGGCATTTCCACGATTAATAAAGAGATTATAATCATCAGGGTTCATCTGTATCATTTCGGTAAAATCGGCAATAGCCTTGTCATATTCTTTTTCTCCCAGATAAATTGTTACCCTGCGCTCATAGGCTTTGGTATAATCCGGCTTTAACCGTATGGCCTCATCGAAATCCGCAAGGGCTTTGTCAAAATCATTTGTAGCAAAATACCAATAACCCCTAATATAAAAACCATAGGGATAATCAGTTTTTTTTGACAGAGCCTTATTCACATATTCAAGGGCAGTATCATATTGTTTTTTATTCGCATAATAAGATCGCATAATCATCAGCGCTTCCGGCATATCGGGGCATAGCTCTAAAGCTTTTTCGGCAGGCTCCTTGATAGCATCAAATTGCTCCATTTTTTGCAGGCTCTGGGCTTTTTTGAGGTATGCTTCTGCGATGATTTGGGTATCTGCGGTATTTGCTTCAATAATAGCATCCGCCTGGGCAATTATTTCCCGCAGTTCATCATCGGTAATAGTAACATTGCGAAGAACATAATCCAAATCCAGCGCATATTTCGACATTATTGTTCAACCCCTGGCCGAAGTGTATTTGGGCATTATTATAGGGCCCTGTTTAGAGTGTTGTCATGAGTAATCACGCACGGTTTTTGTCTTTTTTTACATTTTCTGGGTAATTCTCAAAAAACGATTGACCGAAACGTACAAAACTTATATATTATACGTATTGGAGATATTTATGAACCGAAAACTAACTCTAAGTCTGGATTCTAACCTTATAGATTTTGCCCATGCTTTTTCACGAAAATCAAATAAGCCCATTTCAAAAATAGTTGAAAATTATTTTATAGAATTAAAGAGCCAGAATACGGTTGATTTACCACGGGATCTTGAAGAACTGTATGGTATATTTGAAGGAATGGCGATTCCTGATAAAAAAGAATTAAGGCGGATGTTTCATGAAAAACATAGTAATTGATGTTAATATTTTTATGGACTTTTTATTTAAAAGGGAAGGGCATGAAAAGGTTGCGGAAATATTCAAATATTTCATAAAAAGAAAAATAAGAGGATTTGTGTGTGCCCATGAAATTACAACTTTATATTATTTTCTGGACAAAACAAGTAACAATGCAAACAAAATAAGAAAATCAATTGCCGGAATTATGAAGCGATTTGAAGTAATTGAAATTAATGCAGAAATATTGAATAAAGCTTTGTACTCGAAGATAGCCGATTTTGAAGATGCTGTCATTGAAATATCATCAAATGAAAAAAATGCGGAATATATTTTAACAAGAAACATAAAGGATTTTAAAAAAAGTATTGTCAGTGCTATTACGCCGGAAGAATTACTTGTAATTCTAAAGGGACTATAGAGTATCTTTTTAAGGATTATCCGGGAGAAAGCTTCAAGTACCAAGATGTCATATTCAGGTTTTATTGGAACACACCTGTTATGTGCGCAGTTTTAATTGTGCACATTGATATGTATCTACATTTCGTATATACTGGATTAAGCGAGGTATTATGATATGTTGCAAGCAAAAGCCACTGTTTCTATGTGGGGAAACAGCCAAGCGTTAAGAATTCCGGTTGAAATAGCCCGCCAACTGGGAATTCGCACAAATGACGAGGTTATTCTGGAAATCAGGGAAAATATACTAACTGTTTCCAAGCCTGAAACGCCACGGATAGGGACTATAGAATATCTTTTTAAGGATTATTCGGGAGAAAGCTTTAAAACAGAGCTTCTGAACCCTGTAGAGCCTCTCGGGGAAGAGAAATGGTAAATAATGTCCCAATGCAGGGCGACATCATTAAGATTAATCTCGATCCAAAGCAAGGCCATGAGCAAAAAGGGTATCGTCCTTATATTTGTTTGAGCCATCATCTGGTGAGTGACTGCGCCAACATTGCGGTCTTTGCGCCAATCTCCAACACGGCCCGGCGATACCCCCTGTATGTTCCCCTGGAAAAAACGAAAACAACGGGGGTTGTATTGCTTGACCAGCTTGTGACGATTGACTATAACGCACGGCAATTTGACTATATTGAAACAGTTGAATATGAGTTCTTGGCTGAGTTGTTGAAGAAGGTTGTTGTTATTTTTCAGATCAATAATAGGTGAGCCCCCGCTACAGCTTTTGCAGTTCCAGCCGGGAGGGGATGCCGGTCTTATCGTAAACGCAGGAAAGGATGTTCTCTACGGTGCGGCGGCTGATGCCCAGCCGGGCGGAGATTTGCTTGTTGGAAAGGCCCTGTTTAACCAGGGTGAGGATTTCCCCCTCCCGTTTGGTGAGCAGGCTTTTGGCGTCGGCGATGTTTTTCATAATCATCTCCGCCGCCCGGTCGATATGGGTTTCTCCGCGTAACGCGGCCAGGCAGACGGCCTCAAGTTCCGCTTTGTTCCGTGTTTTTAAAACATAGGAGCGGACACCCATGCCCAGGGCGGCGCTGACATGGGCGTAATCGTTAAAATTTGAATAGATCACTATCGCCGGGAAGACGGCTGCGTTTTGACGCAGCTCCGCATTTGGATGCAGCTCCGCATTTGGGCGCAACTCTGCGTTTGAACGCAGCCAGGGGATAAGATCCAGGCCCCAGGTCTCTTCCAGTTGGATGTCCAGGATTACCAGTTCCGGAATTTCTTCTACGAAGATGGCCCGGGCCTCCTCCAGGGTGGCGGCGGTTTTTGGGACTTCCCAGATTCCGGCGGCGGCGAAATGGGCAGCCAGGGATTCCCGCATGACAGGGTGGTCGTCAATTATGACAACTGAATGTTTTTTGGGTAATTTATCCACTGGCCGCCTCAATTTGTGGGGGCGGAGGTATTTCCATACGGACCATCAGACCGTGGCCATTCTCGCTCACAAAGTCCAGACGGCAGCCGAGAATGGCCGCCCGCTGGCGCATGGTCATCATGCCCAAGCCTTCCACCGGATGGCAGCCTTCCGTAGGATGGCCGCCCTCTGCCGGAGGACAGCCCTCCGCCGGGAAGCCCCTGCCGTCATCGGAAACGCAGATCAGAATGACCGGCCCGGCGGGTGTTGCCGAAAGACGGCGGGCTACCAGAACAACCCGGTGAGCGGCAGCATGTTTTTCGATATTGGTGAAGGATTCCTGTACCATCCGGTAGATATGGAGCTGGCTTTCCGGAAGCAGATGGCTAAAATCAAGGCCTGGCTCCAGGGAGTGAACACATTCTATGCCGTTGCGTTTGCTGAACCGGACGCAAAGGCCGGCCAGAGAATCCCTGAGTGAGAGGGATACAAAGTCCGGGGGCATCAATTCCATGCAGATTGCGCGAATCTGTTCCGAAACGGCCGGGTCCCGCACTTCGGGAAGCACTGTATCGTGAATCTCCCGTGAAACGCGCCGCCGTTCCGCTTCCTGCCCGGCGATCATCATGTCGGAAAAGGCCAGACTTCGCAATTCCCGCCGCTGGGAGTTTTGTATGGCAAGGTAAAGCAGACAGAGGATGACCACAAGGCCGCTAATAATAATCACAAACAGCCATATCAACAGAAAATAGGCGGTAACTTCATCCGAAAAAAGGACGATTCTGGTCATACCCTATTGTAGCGCAAGTCGCCTTGCAGGGGACAGGTGGAATGGATATGATGAGATATGGGAAAGGCAGGGCTGAAACATACCTTGTTCATGTTGTTCCTCTGTGTTACAGGAGCCCTGCTCAACATCACAATCGCTTATGCGGCACTGAACATACCCATCCCCGTATATCTGGATACTGTGCTAACCATGACCATGACTTTTTACGGCGGCCTGTTCTGGGGCGTGCTGACCGGAACGCTGACCAACCTGATTTCCCATACGGTCTGGTTTTACAGTTGGGGAGATTATCTTTTTACCCTCTGCAACATCGCCGTGGCCCTGATCACCGCCCTTTTTATACGCATTTTCCCCGGGGAATTGATTTTCGGGAAAAGGCTGCCGGTTCAGGAAAGCCGGCGTTATAAAACCATGCTGGATCGGACAGTGGCCCTCACCCTCCTTTCTTTTGCACTCTGCCTGGTTATCAGCATCATGGGCGGCATTATTGCGGCAAGCATCAAGATTTTTAATGTGTACGGCGGCGGCACCGGCCCTGAACTCTTTTTCAGCCCCTTCCTGCACCGCAAAAACCTGTCGGTGTTTATAGTAGAGATTTTATCCCGCATTCCGGTAAACATCATCGACCGCCTGATTTCGTCCTTCGGCGGCTACGGCCTTGCCCTGCTGCTGGCCAAACGGAAAGGCAGAGTACAATTTTAGCCCTGTGGGCAACCTTCAAAAACAGCTCGCAATGGCCCCTTCAAAGGCGTCAAGCTGGGGCGAAATAACCGCGATAGGATCCGATTTTTTTTGCAGCGCCTGCAGCGATTCGGGAATGTCGATGGCCTGGCCGGTGGCTTTGCGCACCAGATCCGCTTCTTTGGCGGGATGGCCGGTTGCAAGGACTACCGTGTGCACATGGCCGCTCCATTCATGGGCGGCGGAAACCTGCTCGGCGGCGGCAAGGGCAACGGCGGTGTGGGGGTCTATGTGGATTTTGTATTTTTTCCAGGCATGCTCAATAGTCCACTGGGTCAGGTCATCACCTATTGAGGCAGGGTAGACCATGTTGCGCATAACGGCGGGCGCTTCTTTGTAGAACGAGGCCAGACGCTCATAGTTTGAGGGAACGCTCACGTCCAGAGCCGGGGAGTTGGTGTTGACCAGCGGCCGGGGCACAAAGGGATTGCCCCGTATATAATCGCCAAAGGCGTTGTTGGCGTTCATGGCGGCGATAAAGCCGTTCACCGGCATACCGAACTTCCACGCATAGAGGCCGGCGATAAGATTGCCAAAGTTACCCGAAGGCACGCTAAACACCAGATCGCCTGAAAGGTACTTTTTTATTTTGATAAAAGCGTAAAGATAATAAAAAGTCTGGGGCAGCAGCCGGCCGGGGTTGATCGCGTTGGCGCAGGTAACGCCGTAACGTCCCGAAAATTCGCGGTCGTTAATGGTCTCCATGATAAGCCGCTGGCAGTCGTCAAAGGTTCCCTTTATCTGAATGGGAATGATGTTCCCGCCATTGGGCACAAAAGTTGCGGGGTCAAGGCCGCGTATGGGCCCCGAAGGGTACACCAGCACCGAGCAGATTCCCTTTCGCTTGCTAAAGGCGTGGGCCATGCTGACCCCGGTGTCGCCCCTGGCTGCAGAGAGGATCAACGCCTGTCCCGATTTTTTTAACAGTTCTTCCATTACCGCCGCAAGAAAGGCAATGCCAAAGTCCTTAAAAAATCCGGTAGGCCCCTTGTACAAGTTGAGAATAGAAAGGTTGTCGTCAAGGCGGATCAATTCAGGCTCAAAGTCAAAGGCGCTTTCCGCCACTCTGGACGCGGAAAAGGGATTAAGTTCCCCCTGCAAGAGAGTCGGCGCCACAGTCGCCACCAGTTCGGGGTAGGTGATTTTTTCGTCCATGTGCAAAAAAAACTGCCGAATATCTATCACCTGATCAGGCACATAGAGTCCCCCGTCAGAAGGCAGGCAATGCAGCACTGCATCTTTAAAGGAGACTAAAGGCCCGCTGGATTTGGTGGAACGAAACTGCATACAGCCTATTTGTAAGACACCATCGTATCCGCCGCCTTTCTGCTTGAAGCGCCGCTTGTTCCATCAGCCCTGGCGGTAACTTTACCAACCCGCACCAGAGCCACGGCACTGTGACCGCTGGGAAGGCCCAGGTCGGATTTAAGGCCGCGGTTTATGCCGTCTATGGGGCCGGTGTAGATTCGTGAACCGTAACCCAATGCCTGGGCCGCCAGGTAAATGCTCTGAGCCGCCAGTGCGCAGTCGATAATCTCCCTGGTGTTGGTTTTACCATCGCCGGCGGCGGAAATAACAATGAGCACATTGCCATCTACTACCTGGGACACGGCTTTTTTTGCCAGGGTCTGGTTCTGCACTACTGTAAAATGCCAGGGTTGGCGGTTGCTGGCGCTGGGGGAACGAACCCCCGCCTGAATAATGGTATCCAGATCGGCCCTGGGGATGGCTCCGGTAGTAAAATTATTGGCTGCAACATGGTTCAAAATCGCGCCGACAGAGCCGACGGCGGGACCGGACTGTTGGGCAAAAACCGGAAAAGCGCAAAACGCTGCGGACAGGATCAAAGCAGCAAAAACATATTTCTTCATTTTATACCTCGTATTTCATATGATAGTGGAAAAACAGCTCTTTTAAAAGGGCGCAAACCGGGTTATAATCCTCCCATGAATGTTGAATTTTATTCCCTCGGCGCCGCCGAAGAAGTAACTGGCTCCAAGCACGTGCTTGAGATTGACGGCAAAAGCTACCTGATTGATTGCGGCGCTTTTCAGGGCTCCAGGGCCGAGGCTGACCGGAAAAACCGGGACTTTGGTATTGCGGTAGACCGTATAGACGGCACTATCCTGACCCACGGCCACCACGACCACTGCGGCCTTTTGCCTCTCTTGATAAAACGGGGTTACAAGGGGAACATCTTTGCCACCCCGGCGACGCGGGACATTGCAAGCCTTATCATGATGGACTCCGCCAACATCCAGGCACGGGACGCCATGTACCTGCGCAGCCAGGCCCAAAAAAAGGGAGAAAAATTCGACTGGACACCGCTTTACAACGAACAGGACGCCATTCAGGCGGTAAGCCAGATGGTGGGAGTTTCGTATAACAGGCCCATGTACATAGGCGATGGCATAAGCCTGGAGTTCCACGATGCCGGCCACATACTCGGCTCGGCTATGGCGTCCATCACGGTGAAAAAAGGCGGCGAAGAACTGCATATCCTTGCCTCAGGCGACCTTGGCCGCAAGGGCAAGCCCATCATCCGCGACCCGGCCATTCCCGGCGGCGCCCCGGACTACATCATCCTGGAGAGCACCTACGGTGACCGCCGCCACGATTCTACCGACGATGCCATCGAAAAACTCGCCACCCTGGCAAAGCGTACCGTACAGAACAAAGGCCGCATACTCATCCCCTCATTCGCTATTGAGCGCACCCAGGAACTGGTCTACTATTTCCACCTGTTAGTTGACGATGGAATAATACCAGAGATTCCTATTTTTGTTGATTCTCCAATGGCGACTAACGCAACCACTATTTTTCAGGTACACCCCGAATGTTACAGCGAAGAAATAAAAGACGCCTTCATCAAACACCACAAAAACCCCTTTGGTTTTAACAGCCTGCACTTTACCACCAGCGTCCAGGAATCCAAGGCCCTCAACGATCACAAAGGCCCGCTCATCATCATCTCCGCCGACGGAATGTGCGAAGCCGGCCGCATTCAGCACCACCTGATTCACAACATCCAGGATCCCAACACCACCATACTCACCGTCGGCTACATGGCAGAAAACACCCTGGGCCGCCGCATACGCAACCGTGAAGGCGAAGTGAAAATTCACGGCCAATGGTTCAAACTCAAAGCCCAGGTAGAAGAGATCAACGCCTTCAGCGCCCACGCCGATTATTTTGAAGCGGTGGAATGGCTCAAGGCAATGGACACTTCACGCTTAAAGGGGATTTTTCTGGTACACGGCGAAAAGAAAGCCCAGGCTTTTTTCAAAAACTACCTGGCGGAGAACGGATTTCCCAATACTCAGATTGTGCAGTACGGCAAGACGTATGAGATGGGGTGAGACGCAAGTATCCTTATGCGCATGGAGCAACGCTATCTCACTATCCCTTAATCCGCCACCGGTTCTCCACCCGCTCAAAACGTGAGGCCGGCACGGTGATCAAGCGCCCGTCTTCGGCGCTGAGTTTAAGCTGGCCCGTTACTATGTTTACCTCCGTTACCCGCCACACTTCGTTCTCGTGGGTAATGCGGGCGCCTTCCTGGGGGACAAGGCGCTGCTGTTCGCTGTAAAAGGCGTTCTCGTAGGAGAGACAGCAGAGCAGGCGGCCGCAGGGGCCGGATATTTTCATTGAGTTAAGGGAGAGGTTCTGATCCTTGGCCATTTTGATGGATACCGGCTTGAGTTTGTCCGACACCGAGTGGCAGCAGTAACCCCTGCCACAGACACCCAGGCCGCCTACCACCCGGGCCTCGTCGCGGACGCCGATCTGGCGCAGTTCGATCCGGGTTTTAAAAACGCTCACCAGATCTTTTACCAGCTCGCGGAAATCCACGCGGTTATCGGCGGTAAAGAAAAAGAGGATTTTTGGTTCTTCAAGCAGATAATGCACCAAAACCAGTTTCATTTCCAGTTTATGATTTTCAATTTTTTGCTTGCAAATTTTAAAGGCTTCTTTCTCCAAATTTTTGTTGTTACGCGCTTTTTCAATATCCTCAGGCGAGGCGGAACGGTCGATCCAGGCGATCTCCGAAGCCGAAGGGGTCTTGCCCCGGACAGGCCCTATTACCTGGGCAATGTCCCGCCCGTAGCGGGTGGGCACAATCACCATTGCACCGGCAGCGAGGTTGTCATCACGGTACACGGCCAGGAAGGTTTCATGGGAATAAAAAAGCCGCAGCCGATAAATGGGCGTACCTGGATCAAGGGACTCTATCCCCGTGCCAACACCGGTGATAACTGCCTGCTCCCCCTGATCGGGGCTGTCTTCAAGGGCGGAAATATCTTCATCGTCTATATTTTCATATTCATCAGAATCGCTCATATACAACCTTTACCGCTTAATCTACTGCAATAAGTCTACCAAAAGACCGCTGATCTCCTCAAGGCGGGAAGCCAGCGCAAGCTGGGGCATCTGGCTTGCAAGGAGCATGGCCGCCAAATCTTCCAGTTTCTTGTCGATAACCTGAATTTTGGTATACCGCTTCTGTTCCCTGGCCTCAGGAGTCCACAGGGGCCCCTTGTAGCCGGCCTTAAGGGATTTGGGTATCCCTGCTTCCTGCTCCAGGGCGTAACTATTCTCCACCACGTAATGCATAAAATTCCGCACTGCCTGCTTGTAGCGCATAATTTCATCAGGGAAGGGATGATCCCGCAGCGTGTCCCCGGCGCTGCGAACCTCGTCCATCAAAAAATTGACAGTCTCCTCGGACACGGGGAGTTCCCGCAGGGGGCCCAATTCACCGGCGGTCTTGCCCCGTATATCCTCAAAAAGAGTAGAAAAATCCGTCTTGCCGGGACGCCGCGTTTCTTTGGTTTTTTTGTTGTCGCTCTTAACCTGGGAATAGGCCGAAGGATTCATATAAAAGGAAGGAATATCAGGCGAATCGATTGCGGCCATGATTAATTCATTCCGTGAGTTTTAGCGAAAACAGGCAGCGCCGATTTAATACCCTGGGCGTCCCGGTGCTCGGAAAGGGCCCGTGTCCAGCTTGCATCATCGGAACAAACCATAACCTTACCGTGGATAAGGCAGCCCTCGTCGGCCTGAATACGGCGGGTGATAATGTCGCCTAACACCAGTGCGGTGGAAAGTATCACCAGTGATTCGCTGGCAATGACATTGCCGTATACCACCCCGCCTATGGTAATGGCAGTCCCCGATACATTGCTTTTCATCCGGGCACGTTCGCCAATCACCACCCTGCCTTTGGCGTTCACATCACCCCGAATGCTGCCGTCAATACGGGTAAAGCCACCGGATTCAATGTTACCCGCAAGACTGGTATTGGGGCCGATAATTGTGTTGATTGAAAAGTCGTCGTATCTGCCTGGGGGCATGGGGCCTCGAACTAGCGCCCTTGCTTGGCGATGCTGGAACGGATATTGATGTATTTATAGGGGTCCACTACATCGGAACCGATATGAACTTCGTAATGCAGATGGGGGCCGGTGGAAAGGCCCGTATTGCCGATATATCCAATCGCCTCGCCCTGCTGAACCCGCTGCCCCACCTTCACCCTGAAAGAGAGCATATGCGCGTAACGGGTATAATAACCGTGCTTATGTTTGATGATCACATAATTGCCAAAACCTTCGTCGTAGTCAATGGTAACCACCTGCCCGTCGGCAGTTGCTACAATAGTATCTCCGGACCGGTAAGTGGAAAGGTCGATACCCTTGTGAATGTAATACTGACCGCTAAAGGGATTCTCGTTCTGACCAAAGAACATGGAAATATGCCCGATACCGCCCTTGATGGGCCATATACTCGGTATTTCGGTAAGCAGGGCGTTTTGGGAATCCAGCAGGGCGCCGATTTCCTGAATGGGCGTTACTGCGGAAGCAAGATACGTTGAAAGCCGCCGCACATCATCCACTTCCTGAAGCAGGCCCTCCGGGGTTTCCCGAATGTCAAAGAAGGAACTTAAATCCCCGGTGGATGACTGGGAATTTCCGGCTTTGGATTCAGAACCCAGGCCGGGCAGCACCCTGGAAAGGGCGTTCTCAAAAATCCGGGCTTCCCGCAGCAGCAGGGTAGTTTCATCCCGCATCTGATCCAGACTGGCCTGGATATCCTTTAAGCGGCTGTCTTTGCTTGCCAAAATATTACGGGTACTGTTGTAGGACGCGCCGTACCAAAAGAATGCCCCCAGAATACCCGCTACTACCAGCAGGAAGCAACACAATGAAAGCACTGTAATATGAAGATTGTAGACCTTTTTTCCGAATGGGGCACAAAAACCACGGTATAACGGCGGGTAAGAAACCTTCCCAGGCCCCTGAAAATACCCGCCACGGCTCCAACCATCGCCAGAGCGGCATTTCTTACCTTTTGGACAATATTGTTTTCTAACCGCTTATACTCATGAACCGAAGCCAACACTCACTCCTAAAAGTATCTTAAGTATACCCAAATTCAGTAAATACTGTCAATAAAAACAGCGGAAACTGCTACTAAAAACCCCTGAATTTTAGGTATCTCTATTATAGTTATCGGCAGTTTGAGGAATTTTCCATGATTTTCAGTGAATCCCCTTGTTTAGACGGCTTTGAATCCCGCCTGTATCGCCTGCACATTCAAAGGAATAAAGCGGTGCTTATCGGATGAGAAGAATTTTTTCAAAATTCCCTCAATTTCCGCCAGCGAAAGGGCGCCGGTGAGTTTTGCCATAGCGCCCAGGGCTACCATGTTGGCAAAACGGATGTTGCCGATCTGCTCCGCCAGGCCGGAAGCCTCAATTTTGACGACTCTCAAATCGCTCCGTTTCGGCTCCTCCTTGACCAGGCTGGAATTGATCAGCATAAGGCCGCCCTGCTTCAAAATTCCTTCGCAAAGGGGTAGAGAATCGCTGTTCATTACCAGCGCCGAGTCCGGCTTTGTTACCAGGGGGCTGGCAATTTCCTGATCAGACACAATAACGCTGGCCCTGGCTATGCCGCCGCGCTTTTCAGCGCCGTAAAAGGGGAAAAAGGTAACATTTTTGCCTTCCTGCATGGCGCAGTACACCCAAATTTGCCCTAACGAAACAATGCCCTGACCGCCGAACCCGGCGAAAAATGATTTTTCCGTCATTTGGAGGCCCCCTTTGCCGGCGCGCTTGCCGCAGCAGATGGCGCGGCGTCCAGCGTATTCTTAATCTCCCCCAGGGGAAACACCGAAATCATGTTGCCTTCCAGCCACTCCACCGCCTCAATGGGATCCATGCCCCAGTTGGTGGGACAGGGTGAGAGCACCTCGACCATTGAAAAGCCGATACCCGCCATCTGTGCCTCAATAGCTTTTTTAATGTACTGCCTGGTTTTGCGCACATTGGCGGCATTATTCACCGCGCCCCTGGCAATATAACGGGTACCGTCCAGGGTGGCAAGCAGCTCCGAAACTCTGATGGGATAGCCCATGCCCGCAGCGTCGGGATCGCGCCCCGAGGGAGCAGTGGCAGCTTTCTGGCCCAGCAAAGTGGTAGGCGCCATCTGGCCGCCGGTCATGCCGTAAATGGCATTATTGACGAAAATCGTGGTGAATTTTTCGCCCCGATTCGCCGCGTGTATCATTTCCGCCGTACCGATGGCAGCCATGTCCCCGTCGCCCTGGTAACAAATAACCAGATGATCCGGCAGCACCCGCTTGACGCCGGATGCCGCCGCAGGAGTCCTGCCGTGGGGCGGCTGCACCGAATCGAAATCAAAGTACAGATCCGCCCAAATAGCGCAGCCCACCGGATTGGTAATAATCGCCCGCTCCCGCAGCCCCAGCTCATCAATAATGCCGGTGATAATCCGGTGTATCACGCCATGCCCGCAACCCCCGCAGTATTTAGTGGGGATTTTTTGTAAACTTTCAGGGTATCCGTATAATTGCTTCATGGGGTTCTTTACCTTTTCAAGATTTTTTTGGCTTCAGCGAACACTTCTTCTTCGGTGGGAATAACGCCGCCGGAGTGTCCCAATAAATGTACCTTTGCGCCGTTAGCTGCAATCGCGCCTAATGGCGCGACGCCTGATGGCGCGACGCCTAATGGCGCGGCGCCGGAAGCAGCCGCTTCAAAGACCGAAAGTTTCACGTCTTCCACCAACTGCCCCAGGCTCATCTCCACCGCAAGGAACGGTTTCCCGTTAGCTGCGATTTTTCCCAGCGCCGCATAGGGGAAGGGCCACAGGGTGATGGGTCTGAAAATACCGAGCTTGATTCCCTCTTTTTCGGCAAGCATCCGTGCGCCAAGGCAGACACGGGCGGAAGTGCCGTAGGCAACCAGCACCAGATCTGCATCGGAGCAGCCGATTTCCTCAAAGCGGATTTCCGCAGCCTTGATTGTCTCGTAACGGGCAAAGCGGTCTCTGGTTTTTGCTTCCAGTTCTTCCGGCACCAGGTGAATTGAGGTGATATGGCGCGCATCACGGCCGGCCATTTTACCCACGGCCCAGTCCCGCTTGGGCAGCGCGGAAAGCGGCTTTTCCGGCGGCAGAGTTACTCCTTCCATCATCTGGCCAATCATGCCATCGGCAAGCACAATAACCGGCATACGGTACTTGTCCGCCAGATCAAAGGCCAGGCAGGTAAGGTCTGCACATTCCTGCACACTCTTGGGCGCCAGCACAATACAGCGGTAATCGCCGTGGCCGCCGCCCCTGGTAGCCTGAAAATAATCGCTCTGGGCAGGGGCAATGGAACCCAGGCCAGGCCCGCCCCGGACTACATTTACCAGCACCAGGGGAATATCCGCCCCCGCCGCGTAAGACATGCCTTCCTGCTTCAGACTGATGCCGGGACTGGAAGAACTGGTCATGGCACGGGCTCCCGCACAGGAAGCGCCATAGACCATGTTAATCGCCGCAGTCTCGCTTTCAGCCTGAATAAAAACCCGGTTCCGGGCCAGCATATGTTTTGCCATGTAGGCAATTAATTCGTTCTGTGGGGTAATGGGATACCCAAAATAGGCCGTACAACCCGCCCGGATCGCCGCCTCGGCAATAGCCTCGTTCCCTTTCATCAAAACCTTTTCGGCGCTTGAATCGCTCACGCTTCTGCCCCCTCTAACTCAAAGACCTGGATACACACATCAGGGCATACCTCATAACAGTTTCCGCAGGCAATACATTTTTCGATATGTACCGCCTTGGAAGGATACGAGCCGGTGGAATTGGGCTCGGTATCCGCCTCCAGTACCTTGAGCGGGCACGCCCGTATGCACAAGAAGCACCCCTTACACAACTCGCGGTCAATTACAACTTTTCCTCTTCTGGCCATCAGGCTTCCTCTCTCATATAAAATTCAAAAAAATTATTTAGCTATACAATTTGCTCAAGTATACCAAAAAACCGAATCTGTGGCTAGACAGGCGGAATTTCAAAAAATCTACGAATTTCCTTGTCTGGAATCATAATTATGAGTAAATTTATAATTATGAGTAAATTGGTCAAGTATCCAATTCCGGGGGAATTGTGATAAACGTTGTCGCCATCTGTAGCAAAAACGAGGATCAGGAACAAATCTCCAATCTGTTATCCGCCCATGAGGATTTTCAGATTGCCGGTGTGGGAAAGGACGGATACGATGCGCTGCAAACAGCAGAAAAATTGAAGCCCAATGTGGTGGTTATGGATCTACTTCTGCCCGACATTGACGGGTTTGAACTTGCACCCATAATAAAACGCAAATCCCCGAATACCGGACTCGTGGTGTTGAGTTCCCTGAACGAGAACCATTACGCGGGCAGGGCAATCAAAGCCGGAATTGCCGGATATTTATTAAAGCCGGCAGACATGGGCAAACTGGCAGCTTCTATCAAGATTGTGTTTTCCGGCAGCTATTATATCAGTGCGCCAATCATAGACCGGGTCTTCTGCGCCATTTCATTTTTAAGATATTTCCCCGGCCAGAATGAGGAGCTTGCAAATTGCTGGTTTAACTACAAGATCAATCACCAGGCATTTTCTTCCGCCGAGCGGGGAATAATTACCTTGATGACCCAGGGTCTCACTGATGATGAAATAGCGGATGATCTGCACCTGAGCCCGGGGACCCTGCGGAATTACCTCTCGGCGATCAAGCGAAAAATGGGCGTTAAAACCCGCATCCAGATTGTCATTTACGCGCTCAAGTACGGCCTGGTAAACTTCAACCAGATAAATATGTCCGAGAATTATTAAAAACCGGAGTTCAAAGAAGCAATGAACTCTTGAAGACAGTGTCGCTATGCCCCAGGAGCCTGTTGCACTTGTGGATTTTTGGAGGTTGAAATGCGCGAAGCGCAACAAACTCCTAGTGCTTAAAGTGCCGCGTCCCGGTAAATACCATCGCAATACCGTATTTATCGCAAGCCTCTATAGAAAGCTTGTCATTGACCGAGCCGCCGGGCTGAATAATGGCCTTGATCCCCGCAGCAGCGGCGGCCTCTACCACATCCGCAAAGGGGAAAAAGGCGTCGGAGGCGAGCACCCTGGCGGGGGCGCCGTCTTTCCAGATGCCATTGCCCGCTTCCATGGCGGCCTTGATGGCGGCGGCGCTGCGTTCCAAAGACTGCACAGTGGGCCAAATGCGGTTCACCTGCCCGCCGCCTATGCCCGCAGCGGCCTCGTCTTTGACAATCATGATCGCGTTTGATTTTACAAAAGTCACCGCCCGCATACCAAAGACCATATCACGCAAATCTTCGGCTGCGGGAGCGGCTTTTGTTACCACTTCCCACTTTTCAAGCAGCATATTATCGCTCTGCTGGACCAACAGGCCGCCGTCAACGGCGATATATTCGTGGTTTTCCAGCGGCGCTTTGCCGATTTTCAATATGCGCAGATTTTTTTTCTTTTTAAGAATCTCCAGGGCTTCGGGGGTAAAATCAGGAGCGGCAACAATTTCCAGGAACAGCTCCCCCAGTTTCGCGGCGGTGGCGGCGTCAACTTTCACGGTAGAAGTCACAATGCCGCCAAAAATTGAAACCGGATCGCAGGCGTAGGTTTTTTCATAAGCCTCAAGCAGTGTGTTACCCAGGGCAATACCGCAGGGGGTGTTGTGCTTTACCGCAACACAGCAGACTTTGTTACCGCTCCCGCTGCTTGCTGCGCCGCTGCTTACTGCGCCGCTGCCTGCTGTACCGCTGCTTGCTGCACCGGCGGGCGCCAACTGCTTCACCGCGTCTTCGCCTACCGGGCCGGTTCCCGCTGAGGGCAGACCAAAGGCGCAGGCCGCTTTCCAGGCCAGATCAAGATCCCTGATATTGTTATAACCCATTTCTTTTCCGTGGAGCTGCTCCATACTGCCCATAACGCCGGGGCGGTCGGTATGCAGGTAGAGCGCCGCCGACTGGTGACCGTTTTCACCGTAACGCAGTCCCTGGCCTTTTTTCAGTGAGAGGGGCCAATATTGGGGATACTCCTCATTTAGCAGATAACGGGCAATGGCGGCGTCGTAGGCGGAAGTCAGATCAAAAACTTTGCCGGCCAGACGCTTCCTGAATTCCAGGGAAACATTTCCGGCTTTAAGGCCATCCATTGATTCGGCATAGTCGGCGGGGTCGGTGAGGACTATCACGTCACGGTAATTTTTTGCCGCAGAGCGCAGCATGGTTGGCCCGCCAATGTCGATGAACTCCACCGTTTCTTCCAGAGAAAGGCCGGCCTGTACCTTCTCAAAAAAGGGATACAAATTGACGCATACCAGATCGATAGTTGAAAGGCCCAGCTTTTCCAGAGTATCCAGATGGCTCTTTTCGTCCCGGCGGGCAAGGAGCCCTGCGTGAATCGCCGGATGCAGAGTTTTCACCCGGCCGTCAAGACATTCGGGAAAACCTGTTACCGAAGAAACATCGGTTACGGAAATTTTATTTTCCTGCAAATGTTTTGATGTTCCGCCGGTGGAAAGAATATCCCAACCATTATTGCTCAAAAACGAAGCCAGTTCCAGAATTCCGTCTTTTTTAAAAACACTGATAAGAGCCCGCCTTTTCATTTTTCCTCCCTTTGTTTGCTTTTCTTTTTGCCGCATGGCTTTCATTTTTACCCGGGCTTCCGCTTTTTCCTGCCGCTTCCGCTCCATCTGCTCTTTCACAAACTGCCTCTGCAGCCGCTCCGCCATCAGGGCGGCAGCTTCCACAATAGCGATATGTTCCTGCTCGTGGATACGGTCAGCCAGGGCATCGGGGGTATCCCCCCGCAACACCGGCACCTTTCGCTGCAGCAGAATAGGGCCCGTATCGGTACCGGCATCCACCAGGTGAATCGTACAGCCCGATTCTTTTTCCCCCGCATCCAGCACCGCCCGATGTACCCGCTCGCCGTACATCCCCTCACCGCCGTATTTGGGCAGCAAACTGGGATGCAGATTGATAATCCGCCCCGAGTAAAACCTGATGATTCTTCCCGATAAAATAGAAAGAAACCCGGCCAGCACTATCAATTTGATATTGTGATCCCTTGCAATGCGGAAGATACGGTCCGAAAGTTCCTGCCGCCGCTCATCTTTGGGCAGCCGCCTGTCCGGCTCCTCCACATACACCGGAATACCCCAGCGCTTTGCCCGCTCCAGGGCATAGGTTCCGGGCCGGTCGGAAACCGCCACTGCCAGTCTGCCCGGCCCAAGCCCGCCGGTTTTCTCCGCATCCAGCAGGGCCTGAAAATTGGTACCCCCGCCGGAAACCAGCACCATGATGTTAATCATGGACAAACCGCAGCGCTCCTGCGGCCCCGGCATCCGCTTCTACCCTGCCGATTTCCCAGGCAGGAAAACCCGCGCCATCCAGATGTTCAATCGCCTGCTTTACATCCGGCGGCGCCAGGGCCAGCACAAAGCCAATGCCCATATTGAAAGTGTTGAACATCTGTTTCCTGAGCGCCGCATCGGTCTTGAGCAGCTCCGCCCCCCGCGTCTCGGCAGCGCCGCCGTTAGCCGCAACTTTGTCTGTACTTGCACAACCATTGTCTGTGCGAACGCAAGCCGCCGCAATCCGTGCGAAAATCGGCGGGATGTTCCATGAGCCTTCTCTAATAACCGCAGTCAGCGCCAGAGGTATGGATTGCGGCGCCGGTTTTTCGTTATGTGCAACTTTATTGGATGCAAAAATGCGAGGAATATTCTCGTAAAAACCGCCGCCGGTAATATGGGCCATGCCGCGAATTTCAATTTTTTTCATTAAACTTAAAATTGGTTTTACATAAAGTCTGGTCGGCTCCAGCAGGGCCATACCAATAGGCATACCGCCAAAATCCTCGTACAGATCCGGCAGCGCCTTGCGTATCAAACTGAACCCGTTGGAGTGAGGCCCCGATGAAGCAATACCCACCAGCGCATCCCCTTCCCTAATCTTTGAACCATCCACAATATTTTTACGATCTACAATCCCTACCGAAAAGCCCGCAATATCGTACTTGCCCATATCATAAAAACCCGGCATTTCCGCAGTCTCGCCGCCCAGCAGCACACTCCCCGTTTCCCGGCAGCCCACAGCCACACCTTTCACCATCTCCGCCGCCACATCGGCATCCAGCTTTCCGCAGGCCAGATAATCAAGAAAGAACAGCGGCCGTGCCCCATGACAGAGCACATCGTTCACGCACATCGCCACACAGTCAATGCCCACGGTGTCGTACTTCTTCATCCTGAACGCAATATCCAGTTTGGTTCCCACCCCATCAGTCCCGGAAACCAAAACCGGCTCCTCCATAGCTGCGGCAAATTCCCCCAGCGAGTACATTCCCGCAAAACTCCCAATGCCATTCAACACCGCACCGGCGGCCATGCCGTTCACGGTTTTCGCCGAAAGCTCCCGATACTTGTCCACCGCACGGTAGCCTTCTTCGATATCAACTCCCGCCTGTTTGTAGTTCATGGAGAAAATATATCATGGTTGAGAATAAGTTTTAAGTCAGAATTCAGCGGTGAAAGGCGGACGGCGAAGCCTAAAACAGCCCCGAAATCTTTCCGGTGTTATCCACATCGATTCTTTCCGCTGCAGGCGCCGGCGGCAATCCCGGCATGGTCATGATATCACCGGTGAGGGCCACAATAAAACCCGCGCCTGCCGAGATTTTGATATTCCGCACCGTGAGATTCCAGCCCCGGGGCGCGCCCAAAAGCGCAGGGTCGTCGGAAAAACTGTATTGAGTCTTTGCCACGCAAATGGGCGCCTTGTCCAGCCTGAGTTTTTCAAGCTGCTCAATTTGTTTCTGCGCAGCGGGAAGGATTGTGACGCTGTCAGCACGGTAGATTTTTTTTGCGATAGCTTCAATTTTTTCTTTAATTGAAGAATTGACATCGTAGGAAAATTCAAAATTGTTTGGCTGTTCGCACAGGCGCACAGCTTCTTCGGCGAGTTTTACGCCCCCTTCGCCGCCTTTTTCCCACACTTCAGATAACGCCACATTGACACCTAACGCCTTGCATTTTTGTTCCACCAGCTCCAGTTCGGCCTTTGTGTCTTTGGGGAAGGCGTTGATGGCGACTACCGCCGGCAGTTTGTACACTTTGGTAATGTTCTCCACATGCTGCAGCAAATTCGGCAGGCCCGCTTCCAGGGCGGCGAGGTTTTCCTTGTCCAGTTCCGCCTTTGGAACGCCGCCGTGGGACTTGAGCGCCCGGACTGTGGCCACAATGATAACCGCCGATGGCTTAAGCCCTGCAAAGCGGCACTTGATATCCAGAAATTTTTCCGCACCCAGGTCGGCACCAAAGCCCGCCTCGGTAACCACATAGTCGGCGCACTTGAGCGCCAGCCTGGTCGCCATGATCGAGTTGCAGCCGTGGGCGATGTTGGCAAAGGGGCCGCCGTGGATGAATGTGGGCGTGCCTTCCAGGGTCTGCACCAGATTCGGCTTGAGTGCGTCTTTAAGCAGTGCGGCCATTGCACCCTGGGCTTTAAGCTGCGCCGCTGTAACCGGCTGTTCACTATTATCGCTTTGCTTGCCGTAGGTATAACCCACGATGATACGCCCCAGCCGCGCTTTCAGATCATCGATGCCGGAAGCAAGGCAGAGGATTGCCATTACTTCCGAAGCCACGGTGATGTCGTAGCCGTCTTCCCGGGGCGAACCGTTTGCCTTGCCGCCCAAACCGTCTGTGATAAAACGGAGCTGGCGGTCGTTCATGTCCACGCAGCGGCGCCAGATTATTTTGCGGGGATCAAGGTTGAGTTTGTTGCCCTGGTAGATGTGGTTGTCGATCATCGCGGCAAGAAGATTGTTCGCCGCGCCTATGGCGTGGAAGTCGCCGGTAAAGTGCAGGTTGATGTCTTCCATAGGGATAACCTGTGCCCAGCCGCCGCCTGCCGCTCCGCCCTTAACGCCGAAGACCGGCCCCAGGGAAGGCTCCCGCAGGGCAACCAGCACTTTTTTCCCAATCCGCGAAAGACCGTCGGCAACACCCACGGTGGTGGTGGTCTTACCCTCCCCTGCCGGCGTGGGCGTAATGGCCGTTACCAGAATTAGCTTGCCGTCTTTTTTGTCTTGATTCTTCAATAGATAATTGTAATCAACTTTCGCTTTATATTTTCCGTAATGCTCGATATATTCGCCGGGAATACCCGCTTTTTTCGCAATTTCATCGATAAGGAGCGCATGCTCAGGATACACCGCCTGGGCAATTTCGATATCAGAACCTGCAATTTTTTTTACTTCTGCCATTTCTCCCCCCTTTTTTTGAATGATGCAATGGGTATGTACAAAAGTCAAGGTAAACCGTATCATGTTTTTGGAGGACTGGATGTACTACGAAGATGACGATGAAGAAGAGCAGGAAAAGGAAACCAAAGAAGGCATGAGCGACCCGCTGGCCGGCAGAATGCTTAAAACCCGGACTATTTTAATTTCCGGCGAAATACGAAAAGAACTTGCGGAGAAGACCATTCGCCAGCTTCTGCTGCTGGAAGATATGGGCGATGATCCGATTCGGATATTTATCGATTCCCCCGGCGGCGATGCCGATGCCGGTTACGCGATCTTTGATATGATACGCTTTGTAAAGCCGGAAGTCTGGACTATCGGCATGGGCCTGGTCGCCAGCGCCGCAGCCATCATTCAGCTTGCCGCTCCCAAAGAACGGCGGGTGGGGCTTCCCAACAGCCACTACCTCATCCATCAGCCTCTTTCGGGCATACGCGGCGTAGCCACTGACATCGAAATCCACGCCAGGGAACTGGACAAGCTGCGTGAAAAAATCAACCGTCTCATCGCCGGCGAAACCAGCCTTCCCTTTGAGCAGGTTGAAAAAGACACCGACCGGGATTACTGGATGAACGCCGCCGAGGCGGTCAAGTATGGGTTAATCAATAAGGTGATTGTCAGGCGGGATGAATTGTAGACCGCATACCCCTACTCCGCAGCCTTATCCACCAGTTCCGCCAGCAGCGGCATGAGCTGTTTCTTGCGGGACACCACTTCTTTGAGCATATAAATTCCCCGTTCGCTGATGGGAAAATTGATGTGACTGGTGAATGATTTTTTTCCGGCTACAAAGAGCAGCGAGTCCAGCACCGTCACATCGGTTACCAGGAGCGCGGAGAAAAGAAGATCCTTTGCGGCGCGGGATTTTTCCAGGGCGCTTTCGATTTCGGCACGACGCTCTACCAGGGCGCCGGGGTTGTCGGTTTCGACCTGGCTGACGGTGAACGACACGCCCTTTTCGGTGTACTCTTTCATGTCCATGTTGATAAGTTCCCCTGCCGGCAGGGAGTTGACCTGGTTGGCGGCGCTTTGCAGATCCTGTCCCAGTTTTTTGATGTCAAGCCCGGTAATCGAGGAAAGGTATTCGGCGGTTTCGTGATCCGTGTCGGTGGTGGTGGCCGATTGCAGCACCAGGGTGTCGGCGAGAATGCCGCAGAGCAGAATCGAAGCGATGCCTTTTTCCAGCGGCACCTTCTGCTCACGGTACAGGTTGGTGATGATAGTACAGGTTGCGCCTACTACCCGGTTAATAAAGGTGATCGGGTAACGGGTAGAAAGATTGCCAAGCCGGTGATGATCGATCACCTCAAGGATTTTGTAGTTTTCGATTCCTTCAATGGCCTGACTCGGTTCGTTGTGATCTACCATGATCACTTCGACATTCGGCTCCTTGATGAGGTCACCTTCAAAAATAACGCCCGCTATTTTTCCCTCATCGTTGGCTACCGGCAGACAGCGGGAGGGCGCTTTTGAAAGAGGGGCGCGAAGACTCCGCACCGTATCGTTCAGATGCGCCAGGGGAACCGAATCATCACCAAGAGTGCCTACCGGCGCTGAGTAGATGATCAGCATGGCGGTGGAAGAAGTGTCAAAGGGGCTGATGAGGACCGTAACTTTGTTTTTTTCCGCCAGCTCAATGAGTTCCCTGGAAAGGGTGTTGCCGCTGGAAAGTATCAGCGCCCTCACCCCCAATTCGATGCAGCACTTCTGGATATCCCATCGATCCCCTACTATGACCAGCGCATTTTCTATGCCTTCGTTGTGGATGTTTTTTTGAAAATGCGCTGTATAGGATGCGGCAACCACAATCGTCGACTTTCTTATTTCATCGCCGTTAAAGAGCGTATGCGGCTGGGCGTGAATAGTCGCCGCCAGATGATTCAGTGAAATGGGAAAAGAGGATTTTTTGCGGGGGTTGATATTGTTGATAATATAGCGGGCAAAGCCCCGGTAGTGGAGCATACTCCGGTAGACCCCATTGGCGTCCACAATGGGCAGCACCCTGGAGTCGTCTTTCTGGAGCAATTCCAGTGCGTCCCAGACGCTGACTTCCTCACTCACTGTCTCGGGCGGCCCGGAAATGTAATGCTCCGCCTTGGGAATCAAATCCGGAAGATACTCCGGTACGAGCACGCCGAAGCGTTCAAGAATGTACTCGGTTTGGGGGTTTATCTTACCCGCCCTGGCGGCAACATAATTATTCTGTCCCTGAAGCTGCTTCAGCCGGGCATAGGCGGCTGCCGAAACGACCGAATCCGTATCAGGATTGCGGTGACCTATAATATAAACTTTCTTTTCCATAAATATCTACTATATCATAGTAAAGGACGCTTATAACTTTCGTCAAGCTGATATATTGTTAAAAAATGATACAACTGGTTGCATTTCTTGGAAATCCCGGAGCGGAATATGCCCGCAATCGGCACAATGCGGGCCGTATGCTTGCGGAGGCCCTCCCCTTTTATGACTCCCTTAGTTGGCAAAAAAAATTCAAAGGCCGTTACACCGCCCTGAACAGTGCGAGAATTCTTTCCGCAGCCAATCCGGAGCAGGGCGTAGCGGCGCAGGCCGAAACAAACCCGCCTGACTTGCCTGAAAAAATTCATTGCATCATGCCTGAAACCTACATGAACCTTTCAGGTGAATCCGTCCTTGCCGCAGCCTCATTTTTCAAAATCAAGGCCGGGGAAATTCTGGTGATCCATGACGAGCTTGAAATTCCCCTGGGAACCATTTCGCTGAAATTATCAGGCGGCCTTGGCGGTCACAACGGTCTGCGTTCCATGAAATCCTGCTTTGGCAGCGCCGATTTCTGGCGTCTGCGTATCGGCATTGGCCGCCCGGATAACCGCTTGCCTGGGCAAGGAGGGCCGGCGGGAAGCGGCAGGGGCATTGCCGATTGGGTGCTTTCGGATTTTAGCGGCGCAGAAGCGGAACTGCTTGCCCCGGCGCTGGATGCGGGGGCGGGGCTTTTACTCCGGGCGTTGGTTGGGTCGCCAGAGAAATTGCTGCCCGAGTGGGGCAAGAAGAAAATTTCCGGCTAAACTTACAGCATACCGTTATGGTAACCCTCAAGGGCGGAGACCCGCTGGGCGGTGTTTCGCAAAGCGGGAATAGAGTCCTCAATTTCCTGGACTGACATATAAGTCTCAAAGGCAGTCAGGCTGATAGCGGCGATAATTTTGCCTTCCTGATTGCGGATAGAAACGGCGTTACAATTGTCTTTTAAAATATACTCTTCCCGGTCCCGGGCCAGATGTTCCTCCCGAACCCGGGCCAGCTCTTCTTTTAAAACAGCCGACTCGGTGATGGTTTTTGAGGTAAAACTTTTAAGCCCCTTCCGGGCGATGAGGGCATCCAGTTCCGGCTCCGCCATTTCACAGGTGAGGATCTTCCCCAGACCTGTACAATGGAAAGGAACGGTTTTCCCCGGGGTAAAGTAGGTTCGGGGGATGCTTACGCTGTCAATACGGTCAATTACGAGAATTTCCCCCTCATGGTATACTGCCATATTGATATTTGCCTTGGGATACTGATTCCAGAGCAGTTCCAGATAGGGCATGGTGAGCTTCCGTATATCCAGGGACAAAAGGGCGTTACGGGAAAGCTGCAAAGCCTTGAGGGAAACCGAAAATTGCCCGGTTTGTTCATTTTTTACCATAAATCCCGATGTAACCAGGCTGGAAAGCATACGGAACGCCATATTGGTGTTCATTTTCAGTGCTTCACAAACCTCATTGATGACCAGGGGATGATCGGTACTTCCGGCCAAATCCAGTATCTGGAGACAGCGGGTGACGGCTTTTATGGTGTATTTGTCATCTTCCATTTGTACTATTATAGTTCATTTTTGATATTTCGGCTAGAAAGGATCGATTCTTTTGTTATTTCAAGTAAAAATATGAAATATGAAAATAATTTATAAAAAATCAAAATACACTTGATAAAATTTTTAACCCAGGGTATTATAAAAAAAATTCAGGAGATGTATAAAAATGAAAATCGGTTTTATCGGCTTGGGTATCATGGGCAAGCCCATGGCAAAAAATCTGCTCAAGGCAGGGCATGAGCTTCTGGTATTTGATGTAGTACAGGCTAATATTGATGAAGTTACAGCCGCCGGTGCAAAGGCAGCCGCTTCCTCGGCAGATGTTGCTTCACAGGTTCCGGTGATTATCACTATGCTCCCCAATTCGCCCCATGTTAAAACTGTGGTGCTTGGGGAAAAGGGAGTGCTGGAGGGCGCCAGGCCGGGAGCCATCCTTATTGACATGAGTTCCATCGCCCCCCTGGCAAGTCAGGAAATTGAAAAAGCCTGCGCTGCCAGGGGAATCAAAATGATCGATGCCCCGGTTTCAGGCGGCGAGCCCAAGGCTATAGACGGGACACTGGCTATTATGGTTGGTGGTGACAGACAGGTGTTTGAAGAAGTAAAGCCTGTGCTTTTGCAAATGGGTTCTACTGCGGTGTACTGTGGAACCATTGGCGCCGGAAATACCACCAAGCTGGCGAATCAGATTATTGTGGGGCTCAACATCGCGGCAGCTGCCGAAGCTTTTACCCTGGTGAAAAAAGCTGGTGTGGATCCTCAACTGGTTTTTGAAGCTATCAAAGCCGGGCTCGCCGGTTCTACCGTTTTGAACGCCAAAGCGCCCATGATGATTGGCGGCAACTTCAAGCCGGGCTTCAAAATCGATCTGCATATCAAGGACCTGGCTAATGCGCTGGATACCGGGCATGGCGTTGGGGCACCTCTGCCCCTCACTGCCCTGGTGCGGGAAATGATGGAAACCCTGCATACCGACGGGTTTGGCCAGGATGATCACAGCGCCCTGGCGAAATATTACGCCAAAGTGTCCGGCACGAAAATAGGAAAATAAAGGATTATATATGAATACTGATTTTATTAAGGGCATAATTCCCCCGATTGTTACGCCAATTAAAGACAACGAGCGGGTAGATGAATCTTCGCTGAGGGAACACATTGACTATATGATCGCCTGCGGCATAAGCGGCATACTGGCTTTTGGTTCCAATGGTGAATTCTATATGCTTGAGGAAGACGAAATGGAAACCATCCTCAAGATTATCATGGATCAGGTAAAGGGCCGTGTTCCGGTCTATATGGGTGTAGGGGCCATCCGAACCAGCAAGTGTATACGTCTTGCCCGCCTGGGAGTCAAAATGGGCGCCCAGGGGGTTTCGGTTCTGCAGCCAATGTTTCTTAAACCTACCGAAGATGAACTGTACACCCATTTCGCCGCCATTGCCGCGGCAGTCCCTGAGGCGCCGGTGCTGCTTTACAATAACCCTGGGCGTACCGGCTACCCCATTCCTCAATCGGTGGTGGAAAAACTTGCGCATAACGTGTCAAATATGGCGGGTATGAAAGACTCCAGCGGCGATCTGACCGAGACAATGGAATATATCCGCCGTAACAGGGATACAGGCTTCAAGGTTTTGGTAGGAAGGGACACGCTGATCTTCTCCGGTCTGAGTGTAGGCGCAGTAGGGGCGGTATGCTCTACCGCCAACTATATGCCTGAATTGGTTTGTTCGATTTATCAGCATTTTATCGCCGGGAACATCAAAGAATCGCTAGAAGCCCAGTATAAACTGAACCCGGTTCGTCTGATGATGGACAAGTCCAGTTTCCCGGTGGCGACAAAGGATTATGCCAATCTGCGGGGAAGAAAGCTGGGGAATCCCTATTTGCCGAATAAACCTTCTCCGGCAGTGCAAATGGAAAATCTACGGCAGGAATTGATCAAGGCCGGGCTGCTCTGAGCACATGGGTATTGAACTAAACGAAACAATAGTGGATCATTACCGCATAGTTTGAGATACCACAAATGAGTGTAAAAGAAGCGGCGGCATTTACCCGTTTAACAGAAATTATCACCCGGCTGCGGGCTCCCGGCGGCTGCCCCTGGGACAGGGAGCAAACCCCCTCCAGTCTCCGGGGCGACTTAATCGAAGAAACCTACGAGTGCGTGGAAGCCATTGACGAAAAGAACCCCGCCCACATCGCCGAGGAGTTAGGCGACATTTTTCTGTTGGCGACTATGCTCTCCTATATGCACGAGCAGCAGGGACTTTTTTCGGTAAGCGATGTGCTGGAAGGAATTTCAGAAAAACTTATCCGCCGTCATCCCCATGTATTCGGCGAGGTGAAGGTAAAAGACAGCTCGGAAGTGCTTGATAACTGGGCCAAAATAAAAGTTGAGCAGGAAGGCCGCAAGCCAAAAGATTCTATCCTTGACGAGGTAAGTTCCGGTCTGCCGCCCCTGGACCGCGCATGGAAACTCCAGAAAAAAGCTGCCAAAGCCGGTTTTGACTGGCCCGATATTGAGGGAGTAATCGCAAAAATCCGCGAAGAACTTGAAGAAGCACGGGAAGCGGCGCAGCAAGCAGCGGCGCAGCAGGCAGCGGCGCAGCAAGCAGCGGTCGAAATAGTTGCGCATAACGAGGCGTTAGAGGAAGAGCTGGGCGATCTTCTTTTCTCGGCAGTCAACCTCTGCCGCTATCTCAAAGTGGAGCCATCGGTAGCGCTGCGCCGTACCAACAGCAAATTCGTCGATCGCTTTAAGTATGTAGAAAAAAAGATGAAAGAAACCGGTCAGGAGATGAAGAAAGAGAATCTTGACATAATGGATCGGTACTGGAATGCCGCGAAAAAACTATAATTGCCCGAAGTTCATCAGTACCTGACGAAGCCGCTGTTCCAGCAGGCTGTAGGAGAAAAATTTACGGGCCAGCTCAAAGTTGCGCTCAGCCAGCACCTCGCCGGCCTGGGGGCACTCAAGCAGGGAGCGGACTGTGTCCACCGTATCGTTGGTAACGTAGTTCTCCATAATTACCACGTCAAAGTCCAGGGGCTCAATGTCCTGCTGAAAAATCGAGTAACGATTGACCAGAACCGGCTTCTTGAACCAGAGGGCCTCCAGAAAGGCGTTGCCAAAACCTTCGTAACTTGAAGGGTAGGTAACAAAGTCCGCGTTCAGGTAGCAGTCGTTAAGACTGTATTTTTTCTGTCCCGCCTCGGTCGTTCCCCGCTCGGCGCCGATAATGTCCGGGCAGATAATCACTTCCACGCCCATAAGGGCGGCGTAATCCATAGTACGCTGGTAATAGTCCGAACCCTCGTCCCGCTCCTGGTGGCTGATGAGCAGTTTTGCCTTTTTATCCTTTAAGCGGCTTGCCAGCTCAATAGCGTGCTCAATGCCCTTGCGGGCAACAATCCGCGTGGGCTGCAGCAGCAGGGCTTCGCCGTCGCCGACCCCAAGGTCTTTGCGCATAGTTCGGGCGTAATCATCCATCACCGGCGGGGCGGTGTCAAAGTCGAGCACGTTGGGGATGATAATCGAAGAAAGGCCGCAGCGGTAGGAAAGCTGCTGCCGGGCTTCGGAGTTGATCACCACATGGTTGATGGTGTGCAGCCGGGGTGGGAAGGACATGGAAAGATAATCCGCCACGCAGTTCACCGAAAAGCGCTGGCGCTCCCAGGCAAAATCGTGATGATGGGCGATAACAGGAATCCCCGTTTCGGCGATAAGTTCGGTCAGCGCGAGACCCAGGGGAATGTTCATCGGAATGGTAAGGGCGTTTTCGGTTATAATAAGGTCGATTTTAAACTGTCCCACAAAATCGTAGAGCGCCGTTTTTAATTTAAAGCGGACTGCCTGAATCTCGCCTGAAAGTTTTTCATCTCTGACGGTGTTGCCAAAACAGCGGCTCTGAATTTCCTCAATTTTTGGATGGGCAAAAAAGGCTTCGTCCACCACCATGGATTTTTTCGGCTCCCAGTCGGAAAGGCCGGAAAAATAGAAACACTCATAATCAATCCGCTCCAGAACTTGCCGCCATTTAATGGTTTCCAGAGACACGCCGTCGTTGCCCTTGAAGCGGGTTGAAACAAAACCGATTCGGCGGATGACACTCGATTTGGTGAGATACATAGGCTTACACTGTACACAGCCGCATGAGCTGCACAAAGTAGTTGATCTTCTTGTAGTCTTCGATCATCCGCTGGGCCAGGGGCTCCTTGGAAGCCATATTCAATTCTCTCCAGTTGATAAGCAATTCGGGGTGCTTTTTCTGTACATCCTCTATCAGACTCTTCATGTGTTTGCCGATAACGATGAATTCCTGGGCGGCTTTGCCTATCATCTCCAGGGCTTCATCGTTGTTGTTTCCGATTATGCTGTTGATGTAACGCGCCTGGGTTTTGTCCCGGTCTACCCGCAGCATGGACGCTTTTAGCCGCGAACCGTCGCTGCCGTCTTCCGACATAGTTTCGTCTAACGAGGTGATAAGCGCGGGCATGTCCAGCAATTGGTGCAGGGCTTCAGACATTTCTCTGGACATAGTGTTGTTTGTCCACTGACCGCGGATAAGCAGAATATCGCAGAGCTCCTTAATTTCCTTGTCAAGATAATCATCCAAAAAGGCTTTCAGATAATTAAGCCCTTCGGCGTAGGCAAAGTATTCCAGATTCCGCTTGCGGTAAATCTCCCCCTTTGCAGGGACATAATTGTCCAGTCTGAAAAGATCAGCACCGGCGAATATCTGTTTGGTAAGGGCGCTAATCTGGCTGTTCTTTTGGGCATTGTTGATGGACTCAATAAAACCCTGAGCTTCTCCGGTTACTTTTTCCAACCAGGATTCGCCAATATGCCCGCTTGGAATTTTTGGCCTGTATTGCCACACCGGATTCTTGAGGGTGTATTGAATCATAAATTCCAGCATTTTTGAATTCTGAACGTCCTTGATATTTTTGATCATCAAAGTAAAAAGATCCGGCTGCACCAGTTCCTGACCGGAACAGATTTTGAGCAGGTTCAATAAATTGTTCCAATCGTCTTCCGGTTTAAGGGGCTGGATGACAGCCAGAAATTCGCCCAATTCCCTGACAATTAAACTTGACTTTATTGCGGGAAATTTGGGATCTCCGCTGAAAGTCCCCTCGGTAAAATTTTCGTCAAATTTTTTGAAAAACGCCGGAAAATCGTAATTGGCCAGTTGCGCTATGGCTTCCACCAGATTGTAACACCGGTCAGCGCCGCTTATCCGGCCGCTGTCAAACTGGGAGGAAAGTTTGTTCAGATCGGTCTGGATCTGGGCTGCAAATTCCTGGGGCGCCGTGGTTTTGGCCCGTGCCTCCAGAGCGGCGGAATCGAGCCGCTTGACCGTCTCAAGAATGGAGCTGTCCATGAAGGCTTCAATAATTATCTGCCTGAGCCGCCCTATTTTTTTCTCATCCTGCACAAAGGCCCTGACAGGGTATGTCATCTTGTACACGGTAAAAAAGAACGCGGCCAGTGAAGGGTCGACCTCTTCGGTTTTAAGCCTGAAAAATTTGGCGTATTTGTTCTGATTCAACTCCTTGAGGGTTTGCTTCAGGAGCATTTTTTTATCATCAGTTAAATCATCGCCGGAAAAGAAGGAAAATACCTTGTCCATCAAATCTTCCGCCATATCATCCTCCAAAGTAAATTTAGCCCATTATGGGGATTTTGGCAATCTACTAAGCGGGTTTCAAAATGAGATAATTTACCCGCTCCCCAGCAGTAGGGCTGGGGCGGGGGCGCAGCGGGGGGCTGAAAGTGCCGGGAGAGTCCGCCTATGCAGTCTCCTGCCCGGTACTAGCGATTCATTCTGATCATGGCGAGATATGTAATTCAGAGTTGATATGATAATCAGGGAACCGGGCAGCAATGGAAACAGCCAAGTTCAGCCCTGCGGGCTGCGTTGGATCGCTGGTCTGCTCCGGCGAGGAACACCGGAAAACTTTCAGCCCCCGCTGCGCCCCCGCCCCGCGCCGAGTAAATTTCCTGTGTGCTCCCGGACGAAAATCAGGATTCAGAGCCCCTCACCGCCGGTACTAGCGAGTTCTTTACCTACGGAATGACGGCAGAAACTACGGGGCCCCATGCGCCATCAATTAAAAAGCCCGGAAAACGCTTTAGCGCCTCCGGGCTATCCTTCAATCAACAACCGCCTTTTAGAACGGCCGATCGGCTAAATACTTGTACTCTTTCCACACCCGCTCGGTCTGGGCCTTGGCCTTGGCAAGCAGGGCGTCGGCGCGGTCGGGGCTGGCGGCTTTGAGACTCTTGAAGCGCACTTCCTTGTACATGAAATCCTCAAGGCTGGTGGTCGGGTCTTTGGAGTCAAGCTGGAAGGGGTTCTTGCCCTGATCCTTGAGCCGGGGATCGTAGCGGTACAGGGGCCAGAGACCGGATGTTACCACCGCTTTGCCCTGCTCAAGACCCTTACTCATGTCGATGCCGTGGTTGATGCAGTGGGAGTAGGCGATGATGATAGATGGGCCGTCGTAGGATTCTGCTTCGCGGAAGGCTTTGATGGTCTGGGCCATGTTGGCACCCATTGAAATTTTGGCGGTGTACACATAGCCGTAACTGATGGCCATTGCGCCCAGGTCTTTCTTGGTGATCTCTTTGCCCGCAGCGGCGAACTTGGCAATGGCGCCTACCGGGGTTGCTTTGGACATCTGGCCACCGGTGTTGGAGTAGACCTCGGTATCCATAACCAGGAGGTTCACGTTCCTGCCGGAGGCGATAACGTGATCAAGACCGCCGTAGCCGATGTCGTAGCCCCAGCCGTCGCCGCCCAGTATCCACACCGAGCGCTTGATGAAATAGTCAGCTAACGAGAGCAGCATTTTTGCCGTGGGCTTGCTGTCGCTCCTGAGGGCGGCTTTGAGCTCGTCCACATTTTTACGCTGCGTCTCAATGGCGGCGTCATCGGCCTGGGTATTGGCCAGGATCTTGTCGATGATAGCGGCGGCGATACCTTCGCCCTTGGCTTTGGCTGCTACTTCGTGGGCGTGCTCGGCGAGCTTGTCACTGGTAAGCCGCATACCAAGGCCGAATTCGGCGGCGTCTTCAAAGAGACTGTTGGACCACACCGGACCGCGGCCATCGGCGCGCTGGCAATAGGGAGTGGTGGGCAGATTGCCACCGTAAATTGAGGAACAGCCGGTGGCGTTGGCGATGATCGCCCGATCGCCAAAGAGCTGGGACATCAGCTTCACATAGGGAGTCTCGCCGCAGCCGCCGCAGGCGCCGGAGAATTCAAAGAGGGGCTGCTTGTAGGCAAGGGCCTTGGTCGTGTTGAGTTCACCGGCGGGGGGAGTCTCCGGCAGAGCCTGGAAAAATTCCCAGGCCGCCACCTGTTCGGCGTGATATTCGGGATCGTCCGAGTAGGACTTCCATGACAGGGCGCAGGGTTTGGATTGATCCTTGGAAACCGGGCAGATGTTGAGACAGACGCCGCATTCCATACAGTCTTCGGCGGAAATAACCAGAGTCGTCTTCTGGCCGTCCACCGGCTTGGGTTTGATGGCCGCAGTCTTAAGGCCCTTGGGGGCCTTTGCCGCTTCGGCATCGCTCAGGTTCTTCATGCGTATACAGGCGTGGGAACAAACTGCCGCGCAGTTGCCGCACTGGATACACACTTCGGGATTCCAAATCGGCACCCGTTCCGCCACCGAGCGCTTTTCGTACTGGGTGGTGGCGGTGGGGAAGGTGCCGTCTTCGGGAATCTTGCTTACCGGAAGTTTATCGCCTTCCTGAATGGACATGGTGCCCAGCACGTCCTTGATCCAGTTATCCTTGGCGGTGGCAAAAGGCTTCTTCATGTGGATGCTGCCATCGGCGCCGGAGGGGTACTTCACCTCTTCCACCGCATTCAGAGAGGCATCAACAGTGGCGTAGTTTTTCTGCACCACGTCCGCGCCTTTTTTGCCGTAGGACTTTTCGATGAATTTTTTCATGTACTTCACCGCTTCGTCCTGGGGCAATACGCCTGAAATCTTGAAATAAGCGGCCTGCATAACCGTGTTGATACGGTTTCCCATGCCGGTGTTACGCGCAATTTCGGCGGCGTTAATTACATAGAACTTGACTTTCTTGTCAATGATCCTCTTCTGGGCTTCCACGGGAATTTCCTTCCATACGTCCGCCGCCTTGAAGGGGCTGTTGAGGAGGAAGGTACCGCCTTCCTTGATGTTCGCCAGCATATCGAAAGTTTCCATATAAGAGAACTTGTGGCAGGCCAGGAAGTCCGCCTTGGTGATAAGGTAGGGCCGGCGTATTGCACCTTTGCCGAAGCGCAGGTGAGAAACGGTAAAACCCCCGGACTTTTTGGAGTCGTAGGAGAAGTATGCCTGGGCGTTGAGCTCCGGCTTTGCGTCGCCGATTATCTTGATGGAGTTTTTGTTCGCGCCCACGGTACCGTCAGCGCCAAGGCCGTAGAACATGGCCTCGATCATGCCTTCTTCGGCAAGCACAAAATGCTCGTCGTAGTCCAGGCTCTTGCCCTGCACATCGTCTTTAATACCTACGATGAAGTTGGCAATTTTTTTGCCCGAAAGGTTTTCGTAAATCGCCTTGACCATTGCAGGGGTGAATTCCTTGGAACCCAAACCATAGCGGCCGCCCAGGATCAGCGGGTAGCTGGAGAAGGGCGCTTCGCCTGCTGCCTGCATTTCGCCGATAGCGGTACGCACATCTTCGTACAGCGGCTCACCCAGGGAACCCGGCTCTTTGGTACGGTCCAGCACCGCAATGGCCTTTACTGTTGCGGGCAGAGCTTTTACAAAGAGCTTCGCATCAAAGGGACGGTAGAGCCGCACCTTGAGCAGGCCGACTTTTTCACCCTTGGAAGTGAGGTAATCCACGGTTTCCTCGCAGGTATCCGCGCCGGAACCCATAATGACAATTACCTTCTCGGCGTCTTTTGCGCCGTAATAATCAAACACATGATAAGCGCGGCCTGAGAGTTTGGCGTACTTGTCCATTTCCGCCTGAACGATACCCACGACTTTATCGTAATATTTATTGACCCCTTCCCGGCCCTGGAAATAGGTGTCCGGATTCTGGGCAGTGCCCCGAATGGAGGGCTTTTCCGGGGTAAGTCCCCGAAGCCGGTGGGCGCGGACCAGATCATCGTCGATCATTTGCTTCATTACATCGTAGGGAACTTCCTCGATTTTCTGCAGCTCGTGGCTGGTGCGGAAACCGTCAAAGAAGTGAAGGAAAGGCACCCGTGCACGCAAGGTGGCGGCATGGGCAATAACCGCCATGTCCATAACTTCCTGTACGCTGTTAGAAGCCAGCATTGCCCAGCCGGTCTGGCGGCAGGCCATTACATCCTGATGATCGCCAAAGATGGACAAACTGGAAGTAGCCAGCGCCCGTGCGGCGATATGGAACACCGTGGAAGTGAGCTCCCCGGCGATTTTGTACATATTGGGGATCATGAGCAGCAGCCCCTGGGAAGCGGTAAAGGTGGTGGAAAGCGCGCCAGTAGTCAAAGCCCCGTGCACCGCCCCCGCAGCTCCTGCTTCGGACTGCATTTCCACAACCTGGGGAATAGTCCCCCACAGGTTTTTCCGGCCCTGGGCGGAAAATTCATCCGAAAACTCCCCCATAGGACTGGAAGGGGTAATCGGGTAAATCGCGATTACTTCACTCAGCGCGTGGGCCACATAAGCCGCCGCGTTATTACCGTCAATCATAACCATGTTTTTTTCAGCCATTTTTTTCCTCAACAAAATAGATAGGATACGATTATTTTAGTCCCGCAACGGGATTTATTCAAGGGGAGAATTTGGGATGAGCAGGGCTTATTAATAAAAGGCAAATTAAGTAGTTGAATTTGATATATAATTAGGGTATAATTTGGCAACGAATAAGTCTATGAGGAGATATATAATGCATCCTGTTATTAAATCTTCCAGCGAACTGCGGAAAAATTATAATACCGTCGCCGAAATATGCCGGACCCGGAAAATCCCGGTTTTTTTAACCAGAAACGGGGAAGGTGATATGGTACTTATGGATATTGAAACATATAGCCGCCGGGAGGAAGATCTAGCCGCCGCCCAACGTTTGGTAAGCGCCGAACAGGCCCGTTTAACCGGCACAAAAGATTACACTGTCGACGAATTCAGGCAAAATATGTTGAAAGCCATTGCCCAGGGCGCAAAACAGGGAAAATGAAAAAATACCGGGTTATGACAGCTCCTTCCGTCAATGACCGAATGTATGATCACTTCCTGTTTCTTGCCCAGGTAAGCGAAAATGGCGCCCGCAAGCTGCTTCAAACTCTCATTCAAGACATTCAGTCTTTGGAACATATGCCCCAGAGAAATCCCTATTTTGATCGTCCCTATATAGAGCAGGGAAAATACCGGTATATGCTTTCAGGCCGCCGGTATCGAATTGTATACCAGATTAGTAACGATACGGTTTTTGTTGAGGATATTCAGGACTGCCGGCAGGATGATGAGACAAATCTGGTCTGATAATTGAAAATACCTCTAGTCCTTTAGCCCTTCCCGCCCTTTTTTGCACTTTGCTCGCCAGTTATAAAAAGATTAGGCTGTTTTTTCGCTACCTCGGCAATCATCTCTTTTTTAAGGGCGGCGAATTGTTCTTCCACCTCAATCCCCACTTCTACCATCATTTCCAGGAAGATATTCATGGGGATACGGTTGAAATATTTTTGCCGGACCGCTTCAGCCCGCTTTTTAAAGTCGGGCTCGACTTTGATGGTAAGGTTTTCTGTTTTTCCGTCTTTTAAAATTGCCATAGTTTCTCCTTTCTTTATACAACAAATTTTGTATGTTGATAATGCTAATGACATTCGGCATAGTGGTTCTCAGTTGCGATAATGATACAACCAGCAATGGAAATACCTATACTGTTTCAATTGCTGTAGCGGATGGATCAGGCGGAATGGGTTCTGTCTCCATTACAAATGGGAGTCCTACTGGGACATATACCCTGGAGGGAAATTACGGTCTTATTCATAGTGATGGTTTTAATGCAGATATCGGAATGTTTGCCCTCACTAGCGCCACAGAATTGACAATGTATTTGGTTGCACCCAATCCGGTAACTGGAACATTTCATGGAGTTAAACAAAATGAATAGAAAATATTTTAGGGCTGTTGTTGTTTTATTGTCAATGTTTTTTTTATTCGGTGGGGTTATTCCAATATTTTCCCAGGAAATATTGGCAACTTACGGGATTGGTGGACAATTCATGGATTATGAAAGACAAGAAACTATTTGGTTTACCAATGGGGGATAGCGCAGTAGACCGGAGCGAGGAGCAAAGCGACGAGTGAGGACTACGAAGCGTAAGGGGGGCGACGGAAAATGCGGCAGTATGCCGGAAAAGGCATGACCGCTAGCCCCCCTTTTATTTTGCTCTTTCACGCAACGCAGTGGTCTGGTACTATGAGAATTACTGTCATATAGAAAAATATCCTTGTATAAAGTATAATATATGCCAATGAATGGATTGTTGCTGCTCATAATTTCTGTTGTGGCGCTGAGTTTGGCCTATCTGCTCTATGGCAGGTTTTTGGCGCGTGTCTGGGGTATAGATCCTTCGCGGAAAACCCCTGCCTGCGAACTGGAAGACGGGATGGAGTATGTACCTACTACGCCGGCGGTGGTATTTGGCCATGAATTTGCTTCTATAGCGGGCGCCGGGCCGATTACTGGCCCCATTATTGCCGCAATGTTTGGCTGGCTGCCGGTACTGCTCTGGCTCATTTTTGGGTCGATTTTTTTTGGTGCTGTCCACGACTTTGTAGCCCTTTATACATCAGTAAAAAACAAGGGCAAGTCCATCGGTTTTGTAATTGAATGTTATGTGGGAAAGGCGGGCAAACGCCTGTTCCTCGTTTTTGTCTGGCTTTTTTCGGTGCTCATCGCCGGGGCTTTTGCGGATATTGTGGCCGGTACTTTTGCGGGGTTTGACAGCGCCGGGGCGCAGATCACGACCAACGCTTCGGTGGCATCCACATCGAGCTTGTTTATCGTCGCCGCAGTGGGTCTGGGTTTCCTTATCCGCAGGCGTAAGGCGTCTGACCTGGCAAGTGCCATCATTGCCATCGATCTGCTTATTATTTGCATAGTCATAGGGATTTTCTTTCCGGTATATATCGATAAATATATTTGGCTGTACCTGATTTTCGCCTATATTTTTACCGCCTCGGTGGTTCCGGTCTGGGTGCTGGAGCAGCCCAGGAATTACCTCAGCTCCTTCCTGCTGGTTGCTATGGTTCTGGCGGCGTTTATCGGTGTTGTTTTTACAGCCCCCACAATTTCCATCCCCGCCTTTGCAGGTTTTAATATTAACGGTAATCTTCTTTTCCCGGGCCTTTTTATTACTATCGCCTGCGGCGCGATTTCCGGCTTTCATTCACTGGTGGCTACCGGCGCGGTTTCCCGGCAGTTGAGCAGCGAGCGGCATATGCTCCCCGTTTCCTACGGCGCCATGCTGGTGGAAACACTGGTGGCGGTGCTGGCCCTTATTTCGGTGGGTTCTCTTGCGCGTAACGGAGTCCTGCCCCGTGGAACGCCGCCGGTTATTTTCGCCACTGCGGTCTCGGGCTTTCTCCACCAGTTGGGCCTGCCCAGCCGGGCTTCGTTCACCATTGTCTCCCTGGCGGTGTCTTCCTTTGTACTCACCACCCTTGATACTGTTGCCCGGCTTGGGCGCTTGAGTTTTCAGGAGCTTTTTTCGCTGGAAGAACACAGCCGGGAAGGAAAGCCCCTGTTCAGGATTCTTAACAGCAAAGCCGCAGCATCTGTTTTTACGCTGCTGCCGGCGTATCTTCTGGCGATTATGGGCTATCAAAATATTTGGACGTTGTTCGGCGCCGCCAATCAGCTTCTTGCGGCCCTTACCCTTATCGCCTGTACCCTGTTCTTCAAAAAAACCGGCCGCAGAATATTCATGCTTGTCGTACCGACGGTCATCATGCTGGCGGTTACCTATTTGTCCCTGGTTTTGACCATACGAAACAAGTATCTGCTTTTAATGAATGGAAAATTCAACCCCTCTGTTGACGGCCTGCAGATGGGTATTGCCGTCATGCTCCTGGTGCTGGGAATTTTGGTGGCAGTTTCCTGTGCTGTAAAATTACTGGGTAAGGATCGGGACAAGAAAATTCCCCAAATCACATCATGAAAGCGTTAATGGGTTTTATCATTTCCTGCCTGACCAGCGGCAAATACTCAAGTATGCATGACGAGATGGACATGGACGCCATGCTCCGTCTCATTGTGCTTAACTTCACTTATACCGTCGCGTCGGTTTTAATCATCGGCTTTGGCGTTTCCGATATGCAGATGGGAAACATCGATCAGGGGCTTTTTCAGATCGTCATCGGCTTTATGATTTTTCTGAATCTTTTCCTCCTGCGCACCGAGCTTCCCTTTATAGTGGGCGGCTCTGTCACCATCGCCATCTTCGGCTGTTTTTGCGGTATTTCTATTTTTACTCAATCCGAGATGCAGGGTTTTGCGAGCCTCTGGATTTACTCCTATCCCCTGATGTCCATTTTTACTTTGGGACTGTCTGCGGGGCTGATCCCTGCTCTGGTTTTATTTGCCGTTACGGTGACAGGCACTTTTGTGCCGGGCCTGGCGACTTTCAATTATACCCTGTCGGAAGCCGCCCTTATCTGCGGGGTGTATCTCTTTGTGCTGATCCTTACCGTGGTATATGAATATGTCCGTTCCATAAAAGATCGCTGGCTTGTGCGGCAGGAAAGTTACATGAACCTGGTGTTTACCCACAGCCCGGACATCATTCTGCTTTTGGACAAGGACGGCTACCTGATCTACTGCGCCGATATTTTTATGCAGCGCGCCCGCATCAAACACTTTGACGAAATTCACAAGAAACATTACCGCGAAGTTTTTTCCCTTTTTGCCAGTCCTGAAACATTCAACGAGATCGTTGCTTTTTTTAAAACTTCCAGGGCCGAAAAAAAACCCGTTATATTTGAACGTTTGCTGGACATAGGCCGGGATGGCAAGGATCGGCATTACGAGATTCACTTTACGCCGATGTACAATGATGAAGGATCGTTTCAGGGTGCATTTGTGTTGTTCCATGACATGACCGATATCCTTGAGGCAAAAGAACGTACTGAGCAGGCCAGCCGCGCCAAGTCGAACTTCCTTGCCAACATGAGCCATGAAATCCGCACACCCCTGAACGCCATCATCGGTATGACCACCATTGCCAAAGGCTCGGCGGAAGCGGAACAGAAGGATTACTGTCTTGAAAAAATCGAAGGCGCATCCACCCACCTCCTGGGCATCATTAACGACATTCTGGATATGTCCAAAATTGAAGAAGACAAATTCGATCTTTCCTGCACCGAATTTGAATTTTCCGATATGATTCAGCGGGTAGCCAGTATTTTTGAATTCAGGTTAGATGAAAAGAAGCAGAAACTCACGGTGAATCTGGACCCGGCAATTCCCGCCAGGATCATTACCGATGAGCAGCGCCTTGCCCAGGTTATCACCAACCTGATAGGTAACGCCATCAAGTTTACCCCCGACGAAGGCTGCATTACCCTTGGCGTAAGCCTTGCAGGCAGCGAGAGCGGTTTCTGCACCCTGGAAATAAGCGTAAGCGATACCGGAATAGGCATATCAAAGGAGCAGCAGGATAAACTCTTTCAATCATTTGTGCAGGTCGATTCCAGCATTGCCCGCAAATTCGGCGGTACTGGCCTTGGTCTGGCTATCTCCAAAAAAATAGTAGAAATGATGCAGGGCAATATCCGTATAGAGTCCGAAGTAGGCCACGGCGCATCGTTCATCTTTACCATCCGCGCCGAAATCCCCGCCCCTTCCGCCGTCCCATCCCTTGCCGAAGCAATCGCCGTATTTTCTGAAAACCACCCTGCGGTGTCAGCGGAAATCGAAGCCGACGGGGAACCCGACTACACCGGCAAGCGCATCCTCCTTGCCGAAGACGTAGAAATCAACCGCGAAATAGTAATCACCGTGCTTGAACCCCTGGGTCTTAGCATAACCGAGGCCGAAGACGGCCAAAGGGCATATGACATTTTCACTGCCAACTCCGGCAGCTTCGACCTGATCTTCATGGACATCCATATGCCCGGCATGGACGGCTACGAAACTACCCGCAAAATTCGCGACTGGGAAAAACCCCGGAATTTGAGCAGGCAAGTTCCGATTATCGCCATGACGGCTAACGTATTCAAGGAAGATGTCGACCGCTGCCTTGCCGCCGGTATGAACGGCCACATGGGAAAACCCCTGGACTTTGACGCGGTCATGCAGGTATTAAAGGAATACCTGGGGTAATACCCACAGTCCCTTAAGCATATTCCATCAGCCGATAGGACCTTACCGGATTCTTCAGCCGTGAAATCGCCTTTTCCTCAATCTGCCTGACCCGTTCTTTGCTTATATTAAAATAGTCGCCGACTTCCGAAAGGGTAAGAGCCGGGCAGTGACCAAGGCCGAAGCGGTAACGAATGACGGCCGCTTCTTTTTGATCCAGTGTGCGCAGAACATTTTCGATGTCGTCTGACAATAACTGATCCATTGCGCTGTCATCCGGGGTGAGGTACTGTTCAGCTTCGATAAAGTCGCCCACTACTGCGTCATTACCAACGACGGGAGTATCCAGGGAGACCATTTCTTTGGAGATATTGAGCAGATCCCTAACGTGCTCAATGTCCATGTCAAGCAGTCCGGCTATTTCCATAAGTTCACTTCCCGCTGTTTGATGATACTGTACCTGCTCGCGGGCCTTTTCAATCTGGATTAGTTCTGCGGTGCGGTTACGGGGCAGCCGGATCATCCTCTTTTCGCATAACGCCTCCAGGATGGCCTGGCGTATCCACCATGTCGCATAGGTGATAAAACGGCAGCCTTTGTTTGCATCGAAACGGTCTATGGCGTTCATAAGGCCGATATTGCCTTCGCCGATCAGGTCTGAAAGGGGCACTCCCTGTCCCTGAAACTTTTTTGCCACACTAACCACATAACGCAGATTCGAGTTTGTCAGCTTTTCCCGTGCGGCCCTGTTGCCTTCCACTGCGGCGCGGGCGGTCTCAAGCTCCTCCTCTTTGCTTAACAGGGGGAAACGGCTGATTTCTTTAAAGTACATTTTAAGTGTGTTTTCATCAAAATCACTGTCCTTTACCATTCTCTTCGATTTCTTGACTTTAATCGCGGTCATTAACGCCTCCTGGTTTATTTGCCTATATATTAGCAAGAACCGTGCCATCTCCGTATTTCAAGTGAAAGTTTCGTATTAAACGCTATTTTTGGTGAATTTATGAGTTTTTTAGGCATAAATCAGTCTGTTTTTCCGGCAACTTCTGTTCGGATGGCTCATAATGACTCAAAGCCCCCCAAATGCCTTAAAATTGTGTCATTTTGACCCATAAAAGAGGTACAAAATCCTGAGAAGCATAAAATGAGGAGTTTTGGGCAGCGGAAAGTGCTTTACAGCCGCCTTTCACAGTACTATAGTAAAAGTATGATAAACGGTATAGCAAAATTGATCCTTGCCTTAAACGGCAATGTAAAAAAAAGCCAGCTTGCGGCGGGTTTTGCCTGGGGTTTGCTGCTGGGTCTGGTTCCGGCGGGAAATTTTTTCTGGATTGTGCTGTTTTTGGTTTCCTTCTTTTTTACCCATAACCACGGTTCAAAGCTGTTCTCTATGGCGGTGCTTAAACTGCTCTCGCCGGTAATCGCGCCGCTGGTCGATGTGCTGGGCTGGGAACTGCTGCACATCGAAGCGCTGCAGCCCTTCTTTACCACCCTCTACAATATGCCCTTTGTGCCTTTCACCAAATTCAACAATACCCTGGTAGCGGGGGGCCTTGCCGGCGGCATTGTGCTCTGGCTGCCGGTTTTCCTTTTGTTCATGGCACTGATTCCCCTGTACCGGAATACAGTTGCACCAAAGATCAGAAACTTAAAATTGATTAAGGCTGTTGCAAAGATCCCCTTTCTTGCAGCCATTGAGAAAGCGGTTTCCAAAGGGTAGGAGTGTGGCAGTATGAAAAAATCGATAAAACAGAAAGTATTTGAAAAGCGTTATGTGAAATTTATTGAGCACCAGAGTGACAAGAAATTTTTTCAGGGGTGCTATGAATTAAAGGAAGAAGTGTTTGTGCTCCGGGAAGGGCTGGGGAAGGCTGATCTTAAAAAACTCAAGCTGCTGTTTAAGGCTATAAAGAACAACCGGAAAGGCGTGGTTAAGCTGGTTCCGCTGTTTTTTGCGGCGGCAGTTGTCGCGGCGCTGGTTATTTTCTTTACGGTTTTTGCCAATCCGCTTTTGGGGCGGGCTATGGAGAAGGGGCTGGAGGCGATTTTTGAGGCCAGGGCCGATGTGCATAATTTCCGTCTGAGTCTGCTCCGCTTCCGCATTTCCATCGGCGAAATTACCGTGGCGAACAGGGACAGCCCCATGCAGAATCTGTTTCAGATGGGCAGGACGGTGATCAGTTTGAAGCCCGAGGCGGTGCTGCGGGGAAAAATCTATATCGAGGAAATTCGGGCGGACACTATTCGCTTTGGAACCGGACGGACTGTTTCCGGCGCTTTGCCGGCGCGGCCGCCCAAGGTGAAAAAAGAAAAGCCCAAGAGCGACGCGCCGCCGCTGGTTGATTTGCAGAATTTTGACGCTATGGCCCTGCTAAACCGGGAATATGATAAACTCAACACCCCCAGGTTATACGACGAGGCTATTGCGGCATATAACGAAACTCTGGCAAAATGGCAGGGGCAGGTTGATCTGGCAAAGTCCAGAACCGGGGAATTGAAAGCAGCCGCCCAGCCGCTGCTCAACATTAACGTAAATAATATCCGGGATATTGAAACCGTTACGCGCACTATTCAGGAAATCAACACCATGGTAACTACGGTGCAGACTGCCGCTGATGATGCAACAAAGATGGTAAGCGGCATCGAAACCGATATTAATATGGCGAAGAATCTGGAACAGAGCGCGCGTACCGCGCTGACTGACGACATTGATCATTTAAAGTCCTACATCGATCTGGGAAGCGGTTCGGCCTTTGCCGCTCTGGAACCTTCGATTCGGGAAGTGCTTTCCGATACCGCCGAACAGTACCTGGACTACGGCCTCCGCGCCCTGGAAGCTATTGAAAAGCTGAAAGCCCAGTCTGCGGCAAAGCCGAAAACGGAAAAACCAAAGCCCACGCCGAAAATCGCCTTTAAGGGCCGGGACGTGATTTTCCCCACCAGAAATTATCCCCAGTTTTTCCTGGGCATTCTTGCTTCTGATTTTACCCTGCCGGCTTCGACGGGCACGAGCGCCTGGAATTGGGCCTTTGATATGCGGGATATCAGTTCTGATCCGGATTTGACTAACCGGCCGGTTTCCCTGACACTGGGGCTTACCGAGGATGGCGGCAGCCTTGAGCGGCAGCTTGGTTTTAAGGGAAGCGCCGATTTCAGAACCAATAGCGCAGAGCGGTTCACTGCGGGTTTGAACGGCAAGGGTTTCCCGGTGAGTCTGGGGGATCAGCTTGGCAAGGTGGGCATTAACGGCTTTAACGGCGCCGCCGCGTTCTCGATGAATCTGAGCGGTCACACCAATGGCGGCGTCTCCGGCGGCGGCGATGTGCGCATAGCCCAGGCCCGGCTGGTAGACCCGGTGGGTACCCTTGCCCAGGCAGTAGACAGTGCGGTACAGGAAGCCGGCTCTATTGATCTAGGCATCCAGTACGCCCACTGGGTTGACCGGAACGATGAATTCAAGATTACGACAAACATAGCCGATCTTATCAACCGTGCGATGCGGAGCATGGTCAACGCCTACGCCAAAAAGGCGATGGACGAAATTGAGCGTGTACTGCGCGAGCGGATCAGCCAGTACATAGACGGCAAGTTTATTTCCAAAGAAGAAATGGATACCCTCTTTAGTGTAGCCCGCGGCGACAAGGCCGCTATGGATCAACTGAAGAACACCCTTACCAATAAAAAAACCGAGTTTGAGCAGAAGCTTAAAGCAGCGGCGGATCAGGCGGTACAGCAAGCCAAAGACGAGGCTCAACGGCAAGGCCAGCAGGCTATTCAGGATGCCCTGCAAGGCAAACAACCGACCATACAGGCGCCCAGTGTGCCCAGCCTGCCCGGGGGTATCAAGCTGCCGGGGCGATAAAACGGTAATTTGTCGCACAGCGTAGCATTCTCTCGCTCATCAAATCGGGGTGGGCGGGGCAGCGGGGCACTGAAAGTGCCGGGGGAGTCCGCCTACGCAGCCTCCGCCCGGATGAGCGATTCATACTGATCTTTGCGAGTTAAGATATTCAGAGCGGATACCATATTCAGGGAACCGGGCGGCAATGGAAACAGCCATGTTCAGCCCTAGCGGGCTGCGTTAGATCGCTGGTCTGCTCCGGCGGAGAGCGCCGGAAAACTTTCAGTGCCCCGCTGCCCCGCCCACCCCGATTTGCGGTTGTGGTTTGGTTACACTGTTCAATAAATCACCATTTCCTTCGCAGAGAGGGAAGGTGCTGCTCACTACGAGCAAAAAATAGCCCACAAGCCCTCCCCGCTGCTGCATTAGCGATTATTTCTTACTCGTGGCGGGTGACACATTCTACCTTACGGAGTAAAACTCCCCATTCCTCCTCAGTGAGGGGGAAAAATCATCCCCCTCAGCGAAGGGAAACGGTAATTGGCAGTTGTATACATAACCGGCAAATGCAAGCGAAGGAGCCCTGAATCCCGGGGTAAATCGGAGCGCACCTCAAGAAAATGTTGAAAGGCGACTCGGGGCGGAAATCACCTCTTGAACCGAGTTATTTTCGAGGTGAAAGGGGTGAGTTTCCGCCCCGAGTCGCCTTAACGTATATTTCAGTGCGCTCCGGGGACAAATCAGGATTCAGGGCTCCTTCGCTTGTGGTAGTGTGATAATGTAACAGTGCGACAAATTACCGTTTAGCCTCTATTTCCCCAAACACTCAAGCGCGGCGGTCTCTTGCTTTTTATTCTATACGGGTGTATAGTATTGGCAGGGAGGGACGATGTCCGGTTCTGTTGACCTTGGCGAAAAAATTTCCATTCTTGCGTCGGCGGCAAAGTACGACGCTTCCTGCGCTTCTTCCGGCAGCAGCGGCAAAGGCGGCAAATTCGGCGTCAGCCTGCCTGCCGGGGTCTGTCACAGTTGGACCGAAGACGGCCGCTGTGTCAGCCTGCTCAAGGTGCTCTTTTCCAATTCCTGCCGCTTTGACTGCGCCTACTGCGTAAACCGCGCCTCTGCTGATGTCAAACGGAGCAGTTTCACTGTGCAGGAACTGGTAGACCTCACCTGCGAATTCTACCGTCGCAACTATATCGAGGGGCTTTTTCTGTCATCTGGTATTTTCGCCGACCCCGACATAGTAATGGAAAAACTCATAGAGACTGCCAAAACCCTGCGCAGCCAGGCGGGCTATGGCGGCTACATTCACCTTAAAATAATTCCCGGCACCGGGGAAAAACTCATCCGCGAGGCCGGGCTCTGGGCTGACCGGCTCAGTGTCAACATCGAGCTTCCCACCGAAAAAAGTTTACAAAACCTGGCGCCGGATAAATCGGGAAAAATGATACTCGGCGCAATGGGGAATTTTTCCGAACTGAATTTGGAGTTTGAGGAGAACCGGCGGAAACCGCGCTTTCTATCGTGTGGAAAAAATACCGCTCCTGCCTTTGCCCCGGCGGGTCAGAGCACTCAGCTTATCGTTGGGGCCAGCGCCGAGGACGACCGGCAGATTATCAATCTTTCAAGTTCCCTCTACCGCAAATTTGAACTGCGGCGTGTGTATTACTCCGCCTTCATTCACCCCCGCGCCGGCGATCCCCGGCTGCCCGAGACCCCCGGCCCGCCCCTGGTACGCGAACATCGTCTCTATCAGGCGGACTGGCTCCTGCGTTTCTACCATTTCAGCGCCGCCGAGATTCTCGGTGAAAACGAACCCTTCCTCGATTCTCATCTTGATCCCAAAACCGCCTGGGCACTGAAGCATATTGATTTTTTCCCGATAGAAATTAACCGCGCCGACTACGAAACCCTGCTCCGCATCCCCGGCATAGGCGCAAAAACCGCCCGCCGCGTCATCGAAACCCGCCGCTCCCGCTCCCTCAGCTTCGACGGCCTCCGCCGCCTTGGGGCGGTACTCAAACGTGCCCGCTATTTTATCACCTGCGGCGGCTCCTTTATCGAACGCCCCGATGATCCCCTGCGCATACGCCGTCTGCTTTCCGACATTGACGGTGCGGGACTGCAACTGCCCTTGTTTGAGTTTTAAAAGCACTCATTTCTATCATTAGTTAAATTACCACTATTTCTATTTGATCAGGATCTCGGCCGCTTCCTCAACGCCCTTTGAAAGGCTTCCATGCTGGCGGGGGCGCCGGGGCCATTGGGTTGGAGTTCTTCTGCGCTGATGTCGAGTTCAAAGGGGCGGCGGGCTACATGTTCAGGGTAGTGGGCGTCAGAAGAGGTGGTGAGGGGGTAGCCCAGGGTGTCCAGGGGTGATCCGTTCAGTATCGGCGGAATGCGGACACACTCAATGGCAGCCCAGGGGCCGGCTACCACTACGCCGAGCTGGCTGGTCATGGAAAAAGCAGGGCGGTCCACATGGGCAGGAATAACAA